>NZ_JBNFXP010000009.1:0-158647 GCF_052877535.1 Vibrio sp. PNB23_22_6 | reverse complement strand
GTTGAAAGCACCGGTCTTGAAAACCGGCGTACGTTAATAGCGTACCTAGGGTTCAAATCCCTATCTCTCCGCCACTACATAGAAAGCCCGTTGAGAAATCAACGGGCTTTCGTCGTTTTGCCATTTAGCAATTTCCTTCAGTTACGTCTCCGGTTAGAAATATAACTCTCAAATGCGATGAGAAATGACCGACCAGTTCGTTGTACGGTTACTTATTGAAACTAACTGAATTTCAAGTATAAAAAAGCCCACGCTAATAGTTTGGGCTTTTCAATATCAGATGCTTGATGTGGCAATTAGAACTCTTTTGGTGCAAAACCTGTCATCACATCTAGGCGCAGCTCTTTACCCACTTTCGTTAAAGGGTGAACGATGACTAGGCCGCGAACGCGTTTCTTTAGTTTGCCGATATCAGCCTGTTCTTCTTTAGTGATTTCACGAGAGAATGGCATATCAAGCAGGCTTTTACGCTCTTTGTTTAGCTCGTAAGTTTGCTTGTGTTTTAATTGATTTAGCTTCTTCGTAAGCTCTTCAACTTCATTCGTGAATTTAGTAATCATTTCTTGATCACCACGAGAACGTGCCCCGTCAAGTTTACGCTGGCATGTATCTAGACGGTTGTGTAGCTTTTGAATATCAGTTTTAATGCTCATGGTAATTGGACTCAAATTTTTAATAGTCGAGGAGTATAGCATAGCTGAATTTCTACGCTCTACTATACTGCTTGATATCTCCATTTACTTGATTAATTCATTGCCTGAAGTCACTCCAGAGAAGAAGGCTTTGACGTTATTCAACGTAACAGAAGCAATGTTATTGAGAGCCTCATACGTGAGGAAAGCTTGGTGACCCATAAACAATACGTTATGGCATGCTGATAAGCGACGGAAAACGTCATCGACAATCACATCATTCGATTTATCTTGGAAGCACAAGTCTTTTTCGTTGTCGTAAACATCTAACCCGAGCGCGTCTATTTTGCCTTGTTTCAGTGCTTCGATTGCCGAGACAGAATCAAGCAGTTCCCCATGACTGGTATTAATGATCATTACATCATCTTTCATTTTTGCGAAGGAGTGTTCATTCAGAAGGTGGTAGTTTTCTATACTCATTGGGCAGTGAAGAGAAATGACATCCGCGTGAGTGTAAATATCTTCAATTGTACAGTAACGAGCTCCCATCTCTATTGCGAGTGGGTTTTCGTATGGGTCATAGCACAGCGGTTCCATGCCAAGCCCTTTTTAGATACGCATTGTCGCGATGCCAATTTTGCCCGTGCCGACCACCCCAACGTTTTTACCATAGAAATTAAAGCCAACTAAGCCCTCTAGAGAAAAGTTAGCGTCTCGAGTGCGTTGGTAGGCTTTATGTAAGCGGCGATTTTAAGGTCTCGTGGGTCTAAATCAAAAATCGGCAACACAAGTATACGAGCCAGGTCCCTTACTATTTGCAACGAGGGCCCTTCGGGAGCGTGTCATTGAACCGATTTATGCGTCATACAACTTGGAAAGTGCAGGCTATTACACTGCGTTGTTTTCCTTGCTTACTTTCGGTAAATAAGGAATCAATGACAGCGCTCTGAATCCTGCATCTTGAAGTCACTTGGGTATATAAAGTAAGACTTCATGGAAGCATTGAGTAGTTAAATTTGCTGATATTAAGTTTGCTTTAATATGGCCTTCTGACTAGCATTGCCTTTCTTTTGTATTCCTTTGTGTTGGTTAGGCGTTTCAAACGATGTCGATAAAGTGGTTGTCTCTATTCTTATGTTGTTTTTTATCTATGGGTGCACAGGCGGCAGTCGATCTTGTCAAAGTAGATAAATCGAAGCGCAGAATGTACTTGTTGGAAGAAGGCGTAGTCGTTAAGGAATATCGTATAGCGTTAGGGGCTAATCCTAAGGGACACAAACAAGAAGAGGGCGATAATCGTACCCCTGAGGGAGACTATACGCTTGACTACATTATCGAAGATTCAGCGTTTTACCGCTCTGTACATATCAGCTACCCAGACGCAATTGACCGTCTTGAAGCGCATCGAAAGGGAGTGTTACCTGGCGGCGATATAAAAATCCATGGTCTTAAGAATGGTGAGACGCAATCTTCTCAGTATATTCAGAGTTTTGACTGGACGAATGGTTGTATTGCAATTACTAATGAAGAAATGGAAGAGTTTATTAAGCTGGTAAAAATGGGAACCCCGATTTCCATTGAATGGTAATTTTTTCTTTCCGTAGGTTCCCGAGCGAGAGTGTAAATAGCATTTAATCCATGAATCGGCGAGGATAATCACTGAAGATACCATCCAGTTGCGGTAGGTGCTTTAGCTTCCTTGGGTTATTTACCGTATAGCACATTACTTTGTAACCGGCTTGCTGGAGCTTTTTGATCTGGCGTGCGCGTACCCAGTTAATGTTGAGGTTACAGCTATAAGCATTCACTTCTTCCAGTAATAGCCGATCTTTCTTGGTAAAAAATTCACTGAGTACCCCTAGGCGGTGACCACCGCAATGTTTATATAGTGCTTTTATGACTTCAGGGCTGAAGCTAGATAGAAGCATTTTTTCTTTAGATAGTGCCCCTTTAGCCAGTGTGTGTGCAAGCGTTTTAGCCACTTGTTCTGCGGGATGGTGGTCAACCTTAACTTCAATGTTTAAGTTGAGTTCATTCTCAGCAGCAAGAGTAAGCAACTCAGAAAGCGTCATGATTTTCTGGTTAGAAAAATCAGGGCTAAACCAACTTCCAAAATCTAAGGCCTTCAGTTGTTCTAATGTCAGTTCATCGACACGTCCTTGGCCATTGCTGCATCGGTTTACCTTATGATCATGGCAAACAACCAGTACATTGTCTTTGGTTGGTTGGACATCGACTTCGACCCAATTAAGACCGAGATCGATGGCGGCTTGAACACTGGCTCTGGTATTTTCTGGGAATTCTCCTGCCACGCCACGGTGGCCAATTAAAAGCGTTTGCATATACATTTTTACTTTGTAAGTGATTGGTTCAGATTGTACTCCTTTTTTAATCAGAACATAGGGATAGCTCAGTATCTAAAGAGATAAATCATGCTTAATTCGCGCATTTTAGGGACAAAACGCCCTTACTTAGTCGTCCTTACGATGGACAAACCTGTTGGGAATGCAACTTGAAGTAATATAAATGGTTGGACTTTTATACGCTTACCACCCATTTTTTAAAGGCAATGACTGTGTGAATACATCCTTTAATTATCAGGGAGAGCAGCATGAAAATTGGTGTGATTGGCGCAGGAGCGGTTGGCGTTGGGGTATGCAATTATCTTTTGACCCTGGGTAGCGTACGTGAATTAGTTCTATTGGATAACCATTTACAACGAGCAGAAGGGGAAGTTCTCGACTTTCGGCATACTGCTGCATTGACCTTTTCTAAGAATACACATATTACCGCTAGTGATGATTATCTGGATTTGTTGGAAGCAGATATTGTGGTTATTACCGCTGGTGCACAAATCAAACAAGGTCAGACTCGTATCGATATCGCGGAAATTAATGCAATTGTGGGGGTTGAGATCGCACACAAAGTGGAGCGAGTTGCGCCTAATGCAATACTTATCGTGGTATCAAATCCTTGTGACATTGTCGCACATTTTATTACGATGAATACGGGTTTTGATACGAACCAAGTGATCAGTAGCGGTTGTGTCATTGATACAGCACGCTTGATGAGTATTGTTGCAAATCGAGTGAACCTGGATCCTAAGAATGTCTTTGGTTATGTGTTAGGTGAGCATGGTAGTCTTTGTTTTATACCCAAGAGTGTGATTTCTATCGCTGGACAATCGGCTGATTACTATTGTGATGCTCATAATATTGAACGGATCGACGCCGATGAATTACTTGAAGCCGTAAAACAGGCAGGTTATGAAATCTTTCGCCGTAAACACAATACTGTTCATGGCATTGCAGCGAGTGTGTTTCGCATTATTCAAGCCATTAAAATTAATGAGCGCTCGGTGCTTCCAGTTGGCACCATGATGTCAGGGCAATATGACATAAATGGCGTTGTACTCAGTTTGCCTACGATTGTGGGTAAGAAGGGCGCAGACTCAGTACTGATTCATCCATTTAATGAAGATGAGCTAGAAACGCTTCAATCAATAAGTACCCATTTACGAATGATTGTTGAAGATGTCGCAAAGGCTACAGGACTAAGGATGTGATTTTCTGCGAGAAAGAGGCATATCTTACGTGTGAGAGCCCACAGGAAAGTGGGCATTTTTGCGTTTATGAGCCGCCGAAAAAAAACATAAAAAATGAGATTGTTAAATTTTTGAATGAGTAATAAAATACGAATTATTATTATTTGCGTTTGTGTATTGGTTTTGTGATGTCTCGTGTTTTGCTCGTAGATGATGATGTTCCATTGTGTGAATTATTAGAAGCAGTATTGCAGGAAGAGGGGTATACCGTTTCGTCCGTTCATTGTGGGGAGAGTGCTCTTCAGCATATGGAAGAGATGTCGGTGGATATCGTTCTTCTTGATGTGATGTTACCTAACCTTAGTGGTATACAGGTTGCACGTCGTATCTGTCAGCGTTTTGCGACGCCTATTTTGATGCTGACTGCTTTGAATGATGAAAACTCGATGTTAGAGGGCTACCAATCTGGAGCCGATCAATTCATCGGCAAGCCATTTAACGTTGCAGAGTTATTGATGCGAATTAAAGCGATTCTTCGTCGAGTGGGGCTAGAGCGACAAAGACAGGTGATGTACGGCACCGTACAAAGCATCAGTGAGCAACTGAATAGCTTACCGCTTACTGGTACCGAAGCTGAGCTATTGAACTATTTAGTGAAGAATCAGGGAGTGGTGATCTCGAAAGCGGAATTGCAAATCAAGGTATTGAAGAAAGAGCTTTGTCCTTTCGATCGTAATTTAGATATGCATATCAGTAATATCCGCCGAAAATTAGTGGGTGCTGGTCTATCGAAGCAACACATTAAAACGTTTCGTGGCAAAGGCTACAGCTACCTTGAGGTTGTGGCTAGTTGATGAAATTGGTTTGCCCTCCTTATATTGTTCAGCGTAAAGGTAGTCTTGCTTTCCAGCTCTTTACTTACATCACCGCCATCGTTTTTAGCATTTTGGCCGTTCAGGCGGTCGCTGAACAAGCGTTAGTCAGGGCCATGTTGAAGATCCCTCTGAGTGTAAAAGAAGAAATGTTGGATCTTGCCCATCAAGCGAATGTTCTTATCGAAGATGGTGATATGGATGAGCTCGCAGATTGGGCGAATGCACAGCACTTCTATTTGTTTGTCTTGGATGAAAACTATCAGCCGTTAACGCATCGAATGATGCATCCATACTTTGAATTTAAACTGAGATTCAAAAGAAGCCTTGATGAGCAACTCGAAGGTAGAGTAAGTCGACCGATCATCAATATTCCCTTAGTGAATAACAATAGCTTAGTTATTAAATTGCCTCACCAGTTGCATCCGGATCATGATTTTGTTTTGTATTTCAGAGTGTTAAAGGTAGTGATTGCGGCGGTGATATTGGCGCTGTTTTCATTGCTTCTAGCAAGACATTTGCAACAACCATTGGATCGATTAAGAGAGGCGAGCAAAAAGCTAGCGAATGGGGATTTTAATGTCAGTGTCGTAAATGAGTTGAAATCCAATATTCGCGAGTTTAACGAGCTAGCTCGTGACTTCGATAATATGACTAAAGAGATGCATTCTCTGGCTGAAAAGCAGCGTCGTCTGATTCGTAACGTTTCTCATGAGCTTCGTACCCCACTTGCTCGTCAAAACTTAGTCTTACATCTATTGCGTAAACGTGTTGGGGAAAGCGAACAAAGTTTAGTGACACGGCTAGAAGAAGAATCCAACGAACTGAATCATTTGATCGGTGAAATCATAGAATTTAGTCGACTGGAGAATGCACATTACGGCACAAAAATAACGTCCAGTGATTTAGAAGAGTTACTTGCTCCTCAAGTGGAGCGTTGTAAGATCGATTTGAAACCAGCGCAAGCATTGACATTTGTTTGTGATGCAGTGAACACGACTGTGCAATGTGATGAAAATTTAGTGCTACGTTGTTTGAACAACTTAGTAGGAAACGCCATTAAATATGCCGGCGATTCTGCGCGAATAGACATTTCACTAGCGGATAAGAATATCGAAACACATCGTGAAGTCATTATCACTATTGCTGACAATGGTCCTGGTATCCCTGAGGGTAAACTTTCGGATATCTTTGATCCATTTACTCGATTGGACGCCTCCCGAGACAAAAAGCAAAGCGGTTATGGGCTAGGGCTTGCCATTGTAAAGGAATCGATGCGAATGATGGGAGGCACCGTTACTGCATCTAACCGTGATGAAGGGGGGCTTGTGGTTACCTTGTCGTTTCGACAATAACAAAGTAGCGAAATGATAGAGGAGCTCAGCTACTTGCTCAAAAGAGCTATGAATTCCGATCTCTCTACACAACAATCCAAATGCAAAGAATGTAAATTTAATGCTAATGGTAATTATTATCATCTATATTCACACCTAAAATAATTCAAAGGGAATCGCACTGGTGGAATGTGTGGCCCGAAAATAACCGGAGTGAAGGATATGTTTACTAAGAGCCAGTTGGCATTAGTGATCGGTGCAGTGCTAGCAGCGCCTGCAGTGGCAGAAGTTCAAAAAACAGATGAGCACTTAGTGGTAGAAGGGCGCGAGTTCGGTTACAAAGCCGATACCAACAGTACGGCAATGCGCATGGAAATGATGCAACTGGAAACGCCAGGGCAAGTGGCTGTGATTGATGAAGCGGTTATCGATGAGCAACGTGCCAGCACATTAGGTGAAGTCCTGAAAAACGATGCGAGTGTCAGTGCGGGAGGCACAAGCCGTAACCGTGAGCGTTTCTCGTTGCGTGGCTTTGAACTGAGCAGCTCGGATGGCTTCCTGCGCGATGGGAGCCAGCACTGGTCACACTACCGTCAACCAATTGAGCTTTTAGAGCGAGTTGAAGTTCTTAAAGGTCCTTCAGGTCTCCTTTACGGCAATTCTGAACCAGGCGGCCTTATAAACATGGTTTCGAAGAAGCCAACAACAGAAACACAAGCTCATTTGAGCCAAGATATTGGTTCAAATGATCACTCTCGCACAGTGTTGGATGTGAGTGGCGCACTTAACGAAGCAGAAACGCTGCGTGCGCGTGCGATTCTTGCTAAAGAGAGCTACGGCTCATGGCGTGAATACGGTGATGGCACTAAGCCACAGACTGACCGCGTAGTAGGTGGTCTGGTTGTGGAATACGACATCACGGAAGATATCATGGTGTCGGCTCACTATGACCGTACTAAAGATGACGGAAGTGTTGATTCAGGTGCATACATTGTGGACGGTAAACCAGTCCGTGGTGATAAGTACATCTGGGATGCACAATGGTCAAAAATTGACAACGATGTAGAAAACTACGGCATCGATATCAATGCGCAAGTGACAGATAGCGTAAATGTGAAAGCGGGTTATAACCGTCAAGACTTCGAACGTTTTGATGTGGAATCTTATCCAAGTTTCAGTAAATACGCTCAAGATAACAAGATCATTCATTCAGGAAATGAGCGTACAGATAATTGGGTATTTGATACGGCGTATTTAGATGTGACCACAGATTTTTCTCTGCTTGGTAGTGAAAACACATTTTTGATCGGTGCTAACTATTTAAACTACAAATATGACCGCTTTCAAGAATACTACTCAGCAGTTGAAATTGAACCTGGTCAGACTGTTCCTCGCCCTGGTTACTCAGGAAAAGCAAAAGAGTCTACATCTGAGTACGATACTTGGGGTATCTATGCGCAAAATATGATGACAATTAACGATCACTGGCAAGTACTTGCGGGGGTTCGTTACGATGAAAAGCGCACTGATGAGCATACTGAAAGCCAAGTATCACCGAAGCTAGGTGTGATTTTCCACCCAGCAAGCAACGGCTCGATTTACGTCCAGTACTCTGAGAGCTTTATGCCTCAAGGCACAGTTAATAGCACTGATTACACTAACGATGGTGAAGATCTAGAAGCCGAACGTGGACTCTCTTACGAAGTGGGCACAAAGTGGGAATTGTTTGACGAGCGTCTATACGTTACGGGGGCGTTTTTCGATATCACCTTAGAAAACATCGCGTTGGATGTTGAAGACGGTGTGAATGCTAGTGGCGATGTGATGTACAAGAAGACTCAGGATGGTGAGCAAGTACACCGTGGTGCAGAAATCTTAGTGCAAGGTTTTGTGACGGATGCGCTTTCACTAACGGCCTCTGCCATGTACTTAGATGCGGAAATCACGCAAAGTGCGGATTACAAAGGCAATCGCCCTGCAGACGTTCCTGAGTTTTCAGCAAGTGTTTGGTCTAGCTACAACGTTCACAGTAACACCGATGTAAACCTAGGTTTATTTTATGAAGGTGAGCGCTACGGAGACGCAGCGAACACATTTAAGAAAGATGGGTATGCTCGCATTGATATGGGCGTGGCGTACACATACAAGTATGATGAGAACTTGGATATCGTGACTCGACTCAATGTGGAAAACGTGTTTGATACTCATTACTTCGCTGGTGGTGGTAGCACGAATAGCCAACAAGCAGGAGCGGGTGAGGTCGTGATCGGCGAAGGCCGAAATTATATGGCGGCAATCCAGTTCAAGTACTGAATAAGCTGACGAAGAAAGGGGAGGGGTAGGCTTCCCCTTTGCTATACCCAAGTCATTTTCGTTGAAACGCGAACCTTGAGATTACTTGGGTATAGTGTTTCTAGAATTAAGATATGTAAACTCGTATGAATCTAATGAAATCAAGTATTGCGTTGTTGCTCTCATCGGTTTTGATTCCCGTTCACGCGGAAAATCTTAACGATGCACAAGCCATGCAGAGTAAAACTAACCAAGCGTCGGCAGTGAGCCAAAAACGCATTGATATAAGTGCAGAAAAAGCGCTGACTTTAGAAGCTGAGATTGAACAGCTGCAGGAAGAAGTCAGCAATTTGACAATTTATCGCAACCACCTCGCGAGCCTTGTTGATAGCCAAAACCAAGAAGTAGAAAGTCTTAACGAGCAAATTGAGCAGATTGCTCAGACTCGTCAAGGCGTGGTGCCTTTGATGTACCACATGCTCGATGGTCTTAAAACGATTGTGGCGGAGGATAAGCCAATTCGTAAGGCGCAGCGTGCAGCGCGTATCGAAAAACTCGACGCTATGATGATCCGCGCAGATGTCACAGATGCTGAAAAATTCCGCCGAATTTTAGAAGCGTACCAAATTGAAATGGATTACGGCACTAAGATCGGTGTTTACCAAGGTAAGATCGCCTTGGGTAGCAAGGACCAAATTGAAGCTGATATTCTTTACCTAGGCCGCGTATCGCTTATTGCACGTAGCTTGTCAGGTGAACATTTCTGGCGTTGGTCACAGCAACAAAATGTGTGGCAAGCGGTTGATCCTAATCAAAAGCCAGATCTCGATAAAGCCTTTGCGATGGCAAACAAACAGATCGCACCGAGCATGCTTACTTTGCCTGTGTCTCTAAACGTTGCGGAGGGCAAATAAATGATGAAGAAATGGCTATCGGTCGCATTGATTTCTTGTACTGCGCTTCTCTCTCACGCCACATTTGCAAGCGATGCTCAAGCTTCAGCGAACAAAACCTTGCTGCAGAAAGCGCAACAAGAAAATCGTCAACAACAGTCGCACAACATCGCTCGTGAGTCTGGCTTTATGCAAACCCAACAAGAGCTGCAAGCAATGAAAAACAAGCTTGTGGCTGAGCGATCAGCGCTGCAAGCAGAAGCCGATACACTAGCGGTGACGTTCAGTGAAAATGAAGCGGAACTTGCGCAGTTAGAAGAAAAGCTACGCCTTGAAACTGGCAGCTTGGGTGAGCTATTTGGTGTGGTTCGTCAAAATGCTAAAGAGCTGGAAGCAGAACTTAAGTATTCTGTTACTGGTGTAGATGCAAACTCATACCAGCAAATTATCGACGATATCGTTGCCGCTAAATCACTACCAACGTTGCCGCAGCTTGACGCGATGTGGCGCAGTATGGAAGAGCAAGTTAAAGCAAGTGGTGAGCTGGCGAAGGTGTCATTCACTCTGCTTGATGGTGAAGGTCGTGAACAAACGGTCAACGGTGTTCGCCTTGGCTCATTGGCGCTGCTAAGTGACGCTGGTTACGTGAAGTGGAACGGTCAACGCGGTGATGCGGTGAATTACCTTCGCCAACCAGAAAATGGTCCAACAGCAAGCAGCTTAAAGACCGGTGACATCGACTCAGTGGTGATTGACCCCTCTCGCGGCATACTCCTTGAGCAACTAGCAAACTCGCCAACGATGGCCGATCGCCTGAACGCTGGTGGTGTGGTTGGTCAGATCATTCTTGGCTTGTTAGCGATTGGTTTGATCATTGCGTTGGTTCGCGGTGTATCACTAATGATTGCCCGTCATAAAATCGCCAAACAGCTTAAGAATCCAACTCAACCAGAAGATAACCCACTTGGTCGTATCCTTGCGGTATACCAAAAAGACAAACATCGTAGCGTTGAAGCATTAGAGCTTCGTTTATTAGAAGCGGTGGTGGATGAGCAAACGCATCTAGAAAAAGGTTTGTCGATGCTGAAACTGCTTGCGGCACTGGCACCGATGCTTGGTCTACTGGGTACGGTAACAGGCATGATCGAAACTTTCCAAGTGATCACTCAGTTTGGTAACGGTGATCCGAAAGTCATGGCTGGCGGTATCTCAATGGCACTTGTTACCACTGTACTTGGCTTGGTTGCTGCGATGCCGCTGCTTCTGGCACACAACGTATTGAGCTCTCAAGCTGAGAACATTCGCAATATCCTTGAGAAGCAGGGCATTGGTCTTGTGGCAGAGCAAGCGGAGCGTGATATGGCAAAAGGTCAAAAAGCACCGAACACTGTAGCGGAGAACGCAGCGTAATGGAGCAGATCCTACTCAACACATTGGGTTTGATCAGCCAGGATTGGGCCTCAACTTTGATGCGCTTCATGCAACAAGGTGGCCAAATTCTATGGTGGTTGGCAGCCGTTGTTGCGGTGTGCTGGTTACTGGTGATGGAGCGTGTTCTTTACCTAACAACGGAATTTCCAAAGGTGAAGAAACAGCTTTTTAAGCAGTGGTCAGCAAGAGCCGATCATCACTCTTGGTACGCGCATCAAATCCGCGAAGGATGGATTGCCAAAGCGCACATTGAACTGAACCAAAACCTTTCAACCATCAAAGTACTTGTGGCGATCTGTCCAATGCTTGGTCTATTGGGAACGGTGACTGGCATGATCACGGTGTTTGATGTGATGGCTACACAAGGCAGCAGTAATCCAAAATTGATGGCTTCGGGTATTTCACTTGCGACGCTGCCAACCATGGCAGGTATGGTTGCAGCACTTGCTGGCATGTTTGTGCATGCGCGCTTAAGCAAGGTGTGTGAGCGCAAAGCCCTCCAGTTAGAACAATCTTTAAGGAGTCAGAAGTGAGACTCGGACGTAGAACTCATCGACAGGATGAAGCACAGATCGACTTAACCTCGATGCTGGATATTGTCTTCATCATGTTGATTTTCTTCATTGTGACTAGCTCATTTGTGCGAGAGTCTGGTGTGGAAGTGAATCGCCCCCAAGCATCGAACGTGGTTAGTCAAAAAGACGCGGGCATTTTTATCGCGGTAACCGCAGCAAATGACGTGTACATCGATAAACGTTTGGTAGATATCGAGCGTGTGGAAGCCGCCATTGAGCACCTATTGCTTGAGCAGCCAGACGCGTCGCTTGTGATTCAAGCTGACGAACATGCTTACAACGGTACGGTTGTGAAAGTGATGGATGCGGCAAAGGGTGCAGGCGTGAAGAACATCGCGTTGGCGGCGGAGAAACCTTAATGGGCAGGCTGTTACTCGCACTACCAGCGTCAATAATGATTGCGGTGAGCCTGTTTAGCTTTATGGCGTGGATGATCGATAAAGGCAATCAACGTGCACCTAAACCTTCGGAGGCGGTGCGCTTTGATATGGTGATGGTAGAGAACGATGCTGATGTGCAACGTCGTCAACGCGCTGTACCTGAGCAGCCTGAACCACCAAAATCGCCAGAGCCGATGAATTTGTCTCAAGCTGCAACTCAAGCAGAGCCAATGAGCCAAGTAACGCCAATCAGTGCATTGGGTCTGAACACCGCACTGGATGGTATTGCGATCAGTGCACCGAACCTGAAAGGTATCATGGGTAACCAACAGGCAATGATGCTATACAGCCCAGAGCCTCGCTATCCAAGTAAAGCGGTTAAGCGGAAGATAGAAGGCTACGTGACGATGCGCTTTACAATCGATGCGACAGGCCGCCCTAAAGATATCGAAGTGATTGATGCTAAGCCTAAGAGAATGTTCGAAAAAGAAGCCATTCGTGCATTGAAGAAGTCGAAGTATCAGCCGAAAGTCGAAAACGGTGTTGCGGTCGAGCGCTTTGGGCAAACCAGAAGAGTGGAGTTCAAGTTAGCCAAATGATGAAGCAATTCTTAATTGGTGCAGTATTAAGCCTGAGTGCTTTTACCACTGTCGCGAATGAACTGAGTCAGTACACAGCAACTCGCGTTCAGCGTGCTCATAACCTAGCACAAGAAGAAAAGCTGCAAGAAGCCATCTCCACGCTTGAAAGCCTCGACTTATCTCGCGAATATGATCAAGCGTTTGTTGCTCGGATGCTGGGTATTTTCTATTGGCAAAATGAGCAAGTTAAGCCGGCTATCAAACAACTGGAGAGCGCAGTAAATAGCGGTCTTTTGAACGACGAGCAAGCTTGGCAAACACGTAAGATGCTGGCCGACATGTTGCTCAACGAGCAGCAGTTTACTAAAGCTCTGCCTCACTACTACGACTTGAGCAAATCAGTGTCAAAGAAGCAAAAATCGCACGATATTTGGTTGCGTATCGCACAGTCCCACTATCAGCTAAATCAATGGAACAAAGTGCTTTCTGCGATGGCTCGATACGAGAAGTTGGGTCTGCCAGATAAGATGGCACCACTGTCGATCAAATTGTCTGCGGAACTTGAACTGAAAAAGTGGCAACCCGCAATAGGTACGATCAAACGTTTGATAGCGATTGAGCCAGAGCGTGTGGAGTGGTGGCGACAACTTGTTGCGCTTTATTTGCGAGTGGATGATGACAAGCGCGCACTTGACTCTCTAGCCCTTGCTAAATTGCAAGGCGTTACCTTGAATCAAGATGACTTGAAACTTCTTGCTCAGCTGTATGGCAAGCGTGGTATCCCGGAGCGAGCAGCGAAAGTGTTGGCTGAGTTAAATGACATTAACTCAGACAGCAAACTGAAAGCACAACAAGCGACGTATTGGCAAATAGCGAAAGAGTGGCAGAAGTCGATTGATAGTTGGCGCGTAGCAGCCAAATTGGATCGTCAATACTATTGGAATCTGTCGCAACTGTTAGTTCAGGAAGGTCATTATCAAGATGCGCTTGTCGCTTTAGATAACGTTCCTGGACGCAAAGCGGATGTCGCATTGGTGAAGACTCGTGCGTACTATAAATTAAAGCGACTCGACGATGCCCTCGCTAACGCGAAACGAGCCAATGAGATTGAACCATCCACTCAAGCAGATAGTTGGGTGAAATACCTCTCTCAATTGCGTCACGCAAAAGAGAGTCAAAGCGGCTAGTCTGTTATTGAAAGAAGCCTAAAGACCTGAGTGCAAGCTCGGGTCTTTTTGTTTCAACCCTTCCAGAAACGCTATCGTTGCAGAATATTGAAACGTAAATAATGTAAATTAAATGCCAATACGAATGATTATCACTTAAATTGCAATTCATGGTTATTGGTGATGATTATTTTCTATGTTGTTCAAAAGCAAAGGTGTTCAAACTTGGGCTCGCCGCCTGCACATTTATGTTTCTATGGCGCTTTTAGCGGTGACGCTTTTTTTCGCGTTGACAGGGATTACCTTGAATCGCCCTGAGTTGTTCGAGCGCAGTGAACCCATCATCCAGCAATACACTCTGACTATTCCCTCTCAGATCCTTTTTGAAAGAGAGGGAAACTTTCAACCAAATCGTTCGGCGTTGTTGGATTTCCTTACTCAAGAAAATGAACAGCGTGGAATGCCATCAGCTTTGGACGTCTACACCGAAGTAGAAAATGGAGAATTGGTATTAGGCGAGCTTTCTTTGGATTTTAAAGGTCCAGGTTACAACGCCACCGTTTTTGTTGATATGACAACGGGCCAAGCTGAAATTGAAACCACCCACTACGGCATTGTTGCGCAGCTTAATGATTTACACAAAGGGCGTAATAGTGGCGACACGTGGAAGTGGTTTATCGACATAACAGCAGTGTTAATGGTGTTTTTTGCCCTGACTGGTGTGTGCCTGTTGTTACCAAAGAAGAAAACATTCAGAACGTCGATGCAGTGGATGAGTTTAGGCACCGTATTGTCGTTCGTTATTTATTTTGTTGCTGTGCCATAACAGGTCATATAGAGAGAACCCTATGTTAAACGCAGGTCGATTCTTCCGTCGCCCCCCTTTTTATAAGGCTGCACTTATAGCCGCGCTGATTCCACTTCCTCTTTTGGCGGAACCACTACCAGATAATGCCAAAGTCGATGTTGAATTTGAGTTACCAAAAATCGATACCTCAATGAACGCACGTCCTTATGTGGCGGTTTGGATTGAGGATGAGAAACGTAAACCAGTGAAAACCATCCAGCTTTGGGTTGGTAAAGATGAATGGTTAAAAGACCTTCGTAGTTGGTGGCGCAAAGTCGGTCGTTACGATCGTGAACTGGTTGATGCGGTAACATCAGCAACTCGCCCGGCAGGTCAATATCGCTTTGTTTGGGATGGTACCAACGATGACGGTCAGCGCCTTGAGCAAGGTGGCTATACATTGCATGTAGAAGTCGTGCGTGAGCACGGTGGTCGCAACTACCTGCGTCAAAAAATTCAGTTAGCAGACAAAGAAGCACGCTACCAAATCAAACCAACGGAAGAGACGGGCGTAATCACCGTCAATTACCAAGTCAAGTGATAGAGAAGGAGTAATAATGAAGACCAAAATGAAAGCGGTGGCACTAGCAAGCGTAATGGCAATGGGTTTAGCTGCGGCGACAACGGCACAAGCACATCCCCGTTGGGTTCTTCCTTCTCATTTCACGGTGTCGAAAGAAGGTGGTGATTGGCTAACGTTCGATGTAACCGCATCTCACGGTACGTTTGTTTTTGATAAACCCGCAGGTAGTGAACAAGCGTTTGTGATCATGCCAGATGGTCGTTCTGAGCGTCCTAATTTTGTCGTGCGCGGGAAACGCCGCTCGATGTTTGACTTCTATTTCGAAGAGGAAGGCACACACAAGGTCGCGATCAACAATCAACCGAGCTATTACACCCAATACAAGGCGGGCCGTCGTGACACGGTCAAACGGGCAAAAGCGAGTAAGGCTGACCGTGCGAGCGTTATTCCAGAAAAAGCACGCGATGTGGTGACTCTGCTAAGCTACACCCGTGCAGAAAGCTACGTAACGGTTGGTATGCCGACAGAAAAAGTGTTTGAAATCGAAGGTAAGTGGCTTGAGATGAAGCCGCTTACGCACCCTTCAGACATCATTGAAGGTGAAGAAGTGATCTTCCAATTTTTCTTTAATGGGGAACCTCAACAAGGTGTGACTGCGGAAATTACTCGTGAAGGTACGCTTTACCGCAACCATCAAGAGCAAATCGATGTAGTGAGTGATATAGATGGCAAAATTACATTCACGCCGGAAGTCGCTGGTCGTTACCTGATGAAAGCCAACTATAAAGGTGAGCTGAAAAACGACCCTCTAGCAGATAAAACCAGTGCGAATGTTCACCTGACGTTTGAAACTCAACTTAACTAAGCAAATTGTGGCTCACCGTTAAAGGGGAGCCACTTTGGAATGACCATGAACAGCACCTCCATTCTCAAAATCTCTTTATTGTTCTTCGGACTGGCATCGTTTCAGGCTATTGCACATTTTCCTTTGATGAGTTGCCATCTAGAACAAGAAAAAGTGATCTGCCAAGCTGGCTATTCGGATGGCTCAACGGCAGTGGACTTTGATGTCGAAATGTACGACTACGATGATAACTTGATTGCCAAAGTAAGAACCGATAGGCGTTCCATCGCAGAGTTCCCTCACCCGAAAACGGATTTCTATCTTGTGTTTGATGCGGGTCATGAAAACCCCGTCGAAGTAGATGTGGTTGAGTTACAAGAGAAATGAACACACAAATCGTTCGACCTAATAATGGTAATCGAGAAGGAAAGTGGGTGGCATTGACCGTCACCGTAATCCTTACGGCATCAACGTTCTTATTACCGTACCACCAAGCCGAGACCGAGCACTCGGAAGTGTTCGCTCATCAAGTGTCGATCACTGACCTTGCGCAAGAAGAGGTTGCCATGGTTGCTGAGCTCAAACTCGCTCATGAAGAAATTCGAGATCTTCGTGTAGACGCTGACACGTGGCCGGAAGTGAGTGAGTTAGAAGCATTTTGGATTGCACCATTTGTACAAGACCAAAGTTGGCAGCGTAAAGGTTCGCACCAATGGAAACGACTCGGTTCCGGACTTTATCTCGGGCTGAGACAGGATGAACAAGGTGCAGCGTCTATGCTCCTCGATAGCCGTAATGCTCAGGCAGACATCTGGTTTTCACAGGCTGTTGGTATTGTGCAAGCTAGCGCCTTGATGAAGCAAGAAGATCGTCAACGTCAAGGTTGGCTGCAAATCGTTCTCGTGCCGTCACCTTCTTCCAATTCACATGATCACTAAGTTCAACATAAATGAAAATAACGATGATAAAACGTGTTCTATTACGCCGTATTATGGCCGTAAGTGTGTTGCTTGCGGTCTCTGCTTCGAGCATCGCTGCAGATAAGCTAACTATTGGTATCACTCTGCAGCCTTATTACAGTTACGTTAAAGCTGTGGTAGGGGATAAAGCGGAAATTCTTCCGCTGGTGGATGCGGGGTTTAACCCACACAACTATTTACCACAGCCGAATGACCTAAAGCGCTTAAATCAAATGGATGTCATCGTGGTAAATGGCATTGGTCATGATGATTTTGCGCTGAAAGTGATTCAGGCGGCCCAGCGAAATGATCTTGTCGTGATTGAAGCGAACGAAGAAGTGCCTTTATTGCCTGCGATGGGGCAATCGGTGGGCAAAGGCGCGGTTAACCCGCATACTTTTGTTGGCCTATCGACCACGATTCAAAAGGTGTACACCATTGCGAGTGAACTGAGCAAGCTCGATCCTGACAATGCAGTTTACTACCGAAAGAATGCGCGTAACTACGCCAAAACATTTCGTTTGTTAAAGCGTGACGCCATGTTGTCTTTAGGCCAATTGAATACCGCTGGGATGAAAGTAGCAACGACGCATAATGCCTATGGTTATATCTTGCAAGAGTTTGGTGTCGATGTGGCTGCCGTGATTGAGCCTGCTCATGGCGTTGAGCCAAGTGCGAGCCAACTGCAAGGAACCATCGAGAAGATCCGTCAATCTGGCATCGATGTGCTGTTTTACGAACTGAACATGCCTAACCGCTTTGTCGATACGATTGAAGAAGCGACAGGTGTTCAGCTTTATCGCTTTTCGCACATGACGCATGGGGAATATGAAGCAGATAAAGTTGAAGTTGAAATGCGTAACAACGTGGCGACGCTAATCGACGCGATGAAGTTTGTAGCAAGTAAGCACGAGCAGGAGAAAGCCTGATGCTCGGTCCGTCTATTTCAATCGATGGGGTGAGCTTGCAGTACGGCGGTAACCTTATTCTTCAAAATATCCAAACTCAATTTGAGGCGGGTCAATGCCACGTGATCATGGGACCAAATGGTGGCGGAAAAACGTCGCTGTTACGTTCTGTGTTGGGCTTAACCCAATTTACGGGGGATATCTCGATGCATTGGCCAAACCTTAAGCAAAACCAGCAATTAGGCAAAATTGGCTACGTACCACAAAAGGCGATGTTTGAGGCAAGTTTACCTCTGACAGTGATGGATTTTGTGTTGCTTAACCAAACACGCGTACCTCTGTTTTGGCGAAGAAAAACCAAACAAACTCAACAAGCGCTAGCTCAACTAGATCGTGTGGGTATGGCTGCCCGCAGTGATCGTCGAATGGGGCAATTGTCCGGCGGTGAGCAACAACGCGTGTTATTTGCGCAGGCGTTATTAGATGATCCAAGCCTACTCGTGTTAGATGAGCCAACAACAGGCATGGACGAGCAAGGGGTTCGTTATTTAGAAGGTTTGATTCTTGAAGTGGTGGCAGAAGGAAAAACAGTATTAGCGGTTCATCACGATGTCACAGCGGTGCGCCGCTTAAATGCACAAGTACACGTAGTGAATCGCCAAATTGTGGCTTCAGGACATCATTTAGAAGTGCTAAGTCCAGAGCGTATTGAATCTCTATTTAAGCATTACACAGCAAAAGTGGAGGCCGCATAATGGAGTGGTTAAGACAACTCGCACTTCGTGGCGTAGAAGCTGGCTGGTTAAGTGAAAGCTTCGCTTACGCCTTTATGGTTAATGCGATTGTTGCTGCGTTAATTCTAGGTCCGCTGTTAGGTGGGCTCGGAACATTAGTCATTGCCAAGCGTTTAGCATTTTTTTCTGAAGCGGTAGGTCACGCAGCACTGACAGGCATTGCCATCGGCGTTTTACTTGGAGAGCCACCGGAAAATCCGTTTATTGGGTTGTTCAGTTTCTGCATGATATTCGCACTATTGCTGCATTTTGTGCGTAATCGAACCAATGTTCCTTACGATACACTTGTTGGGGTTTTTCTCGCATTGGCTTTGGCCGTCGGTGCGGCATTGCTGATGTACGTGGCTCGTAAGATCAACATTCATATGCTCGAGAACGTGTTGTTTGGCTCAATTCTCACGGTAACAGACAGAGACATCACGATTCTGGCGGTGAGCTGTTTGATTATCCTGCTACTATTGATCCCGACATTTAACCGAGTTTTACTCACCTGCATCAGCCCGGACATCGCGCGTGTGCGAGGCTTCAATACCAGTTTTTATGATTATTTGTTTGTCATGATGATCACTCTGGTGACGATTGCGGCGGTAAAGATCATTGGTGCAGTGCTCGTGGGGGCACTCTTATTGATCCCTGGCGCGACGGCAAGGTTGCTGACTAAGCGAATGGGTAGTTTCGTTCTGCTTTCATCATTGTTGGCCACCGTCGCTTGCCTGATTGGTGCCGTTCTTCCTATGGAGTTTGAACTTCCTATTCCGTCAGGTGCATCAATCATTATTGTCTCGGCAGCGTTCTTCCTAGCCGCGACGATTTACCGAATCATGAATAACGCGTGATCCTTAATCCGAATAATAGAATATGAATACAAAAAAAATAAAGATGAGCTTGAGTTTGGTGGTGATGAGCACATTGACACCATTTACGTTTGCTAAAGATATCTTAACCAGCACGCCGGTTACCTACATGATTTCACAGCAGTTGATGCAAGGAACGGGTATTGAAACGACGTATTTACCACCTAAACGTTATGGTATTGAGCGTGTCGCTAACTGGTTTGCGAATCAAGGTCAAGAGCAAGTGATTGAAGCGGGTAAGTCGGCAACGGTGGCGATTACTCTAGGGGCAATTTGGCACCAAGACCCGACTTATGTCTATGCAAGACAAGGTAATATTCGATTGATTGAAATTGATGCATCGCAAGCGATTTCTCCTCGTGCTCAAGGTGTTGCCGTATTGACTCTTGATAAGGGTAAAACGTCGAAGTACGCGTGGTTGAACTCGGTTAACTTGATTCGAATGGCATCGATTGTCGGAGAGGATCTGCAAAAAATTTACCCTGAGCACCAAGAGGCGATTGAGAAAAACCATCAGGGTCTCATGCTAAAAATGCGTGAACTGATTAACCAGCAGCAAGAAGCGATCTTTGAAATGGAAATGGATTCAGTCATATTACTCGATGAATCGTTGGAAGACTTTGCGTCAGGCAATCAACTGTTTGTTGCTGGTCGTCAATTCAAACCTGAGTTGGAGTGGTCAGAGGCAGATAAACATTCTTTAAAAGCTCAATTTGAACAGGATAAAACACTAAGGATCGTGACGAGTAGACGACCGTCAAATATGCTAAAGGCTCTGGTTTCACCGCACAGAATACTGCAAGTTGACTCTGTTGATCGTATGGGCAGTAAAAGTATCAAAATTGAGAAGCCACTCGCACGTTGGCGATTGTGACACGGTAAATACCACACAAATTATGAAGTGGAATGAAAAGTTCCCTTTTTTATTGTGATTTAGGTTAAATAATAACCAGAAATGTAGATGGTTTAGGGGGAAAGCATTTGTTTCAGCTGTGTTTCATTACTACCTTGTTACCTGTTCGTTGCGATTGATGTCTAATTTCTTGCTGTCGGGGCGAACCGGTACAAACAACTATATGGATGTTAACAATGAAAATGAAAACTCTAGCCGTTGCAGTGGCGGCACTAGCATGTGGTACACAGACTTTCGCAGCAGAAATCTATAACAGCGATGGCACGTCAATGTCTATCGGTGGTTACGTTGATGTGGGTATTGGTGAATACTTTGAAGACAATGTAGGCATACACCAAGTGTCTCCACGCATCAATGTCGTTGGTAAGCAAGACATTGGTAACGGCGTAACAGTCGATGCAAAAGGTGAGTGGGCTCTAAACTACCTAGACGGTGGCGATACTTCATTCACTACTCGTTTAGGTTACATTGGTGCGACGCACGCAGAACTTGGTCGTGTAGTAGCAGGTACTCAGTGGTCACCTTACTACGATGTAGCAGGCGTAGCGGATATGCCAATCGCGTTTGCCAATGACTTCTTGTACTACAATCACGGTAATTTAGGTACAGGTCGTGCGAATAAAATGCTGAGCTACAGTAATGCTTATGAGTTTGGCGACGGTTTTGGTTTAGGCTTAGCTGTGGGCTGGCAAGGTAAGTATGAAGGTTATGATGATCGTGGCCAAATTGCACTGGGCACAGAGCTAGCAGGTTTTGGTCTAGGCTACACATACAGCGGCGGTGATGTAAAGGTTGGTACTAAATCAGAGTCGGCGACGTCTCATGTGATTTCTGCTAATTACGGTGAATACGGTTCAGGTCTGTATGCAGCCATCGTATACGGTATGAATGATCATTTCTTCACTTACGATGGAACGACATACGCGAAAACCGTTCAACTTGACGGTCTATTGGCGTACGGCGTCAACGACTGGACATTCAGTGTGAACTACGAGTCGGTAGAAGACGACAAAGCGAGTAAGACGCTTTACAGCGAGTCGGCGATTCAAGCTGAATACGCTGTGACATCCGCTTTCTATACGTTTGCTGGCTACCAGTTTGACCTAGGCAACGATATTGGTAACAAAAAGAACGATTGGTGGACAATCGGCGCTCGTTACTACTTCTAATAAATAGAACCGTTTCTTCTGCCTAAACACATTTATTGTGTTGACGCCTACTCGCTATGAGTAGGCGTTATTCTTTTGCATTTTCTTGTGGAGGAGAGTCATCGCTTAGACTCAAAGAGAATGCGTAAAAATACCCGCAAGTTGCGGGCATTATTTCGGAATTAGATGAACGTTTACTTGGCTTCTAGCAGATCTAGGAAGAAGGCATATTCTAAGGCATCTTCTTTTAGTCGCTTGAATCGACCAGAGGCACCGCCATGACCTGCCTCCATATCGGTTTTGAAGATTAGGACGTTGCTGTCTGTTTTCATCTCACGCAGTTTGGCTACCCACTTCATTGGCTCAAAATATTGAACCTGCGAGTCGTGCAATCCTGTTGTCACAAGCATGTTCGGGTAATGTTGCGCTTTTATATTATCGTATGGCGAATAATCAAGCATGTAGTCGTAGTAGGCTTTATCGTTTGGATTGCCCCACTCATCGTACTCGTTGGTGGTTAGAGGGATGGATTCATCCAGCATTGTCGTAACCACGTCTACGAATGGTACGTGAGCACCAATACCACGATATAACTCTGGCGCTTGGTTGATAATCGCGCCCATAAGCAAGCCTCCGGCGGAGCCTCCTACCGCAAAAACTTTCTCTTTTGCACCATAGCCTTCTTCAACCAAACCTTTTGTCACATCAATAAAATCGTTGAAGGTGTTTTGCTTGGTTAACTTCTTGCCATCTTCATACCATGGACGACCAAGCATTTCAGAACCACGAATATGGGCAATGGCGTATACAAAACCGCGATTGAGCAAACTTAAGCGAGTCGAGCCGAAAGTAGGCTCAATGGTTGAGCCATAAGAGCCGTAACCGTATTGATAGATAGGATTTGTGCCATCTTTCTTGAACCGATCTTTACGATAAACCAGAGAAACAGGTACTTTCTTTCCATCACGAGCTGTGATCATTATACGCTCGGATTGATAATCATCGGCATTAAAATCGCCCAGTACAGGTGTTTGTTTCATGGTCTCTGACTCTCCGCTATTGAGGTCGAAATCATAGTAAGTACCTGGCGTAGTTAAGCTACTGTAGTAAATGCGAACCTTGGAATTGTCCAGTTCGTTGTTGCCAGTGAGATAGGCAGCAAAGGCGGTGTCGTTGAATGTTAGCGGGAACTCTTTCCCTGTTGAAAGCTGACGAATCTTGACGGTTGAGAGACCATCCGCGCGTTGCTCGTAAACTAAGTGATCATCAAACAAATCGAAGTCGACAAGCTGAGTCTCATTGTCAGCGGCGATGACATCTTGCCATTTAGCGCGATCATGCATTTCGTTTTTATGAACTTTCATCAGACGGAAATTTACGGCTTGGTAGTTCGTGTAGATGTAATACCAGTCATTGAGCTTCGCAATGCTGTATTCGATACCTTGTTCACGCGGGTAGAATGGCTCTGCTTTTGCGTCAGGATCGTTTGCATCAATTAGAGAGACACCACTGGTTTCAGTGCTGGAGTGCCAAATATAAACTTGCTCATTATCCTTACTTGTACTGAGGTAAGTGTAATAGGCGCTATCGGTTTCTTCGTAGATCAGTACATCTTGGCTTTGTGGCGAACCCAATACATGGCGGTACACTTGGTAGCCAAGCAGTGTTTGTGGATCTTTCTTGATGTAGTAGAAGGCTTGGTTGTCGTTCTGCCATGCTATCGCGCTTGATGCACCTTCAATTTCATCGTTGAGGTATTCACCTGTCGTTAGGTCTTTAATCTTGATGGTGTAAATACGACGACTGAGCGTATCTTCGCCATAAGCCAACATGTTTTCATTTGGGCTCACGTATAAACCGCCGATATTGAAGAACTCGTGCTCTTTCGCTAGCTCGTTGACATCCAAGATAACTTGCTTGTCTTTGCCAGCAAAATCTTTGGCTCGTAGATGCACTTCGTATTCATTGTCGCCTGTGACTTCATTCGAGTAGTAGTAACTGCCTTTACGAACCGGTACTGAATTGTCGTCTTTTGCAATACGGCCTTTGATCTCTTCGAACAGTTGCTCTTGAAAGGCTTCGGTGTGCTTTAGAACTGTTTCCGCATACTGATTCTCTTGCTCAAGATGCTGCAAGATTTCTGGATCTTTACGCTCATCATCACGCATCCAGTAGTAGTTATCGACACGAATATCGCCATGAATTGTCATTGCATGAGGAACTTTCTTCGCAACGGGTGCTTGTGTTTGTTGAGCAATGAGCTGCGATTGGGAGTGGTGGTTCATGGTTGGTATTCCTTGATTGCTGCATCCAGCGACGAGCGCGACCGATACGGCGAATGTGGTTAAAGTGAAACGCATCTGTATATCCCTATTTTGTACTTTGCTCGTTTTAGTATCAGCACCTCTTGTTGTTGAGAGTTAAGGTACGTTTGTATTCTTCCGGTGATGTATATAAGCAACGGCTCTTTTTAGCAAAGAATAGCGGAGATGTTAAATGCTAAAGCTGGCGGATGGGAGCTTGGAGACAAGAAGCGTGCAACAAAAAGAGACACACTTTTCAGCATGTCCCTTTGAATAAGGTGAGGTCACTAATTTAGATTGCCAATGGCATTTCGTTCGAGTGATCGTGTTTGTGATTCACCCAGCGTAATCCTAGCATTGCGATGATTGACATTGCCATCATCAAGACACCAAGTGGCATTTGATCTTGAGCCGGGAAAAACGACGCGAATAGTGTCGCAATACCCGCACCTAGGTTTTGCATACCACCCAAAATCGCACCACCCGTCCCCGCGTGATATGGGAATGGTGAGAGTGCGCCTGTTGTCGCTGCCGGGAACAAAATACCAGCACCCAAGAAGTAAATGGTTGCACCGCCAATCAGAGTTAACGCTGTCGTTAGACCAAACAGACCCGGAATCAACACGACTGCTGAGCCAACTAGGATAGCCACTAGACCTACATTCAGAGCGCGGCGCTCAGAGCGACGTTGTGCAATGTAGCTCGATAAGCCAGCGCCGACTAAGTAACCCGGGATCGGTAATACAAACAGCAAGCTTACTGTGGTTGCTGGTAAGCCAAGTACACCACCTAGTAGCACACCAGCCGCAGCTTCAAATACTGCGACACCAGCAAAAGTAGCAACAAGCACCAATAGGAAACCTTGGAATCGTTTGTCAGACAGTACGAACTTGTAGCTCTTTGCAACGGATTCATATTTGCGTCGCTCTTTTGGTAATGTTTCCATCATGCTTGTCATCATGGTGATCACAACGGCGATACCAAATAGAGCAAGGAATAAGTAGCTAGAGCGCCAACCGAAAGCTTCTGTTAGGTAACCGCCCAACACTGGTGCAATAAGTGGTGAGAAAATTACACACATGCTGATCAAACTGTTTGCGCGGTGCAGTTCTGCACCTTCAAAGCAGTCACGAGTCAGAGTACGAGACATTGCGCCGCCACAGCCGATCCCCAAGCCTTGAATAAAGCTACCTGCTAGGAACCATTCGTACTGGTGTGCGAACAGCGCCACCAACGTACCGATGATGTAGATGATTAAACCGACGATGATGATCGGTTTACGGCCAAGGCGATCAGACAATGGACCGTACACAAATTGCGATAGACCATAAGGGATTAGGTAACACGCCATTACCGCTTGAAGTGAAGACGCTGAAACTAAAAATTCACCCGCCATATGACCGATAGAAGGTACGTACATCGTTTGAGTCATTTGACCTACGGCAGTCAGGATTGCAATTAAAAAGGTAAGTTTCGCTAATGGAAACGAGGCGGGCATTTGCGTATCTCTCCAAAAAATTAGGGCGTAAAAAACTTTAGCTCTCTATGGCAGAGTGCAGAGTAAATTAATTGATTAGGGATTCTAGGCGCGAGATATTAGAGCTTGAATGCAGAGTTAGCAATCATAAAGTGTGAAGTTGAACAAGATAAAAATCTATGATTTTGATTAGAAAAACTAATCTTTTTTTGCAGGAGGGCTCAAGACAAAAAAAAGGAGCCGAAGCCCCCTTTGTAATACATGCGTTATGCGCGACCTGAAGCGTATGCGTATAGCAGTTCTAGTGCGATCGTCGCGCCCGCTAGAGCGGTTACATCACTGTGGTCGTAAGGAGGGGAAACTTCCACCACGTCCATACCCACGATGTTCATACCAGCAAAACCACGAATGATTTTCAGTATCTTGTCCGAGTTTAGGCCACCACATACTGGTGTGCCTGTCCCTGGAGCAAATGCCGGATCAAGACAGTCAATGTCAAACGTAACATATACTGGTTTATCAGCAACCGTGCGGCGTACCTCAGCCAGAATCTCTTCTACTGACATGTCGTTTGCCTGCATCGCGTTGATGACATTGAAACCGTGATCTTGTTGCTCATATTCAGTACGAATACCAATTTGCACTGAGTTCTTTGCAGAAATTAGACCTTCTTTCGGTGCATGGTAGAACATGGTGCCATGGTCGTAAGAACTGCCGTTTGCGTAAGTATCAGTGTGCGCATCGAAGTGAATCAGTGCCATTTGGCCATGGTGCTTCGCGTAAGCACGCAGGATTGGCAGCGTGATGAAGTGATCACCACCTAAACCTAGCATGGTCTTGCCACTCTTTAGAATTTCGCTTGTCGCTGCTTCTAGACGGTAAGTGAAATCCTCTGCGTCACCACAATCGAACACAAGGTCGCCGGCGTCGATCACTTTCAATTTATCAAATACGTTGAAGTCCCATGGGAACTTCTTGCCTTCCCAAGCAAGGTTGACTGACGCACGACGGATCGCATCTGGCCCCATACGAGCACCAGGGCGACCAGAAGTCGCCATGTCCAGAGGAACGCCAAGCACGACAACGTCAGCGTCTGCCGATACAGGGTTTTTGATGTACGGTCGACGTAGAAACGACATAGAGTTGGAGTAAAGCGAATAATCGGTTTTAGTAAACAAATCATTCATATTAGAAGTCCTCTAAATAGGTGTAGCCAGCTAAACCTTGTTCCAGCTCAGCTAGGATTTGTGCTTGTTCATTGGCTTCAACACGCTCGGAAACCAATTGTTTGTAATTGTCACGAATCGCATCTACGTCGATATGAACGTAACGCATCATGTCTTCTACGCTATCACCTTCGTTGATGTAGCTGATCTCAAATTGACCATTCTCATCAACGTTGACTACTGCACTGTGGGTATCACCAAATAGGTTGTGCATGTCACCAAGGATCTCTTGGTATGCACCTACTAGGAAGAAGCCCATTAGGTACGGCTTGTCTTTGCTCCATGCTGGTACGGGTAGCGTGCTCTCAATGCCTTGACCGTCAACGTAGTTGTCGATTGCGCCATCGGAGTCACAAGTGATGTCCAACATCACCGCACGACGCTCTTCCATATCACCTAGACCAGAAAGTGGTAGAACAGGGAATACCTGATCAATACCCCACGCATCTGGCAGAGATTGGAAAAGAGAGAAGTTCACGAAGAACTTATCCGCAAGACGTTCGCTCAACTCATCCAAAATTGGACGGTGGAAGCGGTTCTTAGCACTCATCTGGTGATTTAGCTCGAAGCAAATGCGCAGTGACAATTGCTCTGCCCATGCTCGTTGTTCGAGGTTCAGTACGCCAGTAGCAAATTGCGAGTGTACCTCTGCCAAATCACTTTGGGTATCATTATAAATTTCAATCAGAGCACGCGCATCGGTACCATCTTGTAAGTTCTCCCAGCTGCGCCACATATTCTGTAGCAAGATAGGGGCATCTTCTGCGGGTGCGAACACGTCTTCTGGCTGGTATGTTTCTGTACCAATCACGTTCGAAATAAGTACGGCGTGGTGTGCCGTCAATGAACGGCCAGATTCTGAGATGATCACTGGCATTGGTTGTTCGTACTGTTGGCATACATCGCCAACAGTATTGACGATGTTGCGTGCGTATTCAGCCAAACCGTAGTTCATTGAGTTCGAAGATTGACTGCGAGTGCCGTCGTAGTCGACCGCCAAGCCACCACCCACATCGAAGTAATCAATGTTTGCGCCCATTGCGCGCAGTTCACAGTAAAAGCGAGCAGACTCGTTCACACCATTGCGTACGTCACGGATGTTCGCCATCTGTGAGCCTAGGTGGAAGTGCACCAATTGCATGGTGTCGAGCTTGTCTTCGCGTTTTAGGCGCGCAATCACGCTTAATACTTGCGATGCAGACAGACCAAACTTAGATTTTTCACCGCCGCTCGCTTGCCATTTCCCCGCACCTTGAGACGCTAGGCGGATACGCAAACCGAGACGCGGGGTGACACCCAAACTTTTCGCTTCTTCAAGCACCAAATCAAGTTCAGTCAGTTTCTCGAGAACGATAAATACTTTATGACCTAGCTTTTCACCAATAAGCGCAAGACGTACGTATTCACGGTCTTTATAGCCGTTACATACGATCACAGAGCTGCCTTGTTGAGCAAGAGCCAGTACTGCAAGAAGCTCAGGCTTACTGCCGGCTTCAAGTCCTAGCTGCTTCGTCTCAAGTTGAGCTTGGCTTGCAAGGATTTCATCAACGACTTCACGCTGCTGGTTTACTTTAATGGGATAAACCAACAGGTATTTATTCGGATATTGGTATTCTTCAATTGCTTGGTTGAAAGCTTGGCAAATACCGTGCACACGTTGATGCACGATTTGCGGGAAGCGTACGAGTACAGGCAGATTTAACTGCTTCGCTTCTAGCTCATTCACAATGGCACTGAAAGGGATTTGGTGTTTACGGTCACTACGAGGTGATACATATACCTCGCCTTGGTCATCAATTCCGTAGAAGCCTTGGCTCCAGTAGTGAACGTTGTAGTCCGCGCGAATGCGGTCTAATTTGGATGCTTTTTCCACATCGAATCTCACAAAAATGTACTTAAGTTCTTAATTTAATAGAAGAGAAAGTACAAAAAAGCAAATCATGAGGCGATAACCTCATACCCTGACACGAACTCCGTGTGCGCGCATTAACGGACAAAAGCCAATTGGAGTCTAATGATTAAAATTACCCGTGTCGATTAGCATTTGTTATTAGTGAGGGGGTAACGATTTATTTAACAGAGTGTTCATCCTACTGTTATAGTTGGTCTGACCAGTAGGAAATTGGTTACGACGAATTATCAACATGATCAAAGGACAGATTTTTGCGGCTTCACAGAATTCAAGGGTACATACAGACGATGTATCTCGCGGAGTATCCAGATAAGCTAATGTTGCTTGATGGAGCAAGTCGGGCAGATATTCTTCATCTTAAAGACTTTATCGAGCATCAGCTTAATCGCCGTTTTTCCGACCTTAAATTAGTCATTGTCACCCATATGCATCCAGATCACGCTGGAGCTGCGCATAAGCTTCGTGAGTTGACAGGATGTAAAGTGTTGGCAGCAAAGCGAGAGCATCATTGGTATGGTGGTTTTGACGGTTGGCTTATGCATTTGACCGATTTAATTTTGGCTAGATGGATGGCGAACAGAATGCGCAAGCCGAAGCGTAATTTATGGTACTCGCGAAAGCTTCGTCCTGATCTTGAGCTATTGGATGGTGATACCATCCCTGGGTTTGAAGATTGGCAAGTGTTGGAAACGCCGGGGCATACCGACCGAGATTTATCGGTTTATCATCCAGAACAAGATTTGCTCTATGTCGCAGACTTAATGGTGCAGGTGAAGAATCACTTGATTGCACCGTTTCCTATCTTTCATCCGAATCAGTATCGTCAATCGTTGTTGCGAGTCTTTGAAATGAATCCAACATGCTTGTTGGTTGCCCACGGCGGAGAAGTCGATTTCGACCATACTGCTTATCAACATATTATGAATACTACGCCTACAAGACCGATCACACATTGGCGAGTGACAAAGGTAAAAATAAAAGGCTTGGTACGCTCTCTATTAAGAAACAAAAAAGCAAATTAAAGAAAGGCGTAAAGAGCCAGATGAGTGACTGTGAAGTTCACTCATCTGTAGCTACGGGGGATTATGGCGCCAGTAGGTGCGATTGGCTAGGGTCTACCAGAACTTTGTCTGCCATACCCTGACGGCCTAACAACATCATGTAGGTCATTTTACCACGGTTCGTTAGCGTAATATCGATTGGCCATTCTTGACCGCCCATACGCAGCATCGTGGTGATTACGTAACGGTGTTCGAATGTACCATTTGATGACTTCACCTTACGGTTTGCTTTCACTAGAGCTTTGCAGCGAACCACTTGCTCTAGGTGATAGACATCTGGGTGTAAATCGAATTCTACGTAAGATTGACCGTCTTTTTCAAAACACTCAAGGTTATCTACGTGAATAGAAGAAGTTTGTGCACCAGTATCAATGCGCGCTTCTAGGTGAGTAATCCCTAACTCAGGTAAGCAAATTGCTTCGGCGTTCCCAATGATCATTTTCTGATTCATAGTGTCATCCTAGCGACGAGTAACAGTGAGAGTCTAACGTGTAGACACTCACTTGTACCCACCTAAATAAGTTAAGATGGGTATTAAACAAATATCAACCTTTACCGCGAGTACGGTTAGCGTTTGGTTTTGCATTCTTCTCAATAAAATCGAAGATCATGCCAGCAACGTCTTTCTCTGTCGCAGTTTCAATACCTTCAAGACCTGGAGAAGAGTTAACTTCCATTACCACAGGGCCGTTCTTTGATTGAAGAATGTCGACACCACATAAGTTTAGGCCCATCACTTTCGCTGCGTTGATTGCCGTTGCGCGCTCTTCTTTGCTTAGCCTAACAAGTTGAGCTGAGCCACCTCGGTGAAGGTTCGAACGGAATTCGCCTTCTTTTGCTTGGCGTTTCATTGCTGCGATAACTTTGTTACCTACAACGAAGCAGCGAATATCAGCGCCGTTTGCTTCTTCAATGAACTCTTGCACCATGATGTTGGCTTTTAAACCCATGAATGCTTCGATAACGCTCTCTGCGGCTTTTGTTGTTTCAGCAAGAACAACACCGATACCTTGAGTACCTTCAAGCAGTTTGATAACCAGTGGAGCGCCACCAACGTTTTTGATCACGTCTTGGATGTTATCAGGGTGGTGAGCAAAACCGGTACGAGGAAGGCCAATACCTTGACGTGATAGAAGCTGCATCGAACGTAGCTTGTCACGAGAGCGGCTGATTGCGACTGACTCGTTCACACAGAACGTACCCATCATTTCAAACTGACGCACAACAGCGGTACCGTAGAAAGTGATAGAAGCACCAATGCGTGGGATCACTGCGTCGTATTTTGGCAATTCTTCACCCATGTAGCGGATTCGAGGGTTGTTACTCGTAATATCCATATAACAGTGCAGAGTATCGATAACATCAACTTGATGTCCGCGCTCTTCACCCGCCTGCTTTAGGCGCATAGTGGAATATAGATTCTCATTACGAGAAAGAATAGCAATACGCATGGCAATTCCTTAGTAAGTCAGTACCAAATTAAAAATGTAAGTATAGAGTATAGCGAGAGTGTGTGAATGATGTGACAGAACCCACTCTTCAACAACGATTTAGAATGGTGGTTGGACAACCACGTCGTCAGAGGGCGAACCTTAGGGGGTTTTCTTAATGGATAAAAACGAAAAAAAATAATTGAAACGATAAAAATAATTTATTGTACGCTCAGCCCTTACTGTGTGCGACTGTCAAGGGCTAGAGGAAGAAAAATATTGTGAAAAAGCAATATTTTTTGGAATGAATGTAAAGAAATAAAGTGATGATTTGACCACGAATATTAAACGTTTAGAGAATAGTTTAAAACGAATTTGGTAACTTAAGTTGCTATTTTGCCCCATGCACCGCGCCATCAATCACACCTAATAATACTTCTTTGATGGTTTGATAGCGCAGAGGTAATGTGCGGCTGCGTTTTCTGACTAAGAACAAATCCTCATAAACGGGTTGTTTTAGCTCCGCGACATACAATGCCTCTCTTAATGGAAAGCTCTCGACAGCGCTGCGCGGTAAAACGGTAAAGCCGAGCCCTTTGCTTACGGGTAAAAGTATTTGGCTGAGTTGGTTTACATATCCAGAACGCGGCATGCCACTGACTTTTATTTCATTTAGTAAAGGTTCGGCACATTGGTCGAAAAATAGTGTCATGTAATGCTCGGCGTCAGGGTGTCCGATAACACCACAGCTTTTCAGTAGTTCCGGAGTTAGCGTTGTTCCTTGGTAGGATTTCGGTAAGATCAGACACAAAGTCTCTCGACCAATTTGCTCACTTTGGAACACACTTTTATTTGGTGAGTGGGTCACAATACCCATATCAATTCGACCGTCAGCCACACCATTGAGTATGGACTGGTTCGGGGCTGCTTCTAACTGAATCGATAAGCCACGATGTTGCTTTTGTTTTTCTAATAGAGGCGGAAATAACATCAACGCGAGAGAACCAGAACACGCGAGCTTGCAATAACCTGCAAATGGGTCATCGAAATTTAAATCTTCTAATAGACTTTTCTCTTTCTCTTCTAACTCGAGCGCGTAGGCATACACCATTCGACCTTGCTCGGTCAGTTCAAAACTTTTGTTTTCACGTTTAATGAGAGGGTGATTACACGCCTGTTCCAACTTTTTTATATGCTGGCTTACCCCCGGCTGTGTCATATAGAGCTTTTCTGCGGTCTGAGTGAAATGACCGACCTCGACTAATGTTTTGAACGTGTGTAACCAAACAGGATTGAGCATAGAGTGTTGTGTGCTAAGACGTTTGTTAAGATAAGTTGCAGAAATAATAGCATTATGCAGGCGCTTGATCAGAAATGACAGGCAAAATAAAACCCCGCCTGATTTCCCAGACGGGGCTTATTCTCTTTTGCAGCAATCCAGCTACTATAGGTGCTCCCTGCATCTATCCTTGATTGTGGTTAAGTCCTTTAACCGAGTTCCTTGTTCATCGCCTTCCTAGCGGTGTCCATTCTGGCCTATCATCCTGACGGGCGAACTCTATCCAAGAGCTTAACTACATCCTTGCTGATAACTCATCCTAAGCTACCAAATCTTCATCCTGAAGATACCTAATCCATTAGGCTTTTTCCTGTTCCTGTCAACTTCCTGTCGACGAAGACAGTATTGATGTTTTGTTGATGACTCTCAATCGCCTTAGAAAAAAAACTTTTGCAGTATGCCTTGGTTTTGTTTTTATTATTCCTATAATTCAGTTGTTTACTATCAAATTCGCTTTGTTCTTATCTGGTGATGGGAGATTGGCTTACGCGGCTTGTAAGAGATCTCGCACAAAGATTCGGGTTGATGTATGGCAATGGCTCTATTTCCCTTTTTCTAGAATGTGATCAGTTTCACGATAAGTTCGAAAGCAAAGAGATTCCGTGATCACAGAGGGAGAACAGCTTCGGTTTTTAGATTGAGGATGTACTTGATTGCGTATCGTATTCGATAGGCGTAAGAAGATGGAACACGCACTTTACTCTTAATCGAAGAGTCGTTATTAAGATTTAATGACAGATGAATTACGGAACTTGATTGCCATTTTTCTGTCATATGTAATGAGTAACTTAACCGTATCATCAAGATGAAAATGGTTTAATTGGTTAAAAAATGAACGTGCAAAACCGATATTTATCATTATGCTGTGAAATTGGTCACAGTTAATTCGTTCTATCCCCTATAGATTGGAGGGGAAATAACCTTAGACAATAAGCTCATGAAGAGCGTTACCTATATAGATGAGGGAGATTGCTATGAAAAAGATGAGAAGGGCTCAGCTACACCGTGTACGTATCCAATACTGGAAAGATACGAAAACTGAGACTGCTAGAAAAGCATAGTAAACCACACTCGACGTCACTGAGCTGGCAATGGAATTCTAATGTTTCCCTTTAATTGCCAGCTCTACAAGCACTTAATACCAACTCCGATTAGTTCCTAATTATTCCTGTTTGTAAAAAACAAAAAGCCAGTCCTAAGACTAGCTTTCTCTACCATTGGTTTTTACGTTGTACTACCAGATTATAGGTAGTTTGCGTCAACCAATTCACCTGCTTTTACGCTGTTTACTTCTGGGCGAGCTTGTAGCCATGCTACTACCTGCGCTTTTTGTTCTTCTGTTGCGCTGCTGTAACGCTCAATTGAACATAGGAAGCCTTCGAATAGCTCAAGACCACCGCCACCAAAGCATAGGCCTAGGCCATCAATGTAGTCGATAAAGTCATCAACGAATGCATCGTAACGGTCAAAGTCGTTGATGTCAGTTTCGCAGCTGATATCGAAACCTAGAATTGCGAATTCACCTAGGAACAGCTTCTTACGAAGACGACGATTTTTGTTATCGATTTTATCTAGTTTCATGATTATCTCTCGTGGATGATTTAAATATACCTAAGTAACCTCAAGATGCTAGGTTCAGCGAGTGTGCCTTGATTACATACGAGGCACGAGTTGAAGTCACTCGAGTATAAACCTTATACCCCCAAACTTAGCTTAGCCCAAGCAAAATCGGGAGTATGTAGAGTGGATAGGTGCTTTATAGCATCTTTTAAACACAAAGTTCACAAAGATGGATTATTTCCGTCACTTTTCTCTTTCACACTTCCTTTCGAACATGATTCATAAACCGATAACTCACTCATACATTGGGAAAGTAACACCATGAGCAAGCAAACGTTCGATGCAACACGCTATAACCATAGTAACAACAAGCCTTTTGAAGAAGTACTGGAAGCGAGTTTGTCTCGTCGTAGTATCCTGAAAGGTGGGATCGGCATGGGGGCCATGACTGCGTTTGGTACATTTGGTCTGTCTGGATGTAATTCTTCAGGCTCAGGTTCGGTGGCTTCTGCTGGAAGTGGCTCGGGCGTATCAAATGCGGTACTGAATTTCGATTCCATTCCAGGCTCATTAACTGATGCGGTCGTTGTGCCTCCAGGCTACATCGCACAAGTTTTGGTGCCTTGGGGGACGCCTTTGAATGCACAAGGTAATGCCTGGAAAGATGATGGCAGCAACAGCAGTGCTGATCAACTTAACGCATTAGGCATGCATCATGACGGCATGCATTTCTTTCCATTGAACGACAGCACAAAGGATGGTTTGCTGTGCATTAACCATGAGTACATTGATACTTCGGTACTGCATCCAAATGGACCCACGGTAGAGAATGGTGTACGTACAATTGTTGATGAAGTCCGCAAAGAAATTAACGCACATGGTGTGTCAGTTGTTCGTATTCAACTAGAAGACAATATGTGGAAGTTGGTGGATACCGACCCACTAAACCGCCGTTACACTGGTGCGACAGTCATGGATCTGTCTGGTCCTGTTGCACACACTGCTCTCACCGTGACTCGCTTCTCGCCGGATGGTAGCCAAGCGCGCGGTACACTAAATAACTGTGGTAATGGCTCTACGCCATGGGGCACTTACCTAACGTGTGAGGAGAACTGGCCGGGTTATTTTGTCAATGCGGGGGTTCGTACGAAAGAGCAAGATCGTATTGGTGTGGATGACGAAAGTACGCGTTATTTATGGGAAACGCTAGCGGGTAATGCCGATGAGCGTTTGGATGAGTTTACGCGATTCAATGTCGAACCAACGGGAGTCACTGCGATGGACGATTATCGTAACGAAGCAAATGGCCATGGTTACATTGTTGAAATTGACCCTTACACGCAAAACTCTCGCGCTAAGAAGCGTACAGCGCTAGGTCGTTTCCGCCACGAAGGCTGTACATTCGGTAAGCTTGAAGCAGGTAAGCCCGTTGTATTTTACTCTGGTCACGATTCTCGTTTTGAGTATTTGTACAAATTTGAATCAGCAGCTGCCTGGGACCCTGCAGATGCAAATCCAGCGAACCGTTTGGCAACGGGTGATAAGTACATGGATGAGGGTACGCTCTATGTGGCACGCTTCAATGAAGATAGCACAGGTGCTTGGTTGCCACTGACGCTAAACGGAACGACCGTTTTTGGTGGTACGTTGGCAGACAGCTTTAACTCGTTGGCAGAAATCATTCTTAATACGGCTGGTGCGGCTGACCTTGTTGGTGCGACGCCAATGGATCGCCCCGAGTGGTGTACAGTAGGTCCATTCACCGGTTCTGTGTACCTAACGCTCACCAATAACACTAAGCGTAAAGACGATACCAACCCTGCCAACCCGCGTTTGAACAACAAGTTTGGCCATGTGATTCGCTGGGATGAAGGTGAAGCAGCAACAGAGTTTACTTGGGATATCTTTGTGTTTGGTGCTCCAGCAAATGGTGATGCGGATACTAACCGATCTAGCCTGACGGAGCTTAACCAGTTTGCAAGCCCTGACGGTCTGGCGTTTGATCCGCGTGGGATTTTATGGATTCAAACCGATAACGGTGCGGATGAGGTGGAAGAATACACCAACGACCAGATGCTCGCTGTCGTGCCATCAAAACTGATGGATGAAAATGGCAATCAGGTCGTGATTGGCGCAGATAACCAAGCTGAGTTGAAGCGATTCTTTGTTGGTCCAAACGGCTGTGAAGTCACGGGGTTTACCATCAGCCCAGATTACAAATCCTTGTTCGTGAACATTCAACACCCAGGTAACTGGCCATACAGTGACAATGCTGCGGAAGCCACACCAGCGGGGATGAAACTGCGCCCACGTGCCGCGACGGTTGTTATTCGCCGCGAAGACGGTGATGAAATCGGTGTTTAATCGACTGAATGGCGAGAATAAGAAAAGCCCTGCGTTTGCAGGGCTTGGTTAGTTTCAATGATTCAGTTGTCACTTAAAGCTTTTAGTTTAAAGAAATGGCACTTTATATTTCAGTAAGACTAGCTTTTAAGTGAGCCACCAGCAGTACGAATCACATCTTGATACCAGAAGAAGCTCTTCTTGCGCTTACGTTCGAGTGTGCCTTGACCATCGTTATGACGATCAACATAAATAAACCCGTAACGCTTGCTCATCTCGGCAGTGGAGTTAGCGACTAGATCGATTGGTCCCCAGCTTGTAAAGCCCATCAGTTCCACGCCGTCTAACATCGCTTCGTGCGCTTGCACTAGGTGATCGTTAAGGTAAGCGATGCGGTAGTCGTCTTGAATCTCGCCATTTTCATCGATTTCATCACGCGCCCCTAGGCCGTTTTCCACCACGAACAGTGGCTTCTGGTAGCGATCGTGTAGGAAGTTTAGTAGAACGCGCAGACCTTTCGGGTCGATTAACCAGCCCCATTGACTCTTTTCAAGGTATGGGTTTGGTACGCTATCGACGATGTTGCCGACTTCTTTCTGTTTCGGATCCGCACTCGCACAACCACTGGCGTAGTAACTGAATGAAATAAAGTCGACGCTTGCCGCTGCGATCTCTTCCACATCGCCCGCTTCCATCTTGATCTCAATGCCGTTTTCACGGAAGTAACGCTTCATGTAGCCAGGGTACTGACCGCGAGTTTGTACATCGCCGAAGAACAACCATTTGTTGTTTTCATGCATTGCCGCGAGAACATCATCAGGGTTACAGGTGTATGGGTAGTTGAGCGCGCCAAGCAACATATTACCAATCTTGCCGTTTGGTACGATTTGCTGACACAGTTTTACCGCTTTCGCATTTGCCACTAACTGGTGGTGAATGGCTTGGTAAATGTCTTGTTCACTTGCATTTTCTTGCAAACCCACGCCAGTAAATGGTGCGTGCAAAGACATGTTGATTTCGTTGAATGTTAGCCAGAGTTTTACCTTGTTTTTGTAGCGCTCGAGCACAGTACGTGCATAGCGTTCGAAAAATTCGATGACGCGACGATCGCCCCAACCGCCATAATTCTCAACAAGCGCGTAAGGCATTTCGTAGTGAGACAAGGTTACGAAAGGTTGAATATCGTGCTTCGCTAATTCGTCAAAAATTTTATCGTAGAACGCCAAGCCTTCTTCGTTCGGCTCTAGTTCGTCACCGTTTGGGAAGATTCGGCTCCACGCCAAAGACAGGCGCAGACAGTTGAACCCCATCTCTTTAAATAGCGCGATGTCTTCGGGGTAGCGATTATAGAAATCGATCGCCACGTCTTTGATGCCAGGCGTACGTTCTTCACGGGTTTGATGCGGACTCAAGATGCCGTTTGGCAACATGTCTGATGTCGATAACCCTTTCCCCCCAAGGTTGTACGACCCTTCTACTTGGTTTGCAGCAATGGCACCGCCCCAAAGAAAATGCTCAGGAAACGTAATCATGTTTCTCACTCTTTATTGTTTTGTAGTGTATGTTTTCAGTGTTAGAGAATAGTATAGGTCAAGGAGGGATTCTTGTATTGAGATCGTGCTTTTCTCAAACAGCGGGGATGCCTATTTTTAATGATGATTTTGTAATCGATAGAAATTCACGCCGATTTGAACAATAAGGTGAAGGTCAATCCATTTTGTTTATTCTTATGTGCGGTAATTTGCCCGTTCATATCGCGCATATTGTTTGCGGTGATCACGAATCCCAATCCTAAGCCTTCACCAATTTTCTTCGAGGCCTGGAAGGGTTCAAACATCGATTCTAGCTGCTCATCCGATACGCCACAGCCATTGTCACTAATGAGCAACTCTACCTGATTATTGGTTGGAGTCACGATAAGGTTTAGCTGCGAGCTTTCTGTATTTTTCATCGCATTTAATGCCTTAGAGACCAGGTTTCCTAACACCTGAAGCAATCTGTTCGCTTCGCCCATGATATTGGGTAAATCTGGGGAACGTCTCATTGTTGCACAGATCTATTTGCCACCACAGAGAGAGAGGGAAGAGGATTCGCTGATTTTCTTTGAGCACTTTGCTCGGCAGAATAAGGTGGTGAGCCAAGCATTAAGTGAGGCGCTTACTCATGGCCGGGTAACGTGCGTGAGTTGCAAAACGTGGCGATGCGGTTTGTATTGGATGATACGGTTTCGGTGATGGAAGTACTATCTAGCCGTCCCTCGTCAACGACCGAGGAGGCACAGTCTGGTGTACCACTTGCGATTCAACTGCATAACTTTGAACGTAAATCTTGCACGATACGTTGGTTAGGCATCAGGGCGGTATTGCTGGAGTGATGTTAGAGTTGGATTTACTTCATAGAACGCTCAATCAAAAGATGCAAACGTTTGGTCTGAACCGTTCTGATTACACCAGTTAGTTACGCACTTTGTTGGTAAAAAGGTCGGCCAAACTCTTCTTCTGTAGAGAGTACGGTGACTTTATCTCTGCCTTGTTTTTTGGAGTGATATAGGGCGTGGTCTGAGCGTGAAATCACATCGTGCAAGCTTTCAGTTTTATCCTTTTGAGCAACACCAAAACTCATGGTAACAGGCTTTGGACTATTCTCGAAGCAAGGTTCGGTTCTCACCAACTCTCTTAGCTTTTCTGCATGGGCAGCCGCCTGAGTTGCGGTATGACATGGCAGTACTATCATAAATTCATCCCCACCAAAGCGAATTACTTGAGCTGAAGGTGGTAAATACCTTGTCATTAGCTTGGCCACTTTCACTATCGTTTCATCACCCGACAGATGACCACAGGCATCATTAATGTGCTTGAAATTGTCGATATCAGTCATGATGATACTGAGATGTTCTTGTTTTAATCTGGCTTTTTCGACGATCTCAGGAATGACACCTTCCATTGCCCGACGGTTTAACAGCCCCGTTAAGGCATCCTGAGCGGAAAGTTCTTTAATTGAGGTGAGTAGACGTGCATTGATGAGCCAAAGCATACAAAAACTCATCGACACAACCAGGCAGATACTGAATAAGAAGGTGAGCTGGTGGATAAGCCCTGCTGTCATGAAACTGGTGAGCTCTACGTCGAAATGAGACCAAATGACCCGTGCGGCCATGAAAATGCTGAACCCGCATAGAGAAGTTGCCATACCAATCATTGGCAGTCGATGATCATTGTTTTCCCCTTTCATCATTGCAACAGCACTTGCGAGTGTTACTGTAGACAAATAGATACTAATGACAATAATTCGCATACGAATAGACGGGACGTGAAAGGTGAAATAATAGGTTAGCCCGCTTGCGATGGGCAAAGCGACCGTTAACCAATTCGCGACTTTGAGTGAGTAAGCGCGGAACACACTCACTCCATATAATGTGAGTAAGAAGCCTAGCAATATGATGGTATTTGAGGCAACGACAGTGACCCAATCGGATACGCCGTTTCGAAAACTTAGCAACATTGGGCCAGCACCAATGAACAACAGTGAAATAGCGAAGCACGTGAGCCCCGGAATTTTACGTTGGCTGTATTGGTAGAACATGAGTCCAATAGAGTAGATACAAGAGAAAAGAATAATGGTGAAATTGAGCGTTCTTATATCTAAAGAAAAGTTGTCCATGTTGCCTTGCCATCCTAGCATCCTGACTAAGTAGTTATTAATCCTTTACTTATTTGCAGTAAATGTTCGCTATCTTAGACTAATTCGTTTCCGTTGTCTTGGACCGATGACACTTTACAGCTAAATAGAAAGAAGCCCTTTCCGTGGGCTTCTGTGGTAATGGCTTAACGTGTAGAGTTTGCCAGTAGGATTTTTTGTTCAGATTTGTAGGTTAAGATACTCATGCAGACGATTACTACAGTGGGCACAATCCAGCTTGTAAAGTAGTGATATAGCGGCATGTTATTATCTAGACATTGGTTTGCTGCTTCTGGCATGTAACCGAGGATGTGCAATGCATCTACGCAGCCAAATGCCAGCGCGGTAAACACGGTTACGACAACCATCATCTGTGACATCTTGTTACGTATAGGCGCCATGATCATCAACGCAATCGCGACTGGATGAAGTGCCACAACCGTTGGCAATGTGATGGCTAGTAGCTGCTCAAGGCCTACGTTAGCGATCAACCCTGCCAATACCATGGTCGTGATCACGCCACCTTTGTAGCTCACTTTGCTAAACGTGTTGTCGTAGAACTCGCTGCCCGCAGTGGTGACACCAATCGCTGTGGTCAAACATGCCAGTATCATTACGGCACCTAGCAATAGTGAACCAAACGCACCGAAGTGATTAAAAGTGAATGCCGTTAGGATGTCACCGCCGTTGCTAAACTCGAAACCTAAGTACGAGCTAGTCGAGCCAATATAAGCCAATGAGGTGTAGACAAATGCCATTGCGATGGCGTACATCAATGCGGCGATAAGCGTGTACTTCGCCGTTGCTTTCGGGCAGTCCACCCCCATGCTGCGAATAGCACGGAAGATGATCCAACCAAAACCGATTGAACCTAGCGCGTCCATGGTCATGTAACCTTGCGTTAAGCCTTCAGCAAAAGCGCCATTGATGTATGGACCACTTGCTTGTGTGAGTTCACCTGCAGGGTAAACCAAAGCCGTGATCGATATTGTCACTAGGATTGCCATCAATGCTGGCGTCAGAACTTTCCCCAAGTTATCGATCAACTTACCTGGATAAAGCGAAAATAGGATGGTGATGACACAGAACGCGATGGTGAAAGGCACTAAAGCGGCGTCGCCAAACATGGGCGCGAAGCTAAATTGGTAAGCGACGGTAATGGCTCGTGGGATCACGAATGCAGGGCCAATCACGATAAACACCATCACCCAAAAACTGGTTGCCAAGGATTTAGGCAGAGCTGCGGTTAGATCGTAGCAGCAACGCCTGATGGGCGTTTTAAAGCAAATTGTAATTGCGCAGTTGCTGACATGGGTGATCCTTAATGGCGAAAAAATACCAAGGAATACGTTTACCTTGGTGTGCTGATACCGTAGCAACATAGGGGTATGGATACAACCCTGCAGTAGAAAATAAGCTGATCTGGTTGATGTATGTTTATGAAGTGGTGGATTGAACTGGACGCTAGGTTATAAGTTGGACTATATGACTTTTCATTTCATTAACACTCTATGTTCTGGTGATTTTTAGCTCAGTCTTTAGTGTTTTTTGCTAGTGTCGATGTTTATCAAATAAACAAGCTAGGGCATTGCGCCTTAACTTCTTGTTGCCAAGACGTTTACTTAGTGGTTTTCACCTTATCATCATAATTGGCAAAAAATTCTCATTCGCTATTGGGGGATTATCTCTTATCGATCACAACTCATTAACTTTTTGAGAAGTAAAATGGAAAAAGCGCACCTATAAATAGGCAAAATATTGCTTATCAGTTTAATGGTAAATAAGCGGATTTTTGCTTATCCCGTATGCTATTAAGTAATTCAATTAAAATAATGACTTATAAGATTGAAGCAGAATTGCCTAAGGTGGTTTGTTGTTAATTAGTATTTAGCATAGTGTGAACTTCAATCGCAAAACGACTACACGGAGAGTAATAATGAAAATGAACAAGCTGGTTAAGGCTCTGGCTGTTGCAGTAACTTCTTTTGGTATTGCTGCTAATGCTGCGGCGGAAGAGCGTAGCTACATTCTTGCCACTGCATCAACAGGTGGCACGTACTACCCAGTGGGTGTCGCACTTGCCACGTTGAGCAAAGTGAAATTGGCACCCAAGCACCACTTTTCTTTATCTGCAATTAGCTCTGCGGGCTCTGGTGAAAATGTAAAATTGCTCAATGAGAACGAAGCGCAATTCGCTATTCTTCAGGGGCTGTACGGCGCTTGGGCATGGTCTGGTGAAGGTCCTTACGCGAAAAGCGGTCGCCAAGATCAGTTGCGTTCAGTTTCTATGTTATGGCAGAACGTTGAACATTTTATTGTTCGAACTGAGTTCGCTACAACAGGCACAGTTACTGACCTAAATAACTTAGACGGCAAGAAGTTCTCTATTGGTAAGAAGAACTCTGGGACAGAAAACTCAGGTCGCCAGATCATGAAAGGTTTAAACGTTGACCCTGAAAAATTCAACCTTGCATTTATGGGCTATGGTGGTAGTGCGAGTGCACTACAAAACGGTACTATCGATGGTATGAATACGCCAGCAGGTGTACCTGTTGGTGCCGTGACTCAAGCCTTTGCGGCATTAGGTAAAGATATCTCTATTCTTTCGTTTACCGATGAGCAAATCAAAGAGGCGAATGGTACTTATAACCTTTGGACCAAGTACGAGATCCCTGCTAACACTTATCCCGGTTTGGATAAGCCAATCACAACCATTGCTCAACCAAATTTCCTTGCTGTGCGTGACGACATCTCGGAAGAAGACGTTTATCAGCTAACGAAAGCGGTCTACGAAAATTTACCATTCCTACAAGGCATCCACAAAGCGACCAAAGCAATGGCGATTGAAAAGGCGATTGCTGGTTTGCCAGTGCCTCTACACCCAGGTGCTGTCCGTTACTACAAAGAAATGGGCGTTGATGTCCCATCATCATTGATAGTGCAATAGTGCCCACTTTGCCCCGAGTAGAAGCTTGGGGCACTTTCGCCCGCGTTTAGGTTTTGAACTTTCTGAGATGGAACAAAAGGCAGCAGGATTTAGTGGCCTTTGAGTCGAATGTAACCTCGGGTAGCCACACACGCCTTTGAGCTTGGAGTAAGAGATGAGCGACTCAATTGAAAAGGGATTGCAGAAATTTGAGCTACCCACTCGCAGTGACTTCCCATGGGTGACCACCACCATTACGGTGTTTGGTGTCGTACTTTCTATTTTGCATATCTGGTTTAACACCTTATCGACGCTACCAGAGTTGTGGATCTCCGCCACCCATTTCGCGGGATTTGCCGTGATTTGTGCGCTTTGGTACCCGGCTCATATCTCTCTTAGACAGAGCAAAATGGCCTTGGCGGTAGACGTATTGATTGCATTGGGCGCGATCGCTTGTTTGATCTATATTCCTTTTGCTGAAGATGCCTTGTATGAACGTGGCGTGAAGTTTGTGACTAGTGACTGGGTATTTGCCATCATGGCCATTCTCATCGTGATTGAGCTGATCCGTCGCACAATGGGCTGGTTTATTCCGGTGCTGATTGTGGTGTGTTTGAGCTATGTTGTGCTGTGGGGGAAATGGGCGACGGGAATTTTTCATTTCCCCGGTTTGAGCATGGAAACCTTGCTTTACCGCAGTTTTTATTCTTCTGAAGGGATGTTTGGCTCCATTTCTCGCATTAGCTGGACGTTCGTGTTTATGTTCATCCTCTTTGGTGCGTTTTTAGTCCGTTCTGGCGTGGGGGATTACATCATCAATGTGGCTCGTGCAGCTGCTGGCAAAATCATCGGTGGTCCGGGCTTTATTGCGGTCATTGGCTCTGGTTTGATGGGCTCGGTTTCTGGCTCTAGTGTTGCCAATACCGTATCAACCGGTGTTATTAGTATCCCTCTTATGCAGAAAGCTGGTTTTCCTTCCCGTTTTGCAGCAGGCGTCGAAGCGGCGGCATCAACGGGTGGGCAGCTTATGCCACCAATAATGGGGGCTGGGGCGTTCATTATGGCGTCTTACACGCAAATCCCTTATGTGGATATCATCGCAGTATCGTTTGTGCCTGCGTTGATTTATTTTTTATCGGTCGCTTTTTTCGTTCGCATCGAAGCAAAACGCAGTGGCGTACAGAAAATCACGACGAGTGAAGAATCGCTAGTTAAGGTGCTTATCCGTGGATGGCACAATCTGATTCCACTTGTCGTTCTCGTCACGCTACTGGTACAAGGCTTCACGCCAACGTATGCCGCAGGACTTTCCATTATTTCTGTGGTGGTGGCATCTTGGTTCTCTAAAGAGCATAAGATGGGCCCGAAAGCGATCATCGAAGCGCTCTCTCAAGGCGCGAAAAATATGGCCACGACGGCGGTGTTGCTGGTGGGCATCGGTTTGGTGATCAATGTGATCAGTACAACCGGTATTGGGAACACCTTCTCACTGATGATTGATGGATGGGCAAATGGGGACTTGTTTATCATGTTGATATTGATTGCTCTGGCGTCTTTGGTTCTTGGGATGGGCTTACCAGTAACGGCCGCATACATTGTATTGGGGACGCTTTCTGCACCTGCTCTGTATAAATTGATCGCCGAAAATCAATTACTCGAGCTGATGATATCGGGCCAATTGCCAGAGCAAGCAAAAGCGATTTTTATGCTTGTGGCGCCTGATAAGTTGGAACTCTTGAATGCACCAATGGCATTAGAAACTGCAAAAGAAATGGTCGCGCTTGTGCCCGCTGACTTTATGGAAACTCTGCTAGAGCAAAGTTTGGGTATCGAGGCAGTAGGGTTAGCATTGTTGGCCGCGCACCTGATCATTTTCTGGCTATCACAAGACAGCAATGTAACGCCTCCGGTTTGTTTGACTGCATTTGCTGCCGCGACGATTGCCAAAACGCCGCCGATGCGCACAGGCCTAATGGCATGGAAGATTGCTAAAGGCTTGTATCTCGTTCCATTACTCATTGCCTATACCGGTTTAGTAAGTTGGGATGTGACCTCTGTACTAACCGTTGGCTTTTTTGCGATCATTGGTACTTACTCGCTCATCGGTGCGATAGAGGGGTATCTAGAAGGGCCTCTGAATCTCTTGCTCAGATTTGTTTTGCTGGCATCGGGTACGCTATTAGCGTGGCCAGATATTCCCATCTTGGTTCGTGTGGCTTGTTGCACTGTCTTTCTCGCGATTTTTGTTTACAGTGGTCGTAAGTTCAAATTACAACAATCTCAACTTTCGGTGTTATGAGAGGCCGTATGAAACCTGTCTATGACTACATTATTGTTGGTGGCGGTATTGTCGGTGTTTCTACTGCGTGGCAATTGCAGCAACGTTACCCAGACTGCTCTATTTTGTTAGTCGAGAAAGAAGCTGATTTTGCTCAGCACCAAACCGGACACAATAGTGGGGTGATTCATGCTGGCGTTTACTACGCACCGGGCAGTTTGAAAGCCGATTTTTGTAAGCGTGGTGTAGAGCGAACCCTCTCTTTTTGTGCGAAGCACGATATTCCAGTTGAGAATTGCGGCAAGCTTTTGGTCGCAACCAATGAGCAGGAAGTTGATCGCATGAACGCCCTTTATGAGCGTTGTCTTACCAACGGTATCGAGGTAGAACTGCTTGACAAAGCACAACTGAAATCGGCTGAGCCGCACATCACCGGTTTAGGTGCGATTTACGTTAAAGCGACCAGTATTGTCGACTATCGTTTGGTGACAGGGCAGATGGTAAAAGAGTTCCAAAAGCTCAGTGGACATGTGAGCTTGAAGACAGAAGTTATCGCGATAGAAGAGCAAGGCGAAGAAGTGCAAATTACTTGTACTCTTGATGGAAAAACCATGCACCTGAACGCCAAGTTTTTGGTCACATGCAGTGGCTTGATGGCTGATCGCATGACGAAGATGATGGGTATCCCTACCGATTTTCAAATCATTCCGTATCGTGGTGAATACTATCGCCTAGACAGCAAACATGACCACGTAGTGAATCATCTTATCTATCCAATCCCTGATCCTGATTTACCATTCTTAGGTGTTCATTTGACACGCATGATTGATGGCTCGGTCACTGTGGGGCCAAATGCGGTGCTGGGCTGGAAGCGAGAAGGATACGGGAAAGTAAATTTCAGCCTGCACGATACATTGAAAATGCTCAGCTTCCCGGGTTTTTGGAAAGTCACGCAAAAGCATCTTAAAACGGGGTTGGATGAGTTCAAAAACTCATGGTGGAAATCAGGGTATCTAAAGCGGGTCAATAAATATTGCCCAAGTATTCAAGTGGAGGATCTTAAACCTTACCCAGCAGGAATCCGTGCGCAAGCGGTTCTTTCTGATGGAACCTTGGTGCATGACTTCCTATTCGCAGAGAGCGCAAGAAGTCTACACGTATGTAATGCGCCATCGCCAGCAGCCACATCTGCCATGCCAATCGGAGAGTACATTTGCGATAAGGTAAATGGAAAGGTTTAAAAATAGCAAAGGCGACGTGGTCGCCTTTGGTTATTGAATCGATTCAGAGCTTAAGGTTTACTGTTTGGACAGAGAGCACCTTTCTTGGCGTGTCTTTCGATCATGTAGTCACCACGAGAACTGTGGAATACCATTGCATTCCAGATCTCCCCATTTTTTAACTCGAACTCGATAGCGTAGCGTGTACCCGCAACCACTTGAGTTCGGACTTGATTGATCTGTTTAAGCTTGTCGGTGGCGTTCATTTGATGCAAAACCATGTTAAGAGAGCGCCGTGCATCAGGGGTGACTTCAGACACTTTCCAGCCGCCAGCAAGCCCTTTTTCCGGCGAACAGATGGCCTGCATCTTTTTCTTCATCTCTTGAGACATCTGCTTGTCAACCGCAAGAACTGTATTTGCTAATGGTAGAACAGAAATTGAAAGCATCACTGTCCAGAACATCCTCACATTCATAAAAGCACTCCATTGTTTTATTCTTGAATCAGTATATACCTAATCAGTTGAACCTGCGGGGTTCGTTGTGATAACACTGGCCAAGTCTTGTTATTTAAACGCTCGTTATTCGATTTACATGAGCACATAGCGTATGAGGCTACTAACAATGAAGAGAGCTAGCACGCTTATTAACCAAATGCAGATGAACCAAAGAATCGGTTGGAATTTCATTAATGATACCCTTCTCCTTGTTTTATCTTGCCTCGAAATACCCAGTATGAGTAGACGGTATAAGCAATGATCAGTGGTAGTAATACCGCACTACCTGTGAGCAAGAAAATTAAGCTCTTATCTGGAGCGGCAACCTCTTGATAAGTCAGTGCAAAGGGGACTAAGTAAGGGAAAGTACTTACACCAAAAGCAACAGCAGAAATAAAGAATAGGCCTATTGCTAAAACATAAGCTTTTACTGGTTTGTGTTCTAGCAATGCTTTGAACAATTGCCAAATCAAAATGGCCGCAGCGATAGGTAAGATAAAAAACAGCAGCGAATTAGGCATAGAGAACCAGCGCTGAAAGACCAACTCACTACTAATTGGCAACCATAAACTGGCGATAAAAATACTCGCGACCATCGCCAATCCCCAGCGGCGGGCAACAACGTAGTATCGACGGATCATGTCTTCAGGCAGTTTAATTAGCAACCAACAAGCCCCGAGTAAAATGTATGCGCATACCAGCGCAACACCGCAAAACAAACTGAAAGGAGAGAGCCAGTCGAACCAACCTCCATTGTATGCTCGATCACTTACATCAATACCTTGAAGCAATGTACCCAACATGATGCCTTGCATTAAAGCCGCAGTGAAGGAGCCGATAAAAAAAGCGCTATCCCAAAGAAATTGTCCGCGTTGCGTTCTAAAACGGTACTCAAAAGAGACCCCACGTAAAATGAGCCCAAGAAGCATCAGAATAAGAGGGGCATAAAGAGCGGGCATGATAATAGAATAAGCGAGGGGAAATACAGCAAACAACCCACCTCCACCAAGTACTAACCAAGTTTCATTACCATCCCAAACTGGCGCGATACTGTTCATCATCATGTCGCGTTCGTCCTTACTATCTGCGCTGAGAAATAGGATGCCGATACCGAGGTCAAACCCATCGAGCACTACGTATATCAAGACTGCAAGCCCAATGAGCACGTACCAAATAAGTGCATAATCCATGTCTGTTACTCCCTAAGTCAGATGATTGGAGTGGGTGATGATGTCGGTTTCTGAACCGTCTGGAAGTCGACTGTCTAAGCCTTCTTCATAGCGTGTTGGCGACTTTCTCATCAGACGGAGAAGATAAAAGAATCCCGCACCAAATACGGTGAAATAGACAACGATAAATGCGGTGAGGGAGACACTCACTGCCGCAGCATCAATGGGAGAGGCGGAATTCGCTGTCGTTAGCAAACCATAAACGGTATAAGGTTGCCTACCGACTTCAGTGGTAATCCAGCCGGCTAATACTGCGACAAAGCCGCCCGGAGAAAAGAATAGACAAGTTCGATACAGGGCCGGAGAATCAAACAGTTTGTTATGTTTTCTGAGCCATAAACTCCACAACCCGATAAGAAGCATAGTGAACCCAATCGCCACCATTATGCGAAATGACCAGAAAACAATACTGACGGGTGGGTGCTCTTCTTCTGGGAAGGCGTCAAGCCCTTTCACTTCACCATTGAGATCATGCGTTAAAATCAGACTTCCTAATTTAGGAATTTCAAGCGCGTATTCTATTGTCTTCTCTTCTTCATTCGGGATACCAAACAAGATCAATGGCGCACCTTTATGTGATTGATAATGCCCTTCCATTGCAGCCACTTTGGCGGGTTGATGCTCCATTGTGTTTAGGCCATGCATGTCACCAGCAAGTATCTGTATTGGAGTGACGATCGCCGCCATCCACATCGCCATTGAGAACATGATGCGTGCCAACGGGTTATGCTTTGCTTTGAGTAAGTGGAACGCGGCTACGCCAGCGATGACGAAGGCGGTAGTTAAGTATGCTGCCAAGAGCATGTGAACTAGGCGGTAAGGGAAGGAGGGATTGAAGACAATATCCCACCAATCTTCCGGTATGAATTGACCGACCTCGTTGATGCTATAGCCAGCTGGCGTTTGCATCCAACTATTGACAGAGAGGATCCAGAACGCCGAAAGAAAGGTGCCAAAAGCAACGATACAAGTGGCAGCAAAATGCAGTTTCTCTCCCACTTTGTTGATACCGAAAAGCATGACCCCGAGGAAACCTGCCTCCAAGAAGAAAGCGGTAAGTACTTCGTAGCCCATGAGTGGACCAAGAACAGGGCCAGTTTTGTCTGCAAAGACACTCCAGTTTGTGCCAAATTGATAACTGAGAACGATGCCACTAACTACGCCCATGCCAAAACTGATAGCAAAAATCTTTAACCAATATCGGTAGATTTGCATGTACTGTTTGTTGCCTGTTCGCAAGTACAGCCCTTCAAGCACAGCAAGATAGCTTGCAAGTCCGATCGTAAATGCTGGAAAAATAATGTGAAACGAGACGGTGAACGCAAATTGAAACCGCGCTAAATCGATGGCAAGAGTATCCATTAGTTCTCTCCCTAGTACACATTATGTAGACAGTTAGTTACGCTGAATAAGTGGGAACAGATTAAAAACGATCGCTTTTCGTTATCTGGCGTAATACTTCATATGTTCGTGATCAAAAAGGGGGACAGGAACAATGAGCTTGAAGCGTTATTTTGAAAAGGTCTCACCAAAGTTTGAACCGAGAGGCCAGTACCACAAGTTCTACCCACTCTTTGAAGCTGTCGAAACCCTTTTTTATACGCCGGGTAAAGTGAATCACGGCGCTACCCACGTTCGAGACAGCATAGATCTAAAGCGCATCATGATTATGGTATGGTTAGCCGTTTTCCCCGCGATGTTTTGGGGCATGTATAACATCGGTCAGCAATCTAGCTATGCTTTGTTGTATGGTCTTGACCAAGCAGCAGCGAAACAAGCTATTGATGCTTCTTGGGGGCTGAGTTGGGTTTGGGGGTCGGTTGAAGCGGCGAGTCAAGCCGGTTGGGGGAGTAAGCTACTCGTCGGCGCGACCTACTTTCTACCCGTCTACGCGACCGTGTTTATCGTCGGTGGTTTTTGGGAAGTGTTGTTTGCCATCGTCCGTAAGCATGAAGTGAATGAAGGATTCTTTGTCAGCTCGATTCTGTTTGCCTTGATTCTCCCTCCAACCATTCCATTATGGCAAGCCGCGTTGGGTATCACTTTTGGTATCGTGGTGGCGAAAGAAATCTTCGGTGGTACGGGACGAAACTTCTTAAATCCCGCTTTGGCAGGACGCGCATTTTTGTACTTCGCTTATCCCGCTAACATGTCTGGTGGTGCGGTGTGGATTGCTGCGGATGGGTACTCTGGCGCAACACCACTTAGTCAATGGTATGAAGGCGGTCAGAGTGCCCTGATGAACAACATGACGGGACAACCTATCTCATGGGTGGACGCATTTGTTGGTAACCTGCCGGGCTCGATGGGGGAAGTCTCGACTTTGCTGATTGCACTCACAGGTTTGGTGCTGATCTTTATGAAGATAGCCTCATGGCGGATTGTTGCGGGTGTCTTTGTTGGCTTAGCCGTGACGTCGTTACTGCTTAATGCGATTGGGTCGAATACCAATCCTATGTTTTCTATGCCGTTCTATTGGCACTTTGTGATTGGTGGTGTAGCGTTTGGTACCTTCTTTATGGCGACAGACCCAGTATCGGCCGCATTCACTAATGGCGGTAAATGGGCTTACGGTATCTTGATTGGTGTGATGACCATATTTATCCGCGTACTCAACCCAGCCTACCCGGAAGGCATCATGTTAGCGATTCTGTTTGCCAACTTGTTTGCTCCTTTGTTCGACTACATGGTCAAAGAGAACAACATCAAGCGCAGAATGAAAAGGGCTAAACCTTCGTAAATGAGGCGAACTTCACTGAAGTTTGATTGAAAACTGCACTATATTAAAAAAGGTCAGAGACATGGGGTTTCTGACTTTTCTTTTATCAGGAGGACGAAGACGATGAGAATTAAGGCTATTCTCGATAGCCGTTTGGTGCTGTCGTTCTGGTACAACCTAGACTACTGCTTGTCTCTTCTTAGTAAAATCTCTGTGCGTTAATTTCCTCAATGCACTCGCATTGAGAAGCAATTTATTTGTTTGTTTTTAATCTTACGCTTAAGTGCGTAGGGTCATATGTATAAGGAAATTAACAATGAAACGTATCCCAGAACCGTTCCGTATCAAAATGGTTGAGCCTATCAAAATGACGACCTTGGCTGACCGAGAAATTGCCCTTAAACAGGCGGGTTTTAACCCCTTTCTGCTTCGCAGTGATGATGTGTATATCGACCTACTGACCGACTCTGGTACAGGTGCTATGAGTGATAATCAGTGGGCAGGAATCATGATGGGGGATGAATCCTATGCTGGCAGTCGCAATTACTACAACTTGTGTGATGCGGTAGAGCATTTCTTTGGTTACAAGCTCACTGTGCCTGCACACCAAGGTCGTGGTGCGGAGCAAATTTTGTTCCCTGCTTTGATTGAGCGAATGCGTCAAGTCAGGGGCGGTACAACACCGGTATTCATCTCTAACTACCATTTCGATACGACAGCAGGCCATATTGAGCTTAATGGTGGTAAGGCGATCAACGTGGTGACGGAAGAAGCATTTGATACTACGACCCCCTATGATTGGAAGGGCAATTTCAACCTTGGTAAGCTAGTGGAAACCATTGAAGAACATGGTTCAACTAACATCTGTGCCATCATTACGACGATTACGTGTAATAGCTCCGGTGGTCAGCCAGTGTCGATGGAAAACATGCGCAGCGTGTACGAAATTGCCACCCAATACGACATTCCTGTGGTGATTGATTCGGCTCGTTACTGTGAGAATGCGTACTTTATCAAGCAGCGTGAAGCGGGATATGAGGATAAGTCGATCCTAGAAATCATCCGCGAGATGTACCAGTACGGTGACATGTTAACGATGTCGGCCAAGAAAGACCCAATGGTGAACATTGGTGGTATGTGCTGTATTCGCGACCACCAAGAGTTGTTTCAGGCCGTACAGACTCGATGTGTTCCTATGGAAGGTTTTGTAACATATGGCGGTATGGCTGGCCGTGATATGGAAGCGCTAGCTCGTGGTTTGTATGAAGGGGCTGATGAAGATTTTCTTCATTACCGAATTAGTCAGGTACAGTACTTGGGTGAGCGTCTACGTGAAGGCGGAATTCCTATTCAATACCCAACCGGTGGTCACGCCGTATTCGTGGATGCAGCGAAAATCTTGCCACATATTCCCGCAGAGCAATTCCCGGCACAAGTGTTATGTAATGCTTTATACCTAGAAGCGGGAATCCGAGCGGTAGAGATTGGTTCACTATTGCTAGGGCGTGATCCAGAGACGGGCGAGCAAAAAGCGTCCGAGCTGGAGCTAATGCGTTTGACCATTCCTCGTCGTGTTTATACCAATGACCACATGGATTACATCGCTGATGCGATCATCGAACTTAAGAACCGAGCGCATGAGTTAAAAGGTTTAACGTTTGACTACGAGCCTCCGGTATTGCGCCACTTTACTGCTCGATTCCGTGTTATCGATTAGAATGGCATTGGATAGGAAAAAGGCCGCGAAATTCGCGGCCTTTTTAGATTCGAAAACATGGCTTCTAGTGATCATGCTAACTTTAGCGTGATCCGCACAAACTGTTCATCTTGGTACAGCACTTCGTAATTGAAGGTGTTGCTTGCATAAATACTGCCTAGGAACAAAGAGCGTTGGCTCATAGGTCCGCGGAAAAGCATCGAAATTGGTGCAATTAGGGCATTATTGTCGTCGAAGTGCTGGTTTAAGTTATCGGATAGCACACACAATAAGCAACCATGTTGATCATGAGATAAGTCGACATCTTCAGGACGAGAGAGCAATACGGTCGTGCCTAACTTTTTCTCGATTTCGTTAATTAAAAGTAAATAACTGTCGAGATGAGGTTGCGGATTACGCGGTTTATCGGCACCAACACAACGCTCAAGCAAGACTTCAAGGTTACCATTTTCCCCTTTTGCTTGTTGAGTTAATGACTTTAACGGCTTTTTAATCAGCTTGTAGCGATTGCTTTTTAGCTTAGGTTTAAGCCACTTCTGTAGCAGATCATTACGCTCTTTTTGGGGAAGATTTCGCGAGGATGCGTGGATTTTGAAGTGTAGGTGTAATAGGGCGTGCACCGCTAGTTCGCTAAGTAATTGGTTAGCATCTGCGGATGGTTTTGCCTGCTTAGAACTTTGCATTACACTCTAGGTTTCTCTTAGGAAAGATAATGGTGCCGAGAGAGGGACTCGAACCCTCACACCTAAGGCACTAGCACCTCATGCTAGCGTGTCTACCAATTTCACCATCTCGGCATCATGATACTCTGCGTAAGCAGAGGCTTCCGAAAGAAGCGAGTTAGATTGTATATCCAAAATCCATCAATTGGCGAGAATAAAATTACGTATTTCTCGTGTTTGATGTTTGATTGCGTATTTATTACTCAATTTAATGGTGTTCATGGCTCAGTTTTACCTTAAAGCCCTGCTTTTTATACAAGTATGGGCCTTGAATGGCATCTTTGCTTGATTCTTGAATGCTTGAACGTTTGCGTAATAAACATAATGAAACTCTCTTTTTGTTGACTATACTTGCGTCCCGTTTAAGTGGGAAATAGGGTATAGCTGTTCAAGCCCCTTACCCATACAAGCCGCCACATGGATCAGGCAGAGTGTTAATCTCGACCGCAGTGAATGACCCCACGGATCGGACCAGCTACGTTCAATTGCTTGTATAAGGTAAAAAATAAGATCTCGAACTATCCGTTCTATCACCAATTTGGATCTGCGAGTGCGCTGCCACTCGATACGTTGTTCCTTTCTTGTGCCAATTCCTTTGGCGTTTCTTTCTTTTTCAATGTTCAGTAGGTCCGATTCATGAGTGTTCTATTTAGTCTATTTGGTATTGTTGCACTATTAGGTTGTGCGTTCCTGCTGTAAGAGAGTCGTTCTTCAATCAACTGGAAAACCTTGGTGAAATGTTCGGTTTTGCGGACATTACGCTACAAGCGATTTTCGGTTATCTATTTACGCCTCTGGCGGGGTTGATTGGTGTCCCTAGTCACGAAGTTTTAGCGGCGGGTTCATACATTGGTCAGAAGGTGATAATGAACGAGTTCGTAGCATTCATTGACTGTGTACAGCACAAAGCGATGCTATCTCAACATACCCAAGTAATTATTATTTTTACGCTGTGTGGTTTTGCGAACATTGGTTCGATTGCGATTCAGCTAGGTTTTATCGGTGTGATTGCCCCTGAACGTCGTAAAGATGTGGCAAACATGGGGCTAAAAGCGGTAGCTGCGGGCACACTCGCAAACTTAATGAATGCTTGCTTAGCCGGTATCTTTATTTCGCTGTAAGTGATGGCCAAATAAATATTTGAACAAAACCCGTCTATATGGCGTTTTTTTTCTTATCTCATCAATACGTAAGCAATATGGCCTATTGCTTTGTGGCCGGTTTTAACTCATAACAACGGGTTACGTTACTATGTGCCTAAAAGTAAGGTTGATTCGTTCACCTTTAAGTTTCGCTGTTTTGGGCACGGCATGTTTCCAGTGATGCTGTAGCTCACCGGCCATGATCAGTAGAGAACCGGGGGAAAGTTCGTATTCAATTTGAGTTTTACAATGTAAATTTCTGAGCACAAAACGGCGGGTTTCGCCCAAGCTTAGCGAGGCAATGACGGGATTTGCTCCTAGCTCCGGTTCATTGTCTTGATGCCACCCCATGGAATCTTGTCCATTGCGATATAAATTGGCCAACACTGAGTTGAATGTGGTTTGAGCAACGGCTTCACTGCGCACTTTGAGCTCATTTAGATCTGGAGTTAATGGGGAGGGGGGCATGGTTAGGCCGGAGTATGTATAAGCAGTATCACCATACCAAGCTTGTAGACGTGGCTGACGCACCGAACGACCAAATATCATAATGTGTTCTTGATGCCACGGTAGTGTCGATCTCAAACGAGAAAAATAGTGCTCCGCTTCTATTTCGCTTAGAAAATCAGGTTGGTAGTAGATTCTGCCATGACTGACATCTTGCCAAAATGAGCTTTCAAATAAATCACCTTGTTTATCCATATTGGTCATCCTGTTTTGGTCATAAAATTGCGGAATAATTCCCCGCACCATTAGTGGTTTTGGTTATGATTACTATAGGTAAGTTATTTAATTGTGGTGAATACTTATCACTTTTGTGTGTCAAATTATGGGGGGTGGCGCATGTCTTATTCACCCAAAAAGCAGCACTATTTTGTACTTTTCTTTGCCACTTTTATTTTGGTCTGTGTTGCGACGATAGAGCTGTTGCATCAAAGCCAGAACAAGCTGCGCCAAGAGCGTACGCAAGTCAAAACTAAAGAGCAACTGTCGCTTCTAGGAGCGAGCTTAGAAGCCTCTTTAATGGCTGACATCTATAAGGTCAGTACGCTTGCGGCGACCATTACTTTGCTGCCCACGCATGATTATCATGAACTGAATAGGATTGTGAATCACATTCTAGATAAAAGCCGACACATCATCAGTATTGGTATTGCAGAAAATGAGGTTTTACGTCGAGCATATCCGAGACAAGGCAACGAGAGCGCTGTTGCTGAGCATTCTCGTATTCTGGAAGAAAAAGCCAGAGAGATTGAAGACATTGTTGTCGCCGGCCCGGTGAGCCTAAAAGAAGGCGACCTGATCCTTACTGTGCAGGTGCCAGTATTTTTTGATCCTCCCATTAATAAGAACTACTGGGGGTCCATCAGGGCGACGATCGATTTAAAAGCGCTATTTCAAGATATTGGCGTGCTGAATTTCTCGTATTTATACCCTTTAACCATTAGAGGTTACGATAACCTTGGTCAGTATGGTGATGTGTTCTTTGGCGATCACAATGAATCAAAACAAGTGTATGGAAGAGAGAGGGTTCACTTTCCTAACGGAGGGTGGCTCATGGCAGTACACTCTAATGGTGAATCAGATAACCAAGTGCCTTGGTATATTTTTAATTTGGCTCGAATAGTTGGTTATTCGATCTTATTGGTCTTAATTTGTGCGATGATCGTCATCTACCGCTTGTATAGCATTGCAGATAGCCGTGCCTTACACGACGAGCTTACTAAATTGCCTAACCGTCGCTATTTCATGCAATCTTATAAACAGCAGTTTGAAATCGCTCAGCGATACAAGAAGCGCTACAGTTTTGCATTGATTAATATTGATCTGGATAAGTTTAAACATATCAATGACACTTTCGGTCATGATGCTGGCGACAAGGTATTGATCGCTTGTGCTCAGCGCGTGAAGCGTACTCTACGTCGTTCCGATATTGTCGCGCGCGTAGGAGGCGATGAATTTTTGGTATTAGTGCACAACCCCGAAACGGAAGAAAATATTCGAGCACTCTTAAATAAACTCAGAAAGGCGCTGTGCTCTACACCCGTAAAATATGACGGCCAACAGATTTACTTTAGAGCCAGTTTGGGTTATGCCGTGTTTGATTCTGAGATTGAGTCCCCTGAAATGATGATGAAGATTGCTGATGACTGGATGTACAGGCAAAAGCGTCGTGTCGCGGGAAGGGATAAGTAATGGGGAAATCATTTTGCTGAGAAAAGCATAAGTAATAATGCCATTGGTGGCATATTTATACTCGATTGCATTTTGCAATTGCATATTGCAACTTGTTGCTTAAAAAAGCGACAGTGTGCATGAAAAAGAACGGTGTGTCGCAAGTTTAAAGTTGGCACGTATAATGCAATTACTTAACTGACCCTTATTAAGCCGAGGGTCATCTAGCCAACTGACGTTGTTAGTGAATACAGATTGTTCACAGATATATATCGCCAATCACCTTTATTGTGGTTGGCGTTTTTTCTTTTTACAGTTCAATCGATTGAATACCACCCTCTGAGTTTTCAGATTCATGACATTTGCTATAACAGCTTGGCTGTCTTGGGCACACCGCGCCTCTAGAACAAATTAACCTTGCCTGTGTTTGAATTCCTCGTTCAATCCAATTGATGTTGAGGATTTTGGCGATGGTGGTGAGATCTTTTTTGATATGCGGTGGAATTACGCTACTTCCCCCTGATGCGACACACAGTGACTTGAGTTCTTCTGCGATGGATAACGCATCCCCTCCTTGAGCCGAGATAGCGGGATTAAGATCGATACCCGCACACAACACACGATTGTTACCAGCAGGGTCAACAATATTGATCGACTCACAACAGTATATCCTTGGTTCATTCCCCACGTTTAAAATTGAAATTTGAGCAGAGCTGGTATCAAGAGGTTGTGATAACCGTCTAAATACCGCCCAGTGTTGACAAGGATCGTTAACCGTGCGCATGTTTCCCCACGGTAGAGGGATACCGTTACCGCGATAGACCGCTTTTAATTTACCCGGGCCATAAGCATCAAAATAGTGCCAGTGAGGGTATGGGGATACGACCGTCATACGTCGCATTGCGACAGAGGGAGAAACCCCCGCTTTTTTATGTACCGAGATTTCGTAACCTGAGCGGTCAAGTAACTGGCGAAAAGGTACTTTCGGACACAATAACGCCCCCGCAAAGAAACTAGATTCAAAGTCACGCCATGCTTGCAAAATGTCTTGAGAGTTAAGACCAGAGTCTGATGCCGATCCGTCAGGTTGATCCCAGTTGTTTTGTTGGCCGATGGACAGTACGTTGCTCATTCCATCACTACTGTGTAGTACTCGATGGCCAATATAAACCGCAAGATCGTATTTCAGCCGGGTAGGGTAGTCACGCATGAGCTTGTTGAGGTAAATGGTGCCTGGTGCTTCCATAAATGAGGTTACCAGTTGCTTGGCGCTGACGCCTAGTTCATCAATGACGTCTTGTGGTGCTCGCTCTACCCAACGAATGTTCAATCCCATACTTTTAGCGATATCAATCAGATCTTCTACTGATAAATTTAAGCGCTTCAATCCGACCTCTTCTGCTGCACGCTCTAAGTCTGGGAAATGGTTTTGGTGGTTTTCTTGGTGAGCACGAATTAACAAGTGGGCAAACTGCCTGCCAGTGATACCCGTTTGGGAAAGCATCTCAGGAATGGCAATTTGCAGAATATCGTTAGAGAACAAAAAGCTTGGTTCTAACGCCATGCCATTGATGCCACCTCGATTGCCTTTGTTAGGGGTGATCGCTTCTAGCTCTGGCTCATCGTCTAAAAACCAAGCTGGTTCTTTTTGAAAAACTTCGGCAATCACCTCTAGCATATCGACGCTAGGAACCCGCTTTCCTCGTTCTATCATCGAAAGGTACGAAACGGATGGTGCGTACTCCGGATTAATTCTTACACAACGCGCAGACAAATCCTCCATCGTTAAATGGTTATTTTTCCTTAAGTTACGAATCTTCGTCCCTAAGAAGTGAGATTGGCGAATGAGGCTTTTTGACACAGACATTTTGTAAAATTCACACTGTAAAATTTTTGTTGTGAAATTGTAGTCAATATTTCGCTAGTCTTCATAATAAGCAGGCAAAGAAATTTACTCTCCACTTCACAAATTTGCCTGAAACTTAAACGTCAGTTTTAAGTTTTTACTCTAACTAGTGTGTTAAGTACGAGGATATGACGATGAATATGCTGAACTTCGATAAAAAAGAAACCCAACAACAACGTCCGTTTATCGCTGAAGCTGTATTTGCCGTCGAAGCGGTAAGTGCTGAGCAGCAGAGTGAGAAACAGGTGAAAGCGAAGCAACTACTCGACCGTATGTTTCCGTTGGAAAAAGGGTCACACCAAGATGTTTCAAGCTATGTGATTGATTACCGACATGTGCTGGTTTTCTTTAAAGATGGAACCCATAGTGGCCTGAAAAGCCCAAAACACTTTGTGGCTTATACGGGTGAAAAAGAAGACCCAAAATCCATTTTGTTTAAAGACGAGTCAGGCAGTCATGTTGAAGTGCTGTTTGGTTGTCATAAAGGCACGGGATGTATTGAGCTAATGGATATCAATGACATCCAACTCGAAACACGTACGACATTCAGCCCAGAGCTAACGGGCAATGCAACAACGGCGATGCGTCACTGGATTAGTCTTATTAAAGGCGATAAGAAAGGCAAACCAATGGCGTGCAGTGAAGATAAAGAATATACGGCTAAAAATGGTGAAGATTACTTTTTAAGTTACTGTTACAGAATGGATTAATTTACATTCAAGAGTCAGAATAACAAACCCCCAAGCATAAGCTTGGGGGTTTGTGTTTTGAAAAAGCCGTTTAGACGGGCATGACACGGTTCCGGCTTAGCTGTTTGGCTTCATAGAATTGTTTATCAGCTTTATTAATCAGCGATTCTAGCGTATCAACGATTTGGTACTCTGCCACGCCAAATGACGCAGTGATGCTTTGTACCTGTGTGCCAGAGCGTTTATCGGTGACGCGTAATTTTTCAATCATTCGCCGCAGTCTGTCTGCGTACTTGAAACCAATGCGAAACGACTTGTTTGGTACAATCAACGCAAATTCTTCCCCGCCAAAGCGGTAGGCACTAATACCATCTCGACAGCTTTTTCTGATCGTGACTCAGTGAGATTCGTAAGAAAAGTTGGAATATGGTTTCATGTAAAGCAAGGAGTGTCTTGTGAGCATTAAGGTGGGTCTGTACTGGTTTACAAATGATTTGAGAGTTCATGATAATCGATTGCTGCAACATGCATCCTCAGAAGTAGAAAAGCTCATTTGTCTGTATTGTTTGCCTAAAATTACGCCTTTTTTGGCACACTTTGCGCAAGAGCGTGAGTTTGGTCGGGTAAAACAACAATTTTTAGAGCAATCATTACATGATTTAGATAAATCTCTTATTGGGTTTGGGCAGCGATTATTTACAACGGTATGGGAGCCGCGAGTGGCGATCATCCACGCCATTAAGCAGTCAGGTGTAACGCACCTTTATGTAGATGCAGTTCCTTCTTCTGATGAGCAAAGTGTGATCCAAACCATCAGAACTCAATGTCCGCACATTTGTGTCGTTCAACATCATAATCGTAGTTTGTTCAACATTGTGCAGCTCCCCTTTACTCTCGATGCATTGCCCAAGACCTTTACTCAGTTTCGAAAAAAGACCGAGAAGCAAAAGGTCAAGTTACCCGATGAAATGGTTAAATCGCTTCCCCCACCACCTCCTGAATTAGATTGGCTTGTCTTATTAAGCTCGGATGAGGAAAGCAAATCAGCGTGGCTAAAAGGTGGTGAGCGGGCTGGGCTGATACATTGTGAACGATACTTTTTTTCGTCATTGGCGAGTCAATATAAAGACACTCGTAACAGTCTTGATGGTATAGACAACTCAACGAAATTCTCTCCTTGGCTAGCACATGGCTGTATTTCACCGAGGACCATTTTCGCAATGCTGAAGCACTATGAATGTCTCAATGGAGCGAATGACTCTACCTATTGGATTTATTTCGAACTTCTTTGGCGTGAGTATTTCTATTGGTATGCTCGCAGATACGGAAAGCAACTTTTTCAATTTGCTGGTATTCGAAACCAGCCGCCGCTTACCACATTTTATGCGCATCGCTTTTTGCAATGGAAGAAAGGTGAAACGCCTTTCCCTATCGTAAACGCTTGTATGCACCAACTCAATGAAACGGGCTACATGTCGAATCGTGGCAGGCAATTGGTTGCAAGTTGTTTGGTGCACGAACTTGGCCTTGATTGGCGCTATGGCGCAGCATATTTTGAATCACAACTGATCGACTACGATGTGGCATCGAACTGGGGAAATTGGCAATACCTGGCTGGAGTCGGAGCCGATCCGCGAGGGTCACGACAATTCAACCTCGAAAAACAGACGCAGATGTATGACCCATATATGGAATTTATTGACCGATGGCAAGGCCGTTGTGCTGGCGCCCAGTTGGACAGCGTGGACATGGTCGATTGGCCTATCGTGATGGAAAGCCAAGAAAAAACCTCGTCCTAGGAGAAGCCGTAATGCAATTTGAAGCCGTACGATTGGTTTTGGGCGATCAACTCAACAGTGAGCATTCTTGGTTTAAACAACCTGACGAAAGCATCCTCTACCTGATTGCAGAGCTTAAGCAAGAGAATACCTACGTGACGCACCATATTCAAAAAGTGTGTGCGTTCATCTCTGCAATGGAACTGTTTGCAAAAGAGCGCCAAAGCGAGGGTCATCAGGTCTTGTATCTTTCTTTAGATGACACCCAGCCTTTCGATGCTCTAGAGCAACTCTTACAGCATTATGTGAGTGACGTTGGTGCAATCAAGTTTGAATATCAACGCCCAGATGAATACCGACTTTTGGAACAGTTAACGAGACTCAAGATTGAAGGGGTTGTGACGCGATGCGTTGATACTGAACACTTTTTATTACCTTTTGAAGAGATTGAATCACAGTTTCCGCAAGGTAAGCACATCATGATGGAGCACTTTTACCGCCGCATGCGTAAGCGTTTTAATATCTTGATGCAAGATGGCAAACCGTTAGGAGGGAAATGGAATTACGACGCTAATAACCGAAACAAGCTCAAAGCCAAAGACATTGAACAACTGCCACATCCCTTGATGTTTAGTACTGATGTGAGTGTGATTACTGATCGGTTAGCGCGACATAACATCAAAACAATAGGCAACCTTGGGGGGGATTTGATCTGGCCGATCAATCGCGCGCAAAGCTTGTCCTTACTCGCTCATTTTTGCAAAGTCTGTTTACCACTGTTTGGTCGCTTTCAAGACGCGATGACGGGGAAGCATGATGCTAAGTGGAGCTTGTATCACAGTCGGATTTCTTTCTCGCTTAATAGCAAGCTGCTGCACCCCAAAGAAGTGATTGATGCGTCACTCAAGGCATTTCATTCCAACGCTGATATTGATATCTCTCAAGTTGAGGGTTTTGTACGACAGATACTAGGCTGGCGGGAATACATTCGCGGCGTTTACTGGGCAAACATGCCTGCTTACCAGAAAAAGAACGAATTGGGAGCAGAAAGAAAGCTGCCCAACTTCTTCTGGAATGGCGAAACGAAAATGGCGTGCATGCGAAACGCAATTGGGCAGTCGCTAGATTATGCCTATGCGCACCACATCCAACGTTTGATGGTCACGGGTAATTTTTGTTTGCTAACGGAAGTCGACCCCGATCAAGTGGATGAGTGGTACCTCGGCATCTATGTCGATGCCATTGAATGGGTAGAAATGCCGAATACGCGAGGGATGGCGCTATTTGCTGATGGTGGCATTGTTGGCACAAAACCCTATGCGGCGAGTGGTTCTTACATCAACAAAATGAGCGATTACTGCAAGGGCTGCCATTATGACAACAAAGCACGTAGCGGTGAAGGCTCCTGTCCATTCAATAGCTTATATTGGCGCTTTATGAACAAACACGATAAACGTTTAGCAACCCACCCACGAATTAGGATGATTTATCGCTCTTGGGACAATATGGAAGAGCAGCAACGTCAAGCGATACTGGATACCGCAGAACACTACATAGAAAACGCGGAGAACTTGTGATGGAAATACTCATCGTCGGTGGTAATGGTGGAATTGGTTTGGCGATGGTGCAACAAGCAGCGGCTCGTTTTCCTCATGCTCGGTTGCACGCAACGTACCGCAATCAAAAGCCCAGTTGGTCGCATCCTCATGTTATCTGGTATCAAGTGGATGTGACGCAAGATGCCCAAGTCAAAGCGCTCAGTGAGCAAATTGAACAAGTTGATTGGTTAGTGAACTGCGTGGGTATGTTGCACACTCAAGATAAAGGCCCAGAGAAGAACCTTAATGCGCTCGATGCGGATTTTTTCCATCTCACCATTGCTGTGAATACTCTGCCGAGTTTGCTGTTAGCGAAATACTTTACACCCAAGCTAAAACGCAGTGCCGCGCCCAAATTTTCCACCATATCGGCCAAAGTCGGCAGCATAGGAGATAATCAACTAGGCGGTTGGTACAGCTACCGCGCATCAAAAGCGGCGTTAAACATGTTCCTTAAAACCATGTCGATAGAATGGCATCGAATGGTCAAACATGGCACGGTGCTTTCACTTCATCCAGGTACGACGGATACCGCCTTATCAGCCCCATTTCAAGCGAATGTGCCTGAGGGTCAGTTGTTTACACCAGAACGTGTGGCAAATGATTTATTGAGCTTGATAGAAAACTCAACCCCTCAAGATAGCGGGGCATTTTGGGCTTATGATGGCACGTTATTACCTTGGTAAAAGATCAGGGCCTTTAAAAGTTAGAATCAAAAAGAGACGATGGGCGAGTGCCCTACATTTTCTTTGTTTTTACTTCTTCGACAACGCTCAGAACAATAAATGATCTCTTCCCAATTTCGCGCCCACTTCTTTCGCCAAGAAAATGGGCGTTTACACACAAGACAAACCTTTATCGGCAGATTGGACTTAAAACCTTTCATCGCTCTGATTGTTCACTCCTCTTGGTTTCACCTTGCTTGATACCGCTTGATTTTAGTCGAGTGTAGCTGTTTGTTGAGTATAGCTATTTGTTGAGTAGTGCTACTTGTTAGGAGTGGCTACCTGTAGCATGAGGCTATTTATCGAATAAATACAGGTAATCGCCGTAACCTAGGCTCGCCATCTTGTTGACAGGGATAAACTCCATCGCAGCGGAGTTCATGCAGTAACGTAACCCGGTTGGTTTTGGACCGTCTTTAAATACGTGACCAATGTGAGAATCACCAAATTTACTGCGGATCTCGGTGCGAGGGTAGACCAATTTAAAGTCGGTCTTCTCGACGATGTAAGCTGGGTTAATTGGTCGAGTAAAGCTTGGCCAGCCAGTGCCTGATTTGTACTTGTCGGTAGATGAGAAAAGTGGCTCACCAGACACAATATCAACGTATATTCCGGCTGCCTTGTTGTCCCAGTACTTGTTGTCAAAAGGACGCTCTGTTCCCTCTTCTTGGGTGACGTAGTACTGTAGCTCGGTCAGTTTTGCCTTAATCTCTTTGTCGGAGGGTTTAGTGTAAACCTTTACTTTGGTTTGTAATTCCTGTTCTTCAATAAGCTGACGTAGTGTTTTGGGATTCTCTTGGCGATCGTCACCAAAAACTTTATCTAAGTATTTGTCTCGGCCAGATGCGTAGCGATAGTACTTATATTTCAAGCTACTCTTTTTGTAGTAATCTTGATGATACGTTTCTGCGGGGTAAAATTTTTCAAACGCGATCAGTTCTGTTTTGAGTGGCTTTGGATAGATCATTGCTTTATTGATTTCCATCATAAATTGCTCGGCAATCTGCTTTTGCTCTGCATTATGGTAGAAAATTGCAGGGCGATATTGAGAACCACGATCGACAAATGAGCCTTTGTCGTCCGTAGGATCGATATGACGGAAGAAATAATCTAGCACTTGCTCGTAACTCACTACGTTAGGGTTAAACTTCACTTCGATGACTTCAATATGGCCAGACTTTCCCGAAGAGACTTGGCGATAGGTCGGGTTTGCTAAATCACCACCTGAATAACCAGACACAACGTCCAATACTCCCGGCAATTGTTCTAAATCCGATTCAGTACACCAAAAGCAACCACCCGCTAATGTCGCAATGTCGGTAGTGCTCGATGCGTTGGCTTTACCCATGGTGTCGGCAGTCCCCACTTTGCTGAGTAGAATAAGCAGGACAGGAGTAACCAAAGCGAATGCCCACAGCAACTTAGATACTTTCTTCATAGCAGCCTCAAACGTTAGTTTCGTTATCAGTATTACGTAACAAGACAGGATAAGGCGTGAAAAAATTGCAGTGTTGTTGAAAATTCCTTTGCCCTTTTTGACCAGAAAGTTACAGTAACGGCACGAAACAAGCACTCATCGAGCGAAAGTAGAGTCGGTGAGTTGGATAGCAATATGAGGGAAACCATGCAAGCAGAAGTTAAATGGGTAGAAGGCTTTAAGTTCCTTGGTCAGTCTCAATCTGGTCATTCAGTGGTGATGGATGGCAACGGCGGCGCAACGGCACCAAGCCCAATGGAAATGGTATTAATGGCTGCTGGTGGTTGCAGTTCTGTAGACGTTGTTGATGGTTTGAAAACGGCGGGTCAAAAAGTTACTTCTGTTAACGCAAAGCTTACAACGGAGCGCCGTGAAACAGCACCGCGAATTTTTACACAAGTGAATATCCACTTTGAAGTTTCAGGGGAAGACCTAGACTCCGAAATCGTAGCTAAAGTAGCGGCAGATTCACTAGAGAAATACTGCTCAGTGTGTTTGATGCTCGGTAAAGGCGTAGAGATGACTCATAGTTGGGAAATTGTATAAACCCCTTTGCAAAATCACAAAATAGGAAAGAGAAAAGCGCGAGCTTTTCTCTTTTTTTATCAATATTTTGCATTACTCTATTAACGTCAAAAGTTGTAGGAATAATCCAGTGACCGAATTAGAAAAAATGATGTCTGGGCAAGTCTTTGATGGTGGAGACGAAGAGATTGATGCGATTCGTACGAATGCAACCAAAACGTTACTCAAGTTGAATAGCAGCACCGATGCCGAAGAGCGTATTACCTTACAAGCAGAGCTACTAGGCAAGGTGGGAAATAGCTATATTCAACCACCATTTCATTGTGAATTTGGTAAAACCATTGAGATCGGCGAGCAGACTTTTATCAACATGAACGTGGTGATGCTTGATGGAGCCAAAATCACCATCGGTAGCCACGTTCTTATCGGCCCTAGTGTTCAGTTTTATACCGCTTCGCACTCTCTGGATTACCGCAGTCGACTCAAGTGGGAAACGTTTTGTAAGCCGATCACAATCGAAGATAGTGTCTGGATTGGTGGCAACTCGGTGATCAACCAAGGCGTGACCATTGGTGCTCGCTCAGTCATTGCAGCTAACTCAGTGGTAAACAGTGATGTCCCACCAGACTGCCTTTACGGCGGCACGCCTGCCAAGTTGATTCGTCGTCTGGATCAAGAGAACTCGTTAAATGCTGCACCTGAATAGCGCGCAAAATTATGTAGAACATGCGTAGATTGGAAATATAATGCCTTATAAATTTCTAATCAGTGATGACAAAAATGAGAAAGTTCTACGTAGTTGAGGGTGATATCAACGCCAAGAAAGCAAAATTAGCTTATCCAACATTGGTTTTGTGTGAGAAGTGTGTCAATCACTATGTCGTCATTAGCGAAGGTGAGAGAACGTATCAAGAATGTACTAAATGTGGTGCAGATAAGTCTTAACGTCTCCCTGAATGGTAAAACACAAAAGCCACGGTTTCATTCTAAAAACTCGTGGCCTGTTTGTTTTAGCGTGCAAAGATGTATGTCGATGAGTAAAGACTAGTCAATTTTTACTGTCGCCCATACAAAGCGGTGGTCAGAAGACACTTCTTTATCTGTACCTCGATCCCTAACTCGAGAGTCATTAAATAACAAACGACCCTCTTCGCCTTTTGCTTGCCAATATACGCCTGTATCTACCACATCAAGGTCAGCAGATGGCACCGCGTAATCCACTCGTGAGCCAAACGTTGCAGTGCGTGTTTCTGGGTTAAGGGTGACCTTTGCTGTTGTCTTCGTGCGTTGCCCCTGCTGATTCTGGTGTGTTCTGTTGGCCGACGTGATCAACAGTTTGATTAACTAAAGAATCACTCATTAGCTCTAATACACCGTTGAATCGAGCGTCTGTTGCATTGCCAAATTCAGTATCTGCGTTTAAGTCCCCCCATCAATTAAGGGCGGCGTATTCTAAATTATCAATTCCAATAATAAACGTTTGCGGCGATCGTCTGACTCGTTTGGGGCAGCAGTTAACGAACTTAGAATGAGATTGCTTTTTGAATCAGCCATTTTGCGTATTTCGAGCGAGAGTGAGGAAAAGAGTCTCGAATAAGAGATTTTCATTGAGAATAAGACCATCTAAACTACTCGCCAGAAATGACCTTGATATTGGAAAGAAGAAAATGAAATACGACTGGATCTTGTTTGATGCTGATGAAACCTTGTTTCACTTTGATGCCTTCAAAGGTTTGCAGCTGATGTTTTCTCGCAAAGGCGTAGATTTTACTGAGCAAGACTTCGTGCACTACCAAACGGTCAATAAACCACTATGGGTCGATTATCAAGATGGTAAAGTGACGGCAGAAGAGTTGAAGCATAAGCGTTTCACCGAGTGGGCTGAAAAGCTGAGTACGACGACGGCAGAATTGAACAGTGCCTTTCTAGAGGCGATGGCAGACATCTGTACGTTGTTGCCAGGCGCAAAAGAGCTGATGGAAGCGCTGCATGGTAAAGCGAAGATGGGGATCATCACCAACGGGTTTACCGAACTGCAAGCGATTCGACTAGAGCGTACAGGAATGGCGAACTACTTTGATCATGTGGTGATCTCTGAGCAAGTTGGCATCGCGAAACCGGATTTAGGTATCTTTGAATACGCGATGGGGCAAATGGGCTACCCATGTAAAACTCGAGTACTGATGGTGGGGGACAACCTGCATTCCGATATTCTTGGTGGTCATAATTTTGGCATTGAAACTTGTTGGTTGAATACTACCGGTGCAAGTGTTGATGGCCAAATAGCACCAAACTATACGGTTGCTTCATTAGATGAGCTAAAAAGTATCCTTGTTGCGTAGATATCGTAGATTACCTAGGTGACCTTGGCTACCTAGCATGCAAAGTTCGTCTTAACCTGCTAAAAAGGCTTTAGGGACCGGATTGAAAACACCATCGAATGCACGATGGTGTTTTTGTTTTATTCATCAACTATCACATTATTCATCAACAATCACGGCTTCGAGGTTCCCCCATGGCTCAAGTGCGACATCTTGCCCGCCGTTCCAAATAATAATCGGCAAAGGATCGGGTTTAACATATTCAGAGAAAGTGGAATCTGAAATTAGATCGGTCGATTTGACGGGGAACACCAGCAAGTCAGCAAACATAACCTGTTGATCGTATTTTAGAATATCGGCCACTTTCCCCCAATAAACAAAATCATTGGCTTCCATCCATTCTATCGTGGGATTGGTCTTGAGTATTTGAGATGCTGGTGGATACTGAATATCAACGTCTAGCACTATTCCCTCTGTGCTGTCTCTTAATCTAACTTGAATCCCATCGTTAATGTTCTCGGTATAGGTGAACTGATCGGATGGCGGCTCGATTAATTGCGCTAAAGTAGCCGGGTTAGAAAAGTCCATACCGGGTAGGTAACGTTCCAAAGCGATGATCGGATCAAACCCGCCGATGTTGGTTTGTGCCTCTAAGACGCTGAACCTAGGTTTAGGGTCGGATTCTTCTGGGTTGATGACATAGGTCGACCATTCTGCTCGATAGCCATTGAGGTTTTGTCCCACCGATTGATAAATATTCAACGATACGGCGTAAACGGCTTTATGTTGCTCTGGATAAAAACGCATTTTGGCGAGCTTAAATGAGGGGGGTATAAAGGCTTTTTCAAATGCACGGACACGATGAGTGGCAATTTCAAAGTTGATAAACAGCGTCTTTGGTGCGTTCAGCAGTGAGAAGAACATCTTCGGTTTTTCTATGCCATAAAGAATGCCCAGACCTTGGTAAATATCTAGTAGAGCATAGTATAAGGTTGGTAGGGTGTGGGCTGGAAGCACAGCGGGTTGAGATTGAGCGATACCAAACAGCGTTGCAAATACGTCTTGTGGATCTTGCCCTTCCAGAACACAACCGATGAGGTGGGTGAAAAGCTCTGAACTATTGCTCGATTGTGTCGCTAGCGCACATGCACTAACACCACCAGCAAGTACTTGAGCAGGAGAAGTGACGGGTTGAACTAGGAACTCGCTCGTTTCCGCCAGTACAAATGCTTGTGGTGATCCTATAACGAACTGCCCCCATGGAAAGTCATGGTGGATGTCGATAGACCTTGGCTTGGTTGTGACGAACTTAGCACTGACCGAACTGCCATCGTAATAATAGCGGGAGACGCTTCCCATTGGCCCCAAGACTGTTTCACTTGCATCAAGATACCACTGTGAAAAGTGCAGGCGTTTGTTGATTTCTGTTCTGTCGGCTTTTTTTGTCTTGAGCGGAACCGTCCAATGTAAATTGCCCTCATTCGTTAGCAGTGTGCCGGACCATTGTTGAGGCAATGAGGTGAGTTGTATTTGCGCTGGTGTTAGATTGGATAGTTGCAACAAGTCAGTTCCAGGCGTCGCTTTATAGCTGGCAAATCGATACAGATACGTGGTGTCACTTCCTGAGAGTTGAACAAACGTTTTTAAGTCGACTTTATAACCTTGCTCCGCACGGGTAGTGAGTCCGATATCCGCGATAACATAGAATTTTTTCGGGAATAAAATCTCTCTTAACCGTTGCCATCCCTTTTCTTCGAGGAATGTGTCAAAGCGCGTGGCATCCGCTGGAGAACGATCAATGACGACTGGTTTGACGCTCGTGATCTGGTAGGGTGGAAAGATGCCAACACTGCTTGAAAATGCGTGTATTTGGGAGGGGGCGAGCTCCCATATGATGAGCCCGCGATCGTTTATCTCATAAGGAAAAATGGGGGGCTCCTGACCGGAGATGGTGGCTTGTCGAAATGCCGCATCTAGCCTTGCTCCGCCAAATACGTTGTTTCTAATTTCCGTCAGTATCTGCTTTTCTTCTAATGAGATACGGAGTGCGGGGTTGGTGTTGGCAAGTGTTGTTGAGCCTATCAAAGTGCAAAACACCAGGCTGACAACCATTGTCAGTCGAACGATCGCTTGAGTATTCATGAAAGGCCTCCTTGCCTACATTAGATATGTCACCAAGCAAGTATAGTTAATCCATAGGAAGATAATTTTAGCTTTTAAAATATCCATTGGAAGTTACTGGGTTGTGGTATGTAAGATAAGCAAAGAAGACAAGGGAAAACGCCGAATAATCAGCGCTGTCAGTGGGGAGCTTAGTCTACTTATGATTGCAGCTCTTTTTCACCCAGTTTGAAATAAATCTTGCCGACAATGACTTCAGAGATCAAGATGGTGAACACGACGGCAAAGAAGGCGACCACACCATTCCATGGGCCACTGAAGTTGATTTTGTCACCAAACAACAGGTTGATGGCTTCAAGCATGATGAATTTCGACCCGACTAAAATGACGTATGTCGAAAGTCCGCGATAGATCTTCGGGGCAGTGCCAGGTTTTGATTTAAAGTACTCTGCAATTTTGTGTTCTGCTTTAATTGAAAGTTTCAGGAGCAACTGAAGTAATAGTGCTGCTGCAAACGAAATCGTAAACGAATCAATGGTCACGAAATCCCAATATTCGTCGTAGAAGTTCAGTACCGTCAGGTCTACCAATACCGCTAAGGTATAACCAACAAACAGACGTTGTGGCGTGTTAAAACCGTAGACTTTATCTGCTGCGCTCATAAGAACCCTCAATCAAATAGTGAACAAGTTTGCAAAGCCTTGCCTTGCGCTGATGGAATAACTATAGAAGTTCATTTGATCTAAAAATTGCCATTTTACGACATGTGCTCAAATGAAAGGCAGTAGGCCGTCTATAAATGCCGGCGCAAACCGCGTTAGAATGGAATTTGATTATGGGAAGGAATCATTATGGCAGACATTAAACAGCTCGATAGTAAAGTGGTGTATCAAAACAAGTGGATGACGGTGCGAGAAGATAAAATTTTACGCCCGAGCGGAGCCGAAGGGATTTATGGGGTGGTGGATAAACCAAACTGCGTCGCGATTCTGGCAATCGACCATGGGGAGATCCACTTAGTTCAGCAATATCGTTACACCATTGGTCAACGTTGCTGGGAAATTCCTCAAGGGGCATGGGAGTCAAACCCAGATGCTAACCATTTAGAATTAGCGAAAGGCGAGCTGCGCGAAGAGACAGGGCTACAAGCGGGGACGATGGTGTATGTTGGTCCTCAGTTTATCGCGTATGGATTTTTGAATCAGACTTGCCATGTTTATTTTGCTAGTGACTTATGTGACGTTGGCAACCACCTTGACGCCGAAGAAGAAGATCTCATAGCGCGTTCTTTCCCTGTTGAAACATTCGAACAGATGATGATCGATGGTGAAATCAAAGACTGCGTTACCATCGCCGCGTATGGGTTAGCCAAGCTCAAGCGTATTGTGTAGCTTTCCCGGTTAAGGCTGTGCTTGCTCCCCGTCATTCGGCCAATCTCGTACGTGAACATCCATCTGTGGGAAAGAAATTTCGATACCATGTTGTTTAAACAGCTTGTCAATTTTTGAGTTGATGATGTGTAAGGTTGGCAAGCGATGATCAATTGAATTTATATAGACACGTAACTCAAAGTCCAAACTGCTTGCACCAAAAGACAAGAAAAATACCGAAGGTGCGGGATCGTCAAGCACAATAGAATGCTCTTTGGCGACATCATAGAGTAGTTGTTCTACTTTTTCGATGTCGGAACCGTATGCCACGCCAATCGGTATAACAATTCGTGTAATGGAATCGCTGAGTGACCAGTTTATCAGTTTTTCAGTAATAAACGTTTTGTTGGGTACCACGATTTCTTTATTGTCCCAATCAATAATGGTCGTCGCTCGTGTCTGGATTTTACTAACCGTACCGGAGAGATCATTAATAGTTACGATGTCTCCAATGCGGATTGGGCGCTCAAATAATAAGATCAAACCAGAAATAAAGTTAGCGAAAATCTCTTGCAAGCCAAAACCGAGGCCCACACCAAAGGCCGCGACCAGCCACTGCAATCTTGACCATTGAAAACCGAGAGTAGAAAACGCAAACATGACACCAGCCATTAAAATTAAATAGCGTAGAAGAGTCGTTATCGCGTATCCCGTACCAGGACCAAGCTCTAGCTTTCGCAACACCAACAATTCCAAAATACCAGGTAAGTTGCGGATACCAACGAAGGTCACTAAGAGTGTGATAACGGCATAAATGAGCGATTGAAGTGTCACGTCAACCAATGTTGAACTACCGCTGATCACTTCGCTGACTTGCCATACGATAACTTTATCGAGCCAACTGGTCATTTCTAAAGCACTAGACCAGAGTGTAAGCAGCGCGATGACTAAACCGATTAAAGACAATCCTTTCAATAGCGTGGTCGATTGTTCATTTATTTCTTCGCTATCCAAGCCCTGAGCGTCAACGTCTGGTAAGTTTTCTTTTAGCCGAGCTATTTCCTCGGGCTCTTCCTCTTGTTCGTGCAGTTGTGCAATTAACTCTTCACGTCGTGCGAGTAAACGTTGATAATTTAGTTGCCGATATTCAAGTTTAAGCCAGCGTTCTCCCAGCTGATAGATAAATAACCCACCTAGCAGCAAGAAAATGGTCATCTGCTGATAGACTAGGAACAACCAAGATGCAACAGAAAGCCCCATCACACTCAATATGATGATGGCAATAAACGAACCCAAAATAATGCCCTTCAGCAAGAAGAATCCCACCCCTTTATGAAGCGGAGCAGGAAGTACCAACGAAATCCGGTCAGACTTAAGTAATCCTAAGTAGCCGAAGGTCATTATTGTTATCAAAATTAAAAATAATAGCCTTGAAACTTCGGCTTGTTCATTGTTTGCGACAACTTCGGCGAAAGTGACGGTGAGTAAAAAGGCAGTGATAGGAATGCAGAGTTGGTTACTCTTAACATTAAGAAAAGTACAGACCTGACTTGGCCACTTGAGATGAACCTCTAACAGCCCATTTTCTTCGCTCATACCATGAATGAGCTCTAAGACGAACAGAGCAAAGGCGCTTGCCATTATTAGTACTTTTGAGTCGTTAAAATTAGGAGAAGGCCAGAGCCAATATAACATCATGGCAGTACAGGCAAACCATATTGGTAGAATGAAAGCACGGCATATCACCAATAATAATAGGGAGACACTGTTTTGGAATCGGTCCTTTATAGGGTGACCATATACTTTTTTATATTGAGCACTCAAACGTATGGAGTAAGCATCGGACTTCCGACGGAGATAAAACAAAATTAGGGTGTAAGTCAGCACAAGTATGCTTACAAACAGTAATGAAGAACGGTTTAAGCGTTCCGACATGGATGAAATAGGATGTGAAGTTCCAAACCACACCTTAGGGTCAAAATGAGCCATGTTTTGCCACAAAGGTGGATTACTTCGTGCCCAGAGTTGTTGCTCTTTCAGAAAATTACGTGCATTTTCAACCTCCAATGCGTATTGATTAATGCTTACCTGCAGTTTGCTTAGTGCAATAATCAATTTCTCATAGTCGTCAATAAGCTTTTCAAGTAGTTGTTTAGAAAGAATATTTATACGATCTGTCGGTTGTGCAGGCGTATCATCGTTCTCTTGTGTAGACGTACTACTTTCTTTGTCTAATAACTGGGTGAGTTCATATTTTCGAATGTGAGCATGTGCGATCTTATCAGGGATCACCCTGTCTTCTACCTTTTTGGGTAGCCTTCGTAATTGAACGCGAAGAGAGGTGCCAAAGGCGGGGCTGTTTTTTAACCACGCTATGTTTTCTCTTACCAAGCTTTGCTCTTCGGATAAGTTGTGTAGCTTCAATTGGTATTGTTGGGTGGACACTCGAGTGTCATCGATATCAAGTAATACACTTTCCAGTTCGCCTGCGCGCTGACGTAATTGATCAATATCTTGTTGTACTTTTTTTGATGGGTCGACGATCCTCTCTGCGCTTGCTTTTGCTTCAGCAATTAATACTTTTACCGAGGCTTGCTCCAATTTTGTCAGATTATTTTGCAGCTTTTCTAAAACGGGTGAGGCTAACTCTAGTTTTTTTTCGAGTAGTTGCTGCTTGAGTTGAAGTAATTCAAAGCGTTCATCCAAGCTTTGTAAAGCCATAGACGTGGCTGCTTGTTTTAACTTCAATCCTTTTAAACGTGTCGCTGCAAGCCATTGGTCGACTTGAGAATGTGATGAAGGTTTGATGATAGTATCTTTATCTGTTTTGACTAACGTTGCTTTTTCTATCTCTTGATTGAGTTTGGCGAGCGAAACGGGCAGTGTTTTTCGATCTTCGTTAAGTTGTGTTAGGTTTTGAGCATTGGAGCTCAAAGTAAACTGCCATTGATTGATGGCGGCTTGAAGAGATGAAATTGATTGCCAGAGGTCATTGTAATTTGTCGTTTCCTTTGTATTAAATATGTCTAATGAGTTTGCTTGAGCGATTTGCTCCAGAAGTTGTTTTTTTTGTGCTGGGAATTGATGGATAACATTTTGATAGTTTTTGGTTAATGACTGCTGTGTCGCAAATGCAATGATTTCTTTCAAAAGGGTTTCGTATTGTGCGATCTTGGTTTTATCTTTGGGGGATTCATTATTGAGTCGTGTGATTTCACTTTTCAAAAAATCAGTTTTTGGTAAATTTTGGGCAGTAACGAACGCAGATGTGACCAAGAATACAAAGGCGAAGAACCCCACATAAATCTTATATAATCCACTGTTTAACCGTATCTTCAAACTCTACCTCAACTTGCTCTAATCTCGTAAAAATAAGTGTATACGCTAGTTTAGATGGTCGCCTGTTTTCCGTACCCTAAAACAAAAAACGCCCCAGTGTGAAGTGGGGTGCTGTCATGCACCTATTTGGTGATGCATAGATGGCGATTTCTGCGGTAGTATTCTTCTAGTTAGGTATGCTTGGCAGAACTCTAACGTAGATATTGATTGAAATTACCAGTCAAAAGGGTGTAGAAACGGTAACGCTAGTGAGACATATGATATTGTCGCAACAGAGAAGGACTCCTCGTGCAGTACGTAAAAATTAAAGATTCAATTGTTGAACAGATAGAAGCGGGCACGCTCTCCCCTCGACAAAAGTTACCTGCGGAGCGAAAATTAGCCGAGTCCTTCAACACTACACGTGTCACTTTACGTGAAGCATTGTCGTTACTGGAAGTCGAAGGCCGGATCTATCGTGAAGATCGCCGAGGTTGGTTTATCGCGCCAGAGCCATTGCGTTACGATCTAACACAAACGCTCAACTTTCAGGCTATGGCTAAGGCACAAAACCGCATACCAAAAACACAATTAGTCGCGGCGAAAAGTACGTTAGCGAATAAGCAAGCGACACGCTTATTGGACTTGCAACCGTTTTCTGATGTCTATCGTATTGATCGCGTACGTTATCTGGATGAGCGACCAGTGGTATACGTGACGAATTACGTTCGTCCAGATATTTTTCCAAACCTATTGGATTTCGAACTCACTGGCTCGTTAACAGATATTTGCCGTGAACACTTTAGTGTCGTGTATCAAAGCACTCGTTATCGGATTTCTACGAGTACGTTAATGGGGGAAATGGCTCAAGCACTTCGCGCCACCTCTGGCACTCCTGCGATGGTAATTGAACGCATCAATTACAATCAACATGGTGAGCAGATAAGCTGTGATATCGAATATTGGCGACATGATGCCATCAGTATTGAGTCTGTTACAGCGTTTACTCAATAGTAGCGCATTTACCGTTTGGGAGCGTGTCACTGAAGCACTTTCTTTGTTAAATAAACAATATCGTCAAGCAACTTGGAAGAGCCAACTATTACTCTGTGCTGTTTCCCTTGAACTTGAATCAGTGACCACGCTCTGAATGCTACCTCTTGACGTCACTTGGGTATAGGATCTGTTGGGGCGTTTATTTTTATTATGAGTTTGGTGTCTTGCAACTATTGATATATAGAGGAACCATTTTAACTTAACTTTAAACTGGCTAATGAAAACACTTGTTAGGATAGAGGCAATAGCTATCAGCTAACTATCGATTTAGTCTAAAATTTGTATTGGATATATTTATAGCCAAATATATCTATTAAATAATGACTAATCAAAATTTTTTAATGTTCCGAAGTCATTTCTGGTCTTTATTAATGCTCTCTATTGTTCGAGTATTTATAAGCTCGAAGTTTAATGTAAGTAAAGAGCACATTATGAAACGTATAATCACTCTAGCAAGCCTTGTCACCTTGACAGTGGCACCGGGCACCTTGCTCGTAGGTGGTTTCTTTTGGGCGGGTAATACTGAGACCATAAGTGGGGATGTTGTTGATAGAAAACAAGCAGCATACGAGATAGGATTTGATATGATTAAAGACTAACAGAGAATGGCTTCAAGTCCACATCGGAAAGAGTTTGTCAATAGTTATGGTAATGTTGACCGAAAATCATTTTCTATTACTAATACGAAAGTAACGGTGGATGAGTTTCCTCAGTATTATGGCGAAAAAGTCTATCAATCAGTATTAAAAGTTAAATATGAATATCCTATTCGTGAACTTAGGTGTCGTTAGGTTTTATTATAAATTTATTTTTTAAGTAGCGACTTATTGATATTGAATAATGGGGGTGCCCCCCATTATATTTATTTTCCACGAGGAGCTTACGAGTTGGTGGTTATTGCGCTTTGCTATTAATTATCCCACATTACGTTATTTTTTTCTCGTGACGCTGCAGTAAGAAGTTCAATTAATGGAAGCGCCCTATTTTTTAAGCTAACAGCATGCTCTGTCATATCTTCGTCATCTGAAAGGCTTTTTATTTCTGGCAAATCACTTTCATTATCGAGCGCGATTTTTAAATTATTGAGTGCCGCTGGCACGTCATCGGCGAGGATCGCACCTGGGATCTCGGTACTATGCCCCATCATTTTAAGCATATGTAAAGCTATATCGTGGAACATGATGACGTTTGAATAGGATTTACAGCTAAATGTGACAAGCATCGTTAGTTATCCTTATGATTGAATAGATACTTTGGTAATCTTAGCTCATATTTTTTCTTATGGAGCTGAAAATTAGATGACCGATAAAGTGTTAGGTACCGAGTTGGGAAAGTTTGGCTACACTGATTGTTTTGGCTTTAAATACAAGATCAAAGGATGAAAGTGATAGGGGGCACTTTACCTTTATGATAGCCTCAGTGTTTAAAACTCAGATGCAAAAGGTGAGTAAAGATAATGAAAGTATTCAGCAATTTTGATAGTGGCAGTATTCACGTAGTGAACGCGGATGACAAAAATAACATCCGACTAAAAATACCGAATGACAACATGTCAGAATTCTACCAATGGTTTCACTTTCGTCTAGAGACAGAAGCCGAGCAATCGCACACGATTAAATTATTGGATTTGGCAAAATCAGCCTACCCGGAGGGCTGGCAAGGTTATGATGTGGTGGCGTCTTACGACCGTGAGGAATGGTTCCGTATTCCCACTGAATTTGATGGGGATACCCTGACCTTTACTGTGATTCCTGAGCATCGTTCTATCTACTTTGCTTACTTCGCACCTTATACGTACGATCGACACCTAGACCTGTTACACATGGCGCAAACTGCTCACCATTGTCAGTTAGAAACGTTAGGCCACACCATCGATGGCAACGACATGAGTTTATTGACTTTTGGTGAGCCAGAAGAGGGCAAAAAGAAAATTTGGATGATCGCCCGTCAGCACCCGGGTGAAACCATGGCTGAATGGTTTATGGAAGGGATGATTCAACGCCTTCTTGATGAAAATGATGCCGTTGCGCGTGCGCTATTAGAAAAAGCAGTGTTGTATGTTGTTCCAAATATGAACCCAGACGGCGGTATTCGTGGTCACTTGCGCACTAATGCAGTCGGTGTGAATTTAAACCGTGAATGGCAAACCCCATCTATGGAAAAAAGTCCGGAAGTATTCCTAGTACGTGAGCGAATGTTAGCAACAGGGGTGGATATGTTCTTGGACATTCATGGTGATGAAGCGATTCCATACAACTTTGTTGCCGGCTCTGAGGGGATTCCATCCTACGATGAGAACCTTGCTAAGTTAGAGGCGATGTTTAAGCAGGCGCTTTTAACCATTACGCCAGAATTCCAAGATAAAATTGGTTATGACAAAGACGAGCCAGGTAAAGCTAATTTAACGGTAGGCTCTAATTGGGTTGCGGAGCAATTTAAGTGCTTGTCTTATACGATTGAAATGCCATTTAAAGATAATAACAACTACCCAGATCCGCTTTATGGCTGGTCGCCGGAGCGAAGTGTGTTGTTTGGTCAGGATGTCTTAACGGCAACGCTTGCCGTTTCGGACGAAATTTGACCACATACATTCACAGTCCGCTTTTTGCGGGCTGTGCTACCTGTGAGCGATTCGACGCATCTATTTGCTAGAGTTGCTACCGTTTATGTGATGGCCGGTGATGAGAAACAGCTCGCACCAACTGGCTCTTTAGGTGAAGAAGTGCAACGTTTCGAAGACATGTTTGATGATGTTAGCAATGGTATGGATACAAACGATGTTGCGACAGGCTTGAACGAAAAGCTCGGTTCTGAGCCAGCGTCTGTCACTGGCTATCGGAAGGTTACATCCAGTTGAAGCGGTTGGCGGAACGTTCTCCGCCAATCATGGAAGATCTTCATGAGTTTGAAGGCGCTAAGCGCAGGTTATTCACAAGGCGGTGCCATATGAATCATCGCTAATCCGCCTAATGAGGTCTCACGGTATTTCTTGTTCATGTCTTTACCGGTTTGATACATAGTTTCGATAACTTTATCTAATGATATAAGGCATTTACTGGTGCGCTTTAAGGCCATGCGAGAGGCGTTGATGGCTTTAATTGCCCCCATCGCGTTTCGTTCAATACATGGCACTTGAACCAATCCCCCAATGGGGTCACAAGTCATACCCAATGAGTGTTCCATGGCGATTTCGGCGGCGATACAGATTTGTTCATTACTGCCCCCTCTTAGTGCCGTTAAACCCGCAGCGGCCATAGAAGAGGAGACACCAACTTCACCCTGACAGCCAACCTCTGCACCCGAAATCGATGCATTCGTTTTGTATAAGATTCCAATCGCACCAGCGACAGCGAGAAAGTCTTTAAGTTGCTTAGTGTCGAGTTCTTTGATGAAGCGATGGTAGTACATCAGTACTGCGGGAATCACACCCGCAGCACCATTGGTTGGAGAGGTCACGACTTGTCCTCCTGCCGCATTCTCTTCACTGACAGCAAAAGCAAACAAGTTAATCCAATCCATGATCTCCATTGGATCATTTTCAATCGCCGCATTGGCTTCAAGTTTCTTCAGTAGATTTGGCGCTCGGCGAGTGACGTTCAGCCCACCTTCCAAAATTCCTTCGGTATCGAAACCTCGTTGCATGCAAAGTGACATCACTTTCCATATTTGTTGTGCTTTTTGGTCAATGTCTTCTTGTTCACGAAATGCGCGTTCGTTTTGAAGGATCATTCCACCGAGGCTTAGACCGTTTTGTTCAGCTTTTTCCAGCATTTCATCAGCAGAAGAGAACGCGAAGGGGACTTGCACTTCCGTTTCGTTACAGCCGTGTTCTAGTTCTGCAGCGGTAGCGATGAAGCCTCCGCCGATGGAGTAGTAAGTTTCGAACGCCACTTGTCCGCCTTCAGCATCAAATGCGGTGATCATCATACCGTTCTCATGCAAGGGAAGATTATCGCTGTGGAAGACAATATCGTGAGCATAGTTGAACGCGATCACATGGACGCCTGAGACCGATAGAGTGCCATGTTCAATAGTATGTTGCAGTGCATTTTTGGCGCTCGACATTTTGATGGTATCAGGACGATTTCCCATCAAGCCAAGTACAACGGCACGGTTAGTATGATGGCCTTTTCCGGTCAGTGACAAAGAACCATAAAGGTCAACTTGCACCTTGTGTACTTTCGACATAGAGTCACTCAGTAGTTGAGTGAAATGGTAACCTGCAAGCATTGGACCATTAGTGTGTGAACTGGATGGGCCTACACCAACCTTAAAAATATCGAAAATCGACAGCATAATGAACTTCCTGTAGCCGTAGACCTTTCGCAAGGTCATTTAGAATAACATTGTTAAGTAGATGTTAATGTCGGGAGGGGGTATTGGCAAAGTGAATTTTTGTATACAAATCATTCAGTGCAAATTGGGGAAATGAGAACTTGGTAATGACGTTAGATAAGGTGGTCCTCGTTCTTGGTAAGCGGTTAGTGAACGATGAGCTGACTCTCGAGGGGCGAACTCGAGTAGAAGCATTAGTTGAGGCGTTAACGGATTTGCGCGTTGAAACGACGGCATTAGTCTTTTGTGGTGGCGTGACACGGGGTCAAACCGTCTCTGAAGCCGATGCCATGCTCACCTACTTTCGTCAGCTAACAGCCTCTGATTTCATGCCTTTTCCTCAGAGCCAAATCATCCTAGAAAACCAGTCACTTAATACAGTGCAGAATATGCAAAATTCAGTGGTAGCGTTGCAGCGAAGCGGGCTTTGCAAGAAGGACCAGCGGATTCAAGTCTCGTTGTTGTCCAATGATTACCACTTAGAGCGCATTTTAGAGATTCAAACCTTGATGGATGAACAAGGCTTACTGCGTGTGCTCAAAACGGGGAGTTTAGAGGCGGGGATTGAGTTAGATATTCCGATTGATATTAATCACCACATCAGCGCACACTATCCTCATGTTGGTACTTACGCTGAGGCGTTTTTATTGTCTGATGAACTCACAACGTATCGTGTGTATTTGGAGGGAGTGAAGAACAAGGCGTTTAAGCGAGACTTAGTTCAGGTGCAAGCCAAACCATTAGCCATTGCTCTCAAGGCGATAGAAAATCTCCAAGCTTTGCCTTTAGAACAAGAGGTTCTACGTCAAATCTCAGAAATGAAAAAGGCCATCGAGATGACGGCCATTGATGATTCAGTTCTAGCAGCAGAGCAAGCGTTGACGGTGCTCCATCCGATCCTCACAGCGTTAAATCAACGCCTCGATCCGGAAACTAGCGCTTTAGCTCGCGGTGAGTACGTACAGCACTCAATACAATCTAAGATTGCGAAAGCGTAATGAGGGTGAGGCTACGATGGGTTGCTTTCTTTGTGGTTGCTACGATAGTACTCCCACTGCTCAATGCGTTCATTTTCAGATAGAAGACAGTAGGTTATGCGTTCACCATTTTCCGTTACAGTTTCAAGTTCCCCGCCTTGTTGTACGCAGTATACTGCCGCTGGGTTTGACATTGATGTGTACTCTGTAGAGCGAGTTGCGCCTTCATAAGTTGAACAACCTGCAAGAACCATCGTGGCAGACACTGCTGTCATTAAACTTGTTTTTTTCATTCTTTATCTCCACATGGGATGAGCGACTATTGCGTTGATTATAGGAGACTTTAAGAAAAAGATTGTCTTCTGTTTGTTAAAAGCATGATCCGGTTAGGATATTTTAGAAATTGCTCGCTGTTTAAACAATTTGGCTTCAATCGTATCCAAATTGAAACTTGGGAAAGCCGATGAAATTCGGTAGTATGCGTGCAAAATATTCATAGCGGAAACCTCGATGAGACATCTAAAATCGACCACGCACCCAGATATTGAACATCTGGATGATAAAATCATCTTTCAGCGTAATGCTGCGCGAGCCATCGTGTTAGACGGTGAAGATGTATTACTACTCTATACAGAGCGTTACCACGATTACACTTTGCCGGGCGGTGGTATCGATGCGGGTGAAGATGTCATCGCAGGCTTGGTTCGTGAGCTAGAAGAAGAAACGGGGGCGAAGAACATTCATAGCATTAAGCCATTTGGTATTTTTGAAGAGTTTCGTCCTTGGTATAAAGAAGATGCAGACGTGATGCATATGGTTTCGTATTGCTATACCTGCAAAATAGATCGTGAACTGGGTAAGACCGCTTACGAAGACTATGAGGTGAAGAATGGTATGCGACCAGTCTGGATGAATGTACACGAGGCGATTGCACACAACGAAAAGACCATGGCAGAGAGCCCGAAAAAAGGGATGAGCATTGATCGCGAAACTTTCCTTCTACAGTTGATCGCGAAGGAACTGTTGTAATACCAATAACAGTAAGTAAATGAACAGTTATTTAGTATGATTGGGATAATAACCCACCGATAAAAAGTCAACGCCAGTCATAAAAAAGTCCGAGTTCCTCCCCCGGAACTCGGACTTATTCCAGACGCGCAAGCGAAGCGTCATTCTTATGTTCTATTTCGATACTCTAATTTTGTATCAATATGTTTATGCCAATAACAATAGCCGCTTTGTATTTGCTGTGTAAATAATTAATAGGCAAAAAATATTGATTTTCATTTTTTTCGTAAAGACCTGTGATCAATATCTACACATATTGCAAGTTTTTTGGCTAGATTCTCACCGCTCGTATTGGATTTCTTAATTTTGAGATAGATTAATTGAACTTTTCGACGCGTGTTGGAAGTGAGATCACGTACTTAGGGATTCATGACGCAAGGAAATGTAATTTTACATGCTTCTGACTTTGGCTGATTCATCATAAATCGATCAGCGGTGGCAGGCGGCCTAGGTCAATAAGTGGTTGCGGGTGATGTACCGATGGCGATGAAAATAATAATAAAGGCTGAAAAGAGTCACTGCGCAGTTTACTAACATCAACTAATTGCTCTAACGCATAAAAACGTTGGACGTATTGTTGCGTCTCTTTTGGCAATGTTAGCAGATTAAAATCGTCGGTTCCTGCTCGTTTTATTGCTCTTGCAACTCGACCTTCTCCAGCATTGTATGCCGCTAACGTTAGGGTGATGTCGTGGCCAAATTTTTGATATAGGAACGCTAAATAAGCTAGCGCAGCTTGAGTGCTAGCTTCGGCGTCAAACCGTTGGTCATTGTCTGATGACACCTGTAATCCAAATCGTATTGCGGTCGCCGGAATTAATTGCCAAAGCCCGGCAGCATTTGCATGGGAAACCGCATCTAGGTTATAGGAAGACTCCAACATTGGCACTAATACCAAGTTAGCTGGCAGCGACTTCAGCTTTAATTGTTTAAAAATGTGGTCTATCAATGAGCTGGCTGAATCAAGACGTTCGGCAATTTGCGACTTATAAGGGACGAGCACTTGATATTGGTGTTGAATATCATCACGGTGTGGTTTTGCATGAGCGGATGAGGAGGGACTCACTAAAGATAAGGCAACGAAAAGAAAGCCCACAGAGGAACGCCGGGAAGGTATTAATGTCTGCGGGCAGAGCGAAAATCGCTTAGAAAGAGCGCTCTTCATAAGTATGTTGCACAGGTTGCTTGAGTTGACTGACTAACTCTTGGAACGCTGCAGAGCTTTGGCCATTACTCTGATTGTCCTGTTGGCATTGTTTCACAAAGGATTCCAACAGTGTCCATTGCTTTCTTGCTTGCGTGCCAATTTTAGATGGCAAGGCATTGAAGATTCGGTTCACACTGGCTTCATTACACGGCAACCCAAGAGCTCGCATTAGCTGGCTTCTTTCACTTGCAGAGCGACCAAGCTGATTCAAAATTGGCATTTGCTTTAGAATGTTTTCGTTTAGCGAATCGCCATCGAATTGCAAATACAATGTTTTTTGTTGTTGAATCAGCCCCAATAGTTGTTGGTAGAGTTTGACGTCTTCTGCGATAGAGCGAACAAACTGCTGAATGTGCTGTGATGCCGCCGTTGCCATGCTTGACTCCTAATGAGATGCGTTATTCGTGCCCAGTGTGGAATTGCATCACTGCTTTCGACAGCGCTTTGGTGTCGAGATTCAGCTCGCCACGTGCTAATGCGCTGCGGATCTGTTCGACCTTTGTCATGTCAATGTCTGGCAGTGATTGCATTTCTGCTTGAGCACGGTCTATAGCCGCGGTATTTGCTTGAAATGCGGGCTCTCGGTTTTTGCTCTGTACGATAGGTTCGACAGGCTTTTTGCTCGCTTGCTGAAATTTAGTTTGTGGGACATGACCGCCCGTGACTTTATCGATTTTCATGTTGTGGTCCTTAATCATCATGTTCTAAATCGATTAGGCGACCAGGGTTTGATGAACATTAAACTTTAATTTTTACTCGATATCGATACTGGATGACGAGTAGTAAAGTGAGAAAATGTTACCTTGAGTCCAAAATCAGAATTGAGTATGGACTTGATTCACCCCTGTCACAACCGCCCGAATGACTTTACCTGAACCGATGTTCTCAACCTTAATCTGATGTCCTCTCTTTCCGTTTTCTAAGGCGACGCCCTTGGTGCTAGCACTAAATCCATCTTTGCTAGCGATGATGATCACTTCGTTGCCTTTTTCAATAAGTGGCGGAGCGCTGAGGTTGGTTGGATCAATCATTTGGCCAGCTCGAATACGGCGAATGGTTTCTAGCCCAATGGCTTGGTTTGTCTGTGTGTAGAAGTCGTCTTGACGAGAAATCGTTCGCGACTCAATTTTTAAGTTTGAGGTTGAGATGGATTCGTTACGTCCAATCGCAGTGGTGGCAACGAGAACCGGAAGTGTCACCTTAGATTTGATAGTCACATTGATTCGCCATTGAGAGTTGACATCTTCACAACTGACAGCTCGTTTTAAATTACCAATAGGCAACGGACGATTATCTCGTCCTGTGATTGCCAAAGGTGAATTACAAACGGGCAGATGATTGGCAGAACCTGGTACCCAAATTTGATAGTCCAGTTGATAATTTCCCCATTGGCGGGACTGTGCGACTTGCGCTACTTCTTGTTCAAACTGTTCGCTGACGATGGCTTTGAGCTCATCTACCGTCAGGGTTTTCTCATTAGCAATGGCATTCAACGAGCTTGCAATCAGAGCCAAACCGCAAAGCAGCATGATTGAGGGAAATCGACCTTTCCCCTTCTTTTGAATGGTTTCCGCAATCCGGAAGCGATGCTTCCCTGTCTGTTTATAATTCATTGATATATAAGAATAATTTTTATGGCATACATCTTGTTTTAATATTCGATGTATTCGAGCCGACTTTAAGGAAAGATGCATGGCGATCACATTCGAAAATGCGTTAGGTGTACATCCAGAGGCACTCAATTTTCGCGTTCAGCGTACCAAAGTCCTCGCCAGTAACCTAGCAAATGTTGATACACCTGGGTACTTGGCAAAGGACCTAAGTTTCACCACCGTGATGAATCAAATGTCAGCGGGCAGTGTGAACAAACCAGTGCCGAAGCTTCAGGTTGAGGCGCAATATTCGGTGCCTTACCAAAACAGCAAAGACGGCAACACTGTAGAACTGGGCGTGGAACAAGCCAAGTTCACGCAAAACAACATGGACTTTCAAACCAGCCTGACGTTTCTCAACATGAAATTCAGTGGCTTGGCGAAAGTGATTGAGGGACGTTAAACATGTCATTTACTGATATCTATTCGATCACTGGCTCGGCGATGACGGCGCAAACCGTTCGTCTGAACACGGTAGCCAGTAACCTGGCCAACGCCGATGCAGTGTCTTCGAATCCGGATGATGCCTACAAAGCACTGAAGCCAGTGTTCGCAACTGTGTATCAAAAAACACAGCTGGCGACGGAAAACGGTGTTTATCCGAATGCGGAAGTGCGCATTGTCGATGTGGTGCAGAATGCGGGTCAGGCAGAAAAACGCTTTGAGCCAAACAACCCGCTAGCGAACGATGAAGGATATGTGTACTACCCAGACATTGATGTGGTTTCAGAGATGGCAGACATGATGTCCGCAACGCGCAGTTTTGAAACCAACGTGGAAGTGTTGACGAATGTGAAAAGCATGCAGCAAGGTCTGCTTCGACTAGGGCAGGGTAATTAATGAGTCTCGCACAATACACCGCGCTTTCTTCTGATGCGCCAGTCGCGACCACTGCTAGTGGCGACACAGGTGGCATTTCCGCGAACCCGTCGGATATGAACAGCGCAACGTCACTGCAAAACGAGTTTATTTCGCTAATGGTGGCACAGATTCAAAACCAAGACCCACTTAACCCGCTTGATGGCACGGAGTATGTCAGCCAGTTAGCGCAATTTTCTCAGGTTCAAAGTACCGAAAACATGTCGATGCTCATGCAAAACAGCATGGTATTGCTCGACAACATGCAGGTACTTTCAACGGCGGGCTTGGTTGGTCAAACCGTGTATGTATCATCAAACGAGTTTGAACTTGGTGAAGGCTTGCAAAGTGGCAAAATTGAGCTAGAACATGGCTCGAACCAAGTCGCATTGGTCGTCAAAGATGAATTCGGTCAATCGACCAAAGTCCCACTAGGTGCACACGGTGCGGGTGACGTCGAGTTCTCTATCAGTCCAGAAGAACTTGGTTTGAAGCCGGGCAAATACACCGTCGCGGTGGAAGTTCAAGAAGGGCAAAAGAGCCCAAATGTTTTGCTGGCAGGCACGGTTGAGCAGGTACGTATTCCTAGCTCAGGTGGCGCAGCACTGGTCAATGTCCAAGGCGTTGGCAACGTTCCTTTCTATCAAATCACTCAGTTTGGTGCTTAACCAAATAAGGAAATCAGAGGTTATTTATGAGTTTTAACATCGCACTTAGTGGTCTGGACGCGACCAACACAGAGTTAAATACCATCAGTCACAACATTGCCAACGCATCAACGTACGGCTTTAAAGGTGGTCGCACAGAATTTGCAGCGGTTTACAACGGCATGCAACCGGGCGGCGTAGAAGTCGCGTCGATTTCTCAGAACTTCGATAAGAATGGTTCGGTGACAGGCACAGGTCGTGCAATGGACTTGGCGATCAACGGCAGCGGCTTCTTTGTGACGAAAGATCACATGGGTCAGATGCTTTACACTCGCGCAGGTGTGTTTGGTACTGACAAGAACAACTTCGTAACCGCAAATAATGGTGCCAAGTTGCAAGGTTATAGCGTAGACAACAATGCTAACCTTCAAACTGGTTCTGTTGGTGATATTAAAGTTTCTACGTCTTCACTAAATGCTAAAGCAACCGATAACCTTGACTTTGTGGCGAACTTTGATGCAAGCGCAACGGCAGTCGATCAAGCGATTTACCCATTTGATTCTTCCGATCCAAACTCATTCAACTCTTCTTACACCAGCAAGGTTTATGACTCACTTGGCAACTCGCACACAGTAACTCAGTACTTCACGAAGACATCAGATAACGAATGGCAAGTGAATGTGGAAGTCGACGGTGCGCCAACGATACCAGCAACGGCTCAAACGGTTCAATTCAATACCGATGGCACGCTGGCATCTCCAACGGGTTCTTTCAACGTTGCATTCCCTGCGGCGGGCGCAAACGCAATGAGCATTGATATCAGCTTGAACGGCAGCACTCAGTTTGGCGCTGCGTTTGGCGTGAGCACTAACAACCCTAACGGTTACACTTCAGGTGAGCTTGCGGGCGTTCGAGTGGAAGACAACGGTATGGTTTATGCGACTTACACCAATGGTCAGTCTCAGTTACAAGGTCAGGTTGTATTAGCCGATTTTGCTAACACGCAAGGTCTATCGAAAGTGAGCGGCACGGCATGGACACAGAGCTTTAGCTCAGGCGCACCAATCATGGGTGTTCCGGGTACGGGCACATTGGGTGACTTAACACCGGGTGCGTTAGAAGGCTCTAACGTCGACTTAACTAGCGAACTTGTCGCGTTAATGACGGCGCAGCGTAACTACCAAGCCAACGCGAAAACCATTTCGACCAATGACAAGCTGACTCAAGCTCTGTTCAACGCGGTGTAATGGGAGAGTCGCATGGATAGCTTGTTATTTACTGCCACGTCGGGTGCGAGCCGAGTCCTCAAGGCTCAGCACGTGCGTTCGAACAACTTGTCGAATGCTGACACCGCAGGTTTCCGTGCCGATATGGAGCGCGTTCGCAGTGTTGAACTACAAGGTTCGGGCTTTGATGGCCGCACCATGGTGGTGACCAACTCCGCCGCAACGCGTTTTGATTCTGGCGACATCATGAAAACTGGCCGCCCTCTCGATGTGGCGATCATGGGTGAGGGTTACCTCACCGTTGAAACACCTGCTGGCAATGAAGCTTACACGCGAGCGGGCAATATCAAAGTCGATACCTTTGGCGCAATGAGTATCAATGGCTTCCCTGTTGTGGGTGAAAACGGCCCTATGGTGGTGCCTGATTTTCAGAAGATTGAAATCAGTGAACGTGGCCGTGTGTCTGTCATTCCACCGGGTGGCGGTGCAGAAGTGGAAGTGGGCACCTTAAAGCTAGTAAAACCGACAATCAACCAACTGCAAAAAGAGAGCGACAGCTTGCTACATAGCGTAGATGGCGTGCCTTTCCCTGCGGATGAAACCGTGCAGCTTTCTCCAGAGCACATTGAGGGCAGTAACGTGTCTGCCATTGATGAACTGCTGAGCGTGATGTCGCTGACGCGTAACTTCGAAATGCAAGTACGCATGATGAAAACCGCAGAAACCTTGGCGCAAGCCGGAAACAAATTGATGGCGGCGAGATAACCCTTACACGAAGGGATTCTCGTCCAAAGGAGATAACCAATGCATTCAGCATTATGGGTAAGTAAGACGGGCATGGCAGCTCAAGATACGAAAATGACTGCCATCTCTAACAACCTAGCGAACGTCAACACGGTCGGCTTTAAGCGCGATCGCGTGGTGTTTGAAGACTTGTTCTACAGCATTCAGCGTCAACCCGGTGCGCAAGTCGACCAAGTGAATGAACTACCAAGCGGTGTTCAGCTTGGTTCCGGTGTTCGTGTTGTGGGAACGCAGAAAGTCTTCACTCAGGGCAACACTCAAAATACCACTCAAGAGTTGGATTTAGCGGTGATGGGACAAGGCTTTTTCCAAATCGAAAACTCTGACGGTCAGATCATGTATACGCGTAATGGTCAGTTCCACATCAACTCAGAGGGTTTGATGGTCAACAGCCAAGGCTTGCCACTGGAACCGCAAATTCAAATCCCAGACAACGCGATTTCGTTCTCTGTGGGTGTGGATGGCACGGTAACGACAACCTCTGCAGACGATCCAACGCCGCAGCAACTGGGTCAGATTACGCTAGCGAAGTTTATCAACCCAGCGGGTCTAGAAGCTGTTGGTGGCAACTTATTCCGCGAGACAGAAGCAAGTGGTCCTGCGGATGAATTGATTGCGGGCGAAGACGGTGCAGGCAGCATCAAACAGGGGGCTTTAGAAGGCTCAAACGTGCAAGTAGTGGAAGAGATGGTCGACATGATCACCACTCAACGCGCGTACGAGATGAACGCCAAAGTAGTCTCTGCCGCAGACGACATGCTGAAGTTTGTCGCGCAATCGATGTAAGTAAGAAATTGGTGATGATGAAGGAAAAAGCAATGAAATGGCTATCGAAGAGTTGGGCAGTTGCCGTCGTGTTGCTGGTGGGGTGTGCGGGTCGTGATGAATTTATTCCACCCGAGCCAAACACAGAGGAATACGCGCCACCAGTGTTGGATTACACCTTGCCAGAGACCAAGTCCGGCAGCCTTTATCGTCACCAATACACAATGACGTTATTTCAAGATCGCCGAGCCTACCGAGTCGGTGATGTTTTGACCGTGCAGCTCTTTGAAGAAACCTCTTCAAGTAAGAAGGCAGGCACACAGTTTGGCAAAAGCTCAACCGTAGACTTTGCCGCGGCAACCATTGGCACCCAAACCATTGATGAGCTAGGCGTGAGTATTGATGGCAGCCGCAACTTTGATGGCAGTGCATCCAGCTCGCAAGGCAACAAATTACAAGGTGCGATCACCGTGACTGTGCATGAGGTATTGCCAAATGGTGTGCTTCGCATTAGCGGTGAAAAATGGCTGCGACTCAACCAAGGCGATGAATTTATCCGGCTCACAGGCATTGTGCGCGTTGATGACATCAACCGCAGCAACCAAGTTTCTTCTCAGCGTATTGCTGATGCTCGTATTACCTACGCAGGTCGCGGCGCATTAGCCGATAGCAACGCAGCCGGGTGGCTGACGCAGTTCTTCAACAGCCCATGGGTACCATTCTAATGAAGTCTATTAACGCATTTTTTACTTCTTTTCTATTGGCTTTGTCCTTGGGACTTCCTGCCACTTCACAAGCTGAAGTGGAAATTCCGATCATGGATTTGGTGGATGTTCAGGGCATCCGAGAAAACCAATTGGTTGGTTACGGTTTAGTGGTGGGTTTGGCCGGTCAAGGTGACCGTAACCAAGTGAAATTCACCGCTCAATCCATTACCAACATGCTGCGCCAATTTGGGGTTCAGATTGATGACAGCATGAACCCAAAATTACGTAACGTGGCGTCCGTAAGCGTTACCGCATCCGTTGACCCAATGGCTGGCCCAGGTCAAACACTGGATGTAGTGGTTTCCTCTATCGGTGATGCGAAAAGCTTGCGTGGTGGCACATTACTGTTGACGCCACTGCGCGGTATTGATGGCGAAGTGTATGCCATCGCTCAAGGCAGTGTGGTGGTGGGGGGCTTATCCGCCGAGGGTAAAAGTGGCTCTAAGGTAGAAGTAAACACACCAACCGCAGGTCGCATTCCAAATGGTGCAACGTTGGAGCGAGAAATCGAAACTGACTTTAACCAGCGTGACGAAATTACTTTGAATCTACGCAAACCAAGCTTTACGACAGCAAAGAACATCGCCCGTGAAATCAACAATACCTTTGGCCCAAATGTGGCAAAAGCGATCAACAAAGCGCGTGTAGAAATGCGTGCGCCAATGGATACCCAACAGCGTGTCACCATGATGTCGATGTTGGAAGAAATGAGCGTGGAAGAAGGCCGTAAACCGGCTCGAATCGTATTCAACTCTCGTACGGGTACTGTGGTGATTGGTAAGAATGTTAAGGTTGGTGAAGCGGCAGTAAGCCACGGCAACTTGACCGTTCGAATCTCCGAATCTCAACAAGTCAGCCAGCCTAACGCGTTTGCTGATGGTGAAACCAAAGTCGTGGATCAAACCCAAATCGAAGTAAACGAAGATCAGGCGCAAATGGTGATTTGGCCTCCGGGTACGGAACTGAACACCATTGTCAACGCTGTAAACAGCTTAGGTGCTACGCCAACGGATCTGATGTCGATTCTGCAAGCATTGAACGAAGCGGGTGCGCTTAATGCTGAACTTGTGGTGATTTAAGGAGTTAGCGATGAAGTTAGATACGAGCGGCGATCAAGCTCAACTCAATACCATGCTGTATCACGACAACAGTGCCCTAGCGAGCATCAAGAAAAGTCGCGACCAAGAAGGTGCTCTTGAAGTGGTTGCGGGTCAATTCGAGGCGATGTTCCTACAAATGGTGCTGCGTCAAATGCGCAGCAGCAGTGATGTATTGGCCGACAAAGACAGCCCGTTTGCTAGCCAGCAACAAGGCGTGTTTCGCGATATGTACGATGGACAATTAGCGATGGAGTTGGCGAAAAAACAGAACTCCGGTATCGCCAATATGCTGATCCAGCAACTTAGCCCTTCAATGCGCGAAGTGGCGTTCGACCAATCACGCAATGTCTCTCCAGCAAACGATGGAAAAGAGGTCAGTCTTGAACGCAAATCACAACTTGAAAAGGGTGACATCGCGATGACAACCGATGCAGTTAATCCCATGCAGCAAGCGGTCGCCTCTGTTAAACAAGTGCTCGGTGAAGCCGGAATGACGACCGCGTTTACTCAGCCGCTGATTAGGAAAATGGAGCTGTAAATGAACCTTGTGAATATCGCCCTTTCAGGCTTAAACGCGAACCGTGTGGCGTTGGATGTGACCGCGCAAAACGTGGCTAATATCAACACACCGGGATACAGCCGACAACAAGCGCTGATGGCATCCGTTGGTGACGGTAAGTACAACAAACTCAGCCCTGGCATGGGTGTTGAAGTGACGAGTATTCGTCGCGTAACGGACCAGTTCTTGGTTAAGCAAACATGGTCTACTAACAGTTTAGCGGCTTATTCGGCAGGCTATACCAGCGCGATGAGTCAGCTTGAGAACACGCTTGGCGCTGATGGATTCAGTGTTTCAGCAGGTTTAGATTCCTTTAACGCCGCACTTAATGATGCCACGGTAAAACCGGAATCGATTCCATACCGTCAGCAAATCATTAATGAATCAGAAGCGTTAGCGCGTCGTTTCAATACGCTAACTGAGTCTCTTCATAATCAACACAAAGACATGAGTGACCAGCGTACTGCGGCGTTGAACCATGCCAATAGCTTGATGGCGAACATTGCTGATGTGAACAAGCAGATAGTCGAGATGCAAGGCATAGGCGGTAACCCAGCTCAATTGATGGATACTCGTGATGCGTTGATTGGCGAACTTTCTCAGATTGTTGAAATCAAAACGACCGACCAACCAGACGGCAGCATGCAAGTGACACTGGCTTCTGGTCAGCCATTGGTGATGGGATCGGATTACGGTCAGCTAGCGGCAAAACCAAACCCAACTGACCCATATCTTGCCGATTTGAGTGTCGATTTTGCATCGCAAAGCTTTGTCATTGACCACTCGGTAGGCGGCAAGTTGGGTGCGATTAACGATTATCAAACCGAAGTGCTAAAGCCAAACCAAGTTGCTTTGGATGACATGGCTAAAGCGTTGGCGGATGAATACAACGCAGTGCTGGCAACAGGGCAAGATCTCAACGGCAATCCGGGCACACCATTGTTTAGTTACGATCCTGCAAACCCTGCTGCAAGCCTAACCATTACCGATATCAGCGCGGAAGAATTAGCATTCTCCAGCGACGGCACGCCGGGTAATGCGGATGTATTGAATGACCTGATTCAACTTAGCAATAAGCCGGTTTCAGTCACTGGCTATGGTTCGCTGAGCTTGAACGATGCGTTCACCGCAATGGTCGGTGAAACAGCGATCAAAGCACGCCAAGCAGAAGCGGATTACGAAGCCAAAGCCGCAATGAACAAACAAGCGCATGCGGCGCGCGACAATGTTAGCGCCGTTAACAGCGATGAAGAAGCGGCAAATCTGATGACATTCGCTAACGCACACAACGCCAACATGAAAGTTATTAGCACCGCTAACCAGCTCTTCGACTCTGTATTGCAGTTATTCTAAAAGGAACCCGAGATGCGAATCAGTGACAGTCAATTTAGCCAGTTGATGCTGCAAAGTCTGCAAACCAACAACGCAGGTTTAGGGCATGTTCTTCAACAAATGGCCACGGGTGACCGATTAACCAAGCTTTCTGATGACCCAATGGCGTCGATTAAGCTGCTGAACCTTGAGCGTGAAAACAGCGCGATCGGCCAGTATCAAAGTAATATCGCCAACCTGAAAACCACACTTTCTGCCCAAGAAACCCACTTGGACTCCATTAATGAAAGCCTAAAGAGCGTGCGTGATTTGGTGCTTTGGGGCGCGAACGGCACATTAACCGATGAAGACCGCAGTGGCATGATCATCGAGCTAAAAAGCTACCGTGATTCGATTGAGTCTTCATTCAATGCCCAAGACGAAGAAGGCCACTACCTGTTTTCAGGTACTCAGACGGACAAGCCTGCGGTGAGTAATGCTGGTGGTGCGTACCAAGTTGATGGCAACAGCGACAAACGCGTGGTAACCGTTGCAAAGGGCGTGACCATGGATTCCAATATGACGGCAAAAGAGATCCTGGAACTTGGTGGTGGCGATAATGTGTTGAACCAAATCGACGTTTTGATTGCGGAATTTGAGAACCCGAGTCCGAATTTTCAAGCGGAGGTAGACGCGAGCTTATCTGCGATTGATGATACCTTGGCGAACGTACTGGGAGCGATGACAGAAATCGGTGGTCGCCATAACAACCTTGACCTAATGGACAGCGCACACGGTGAAAACAAACTGTTCGTTGACAAGGTGACCAGTGACTTATCGGCATTGGATTACAGTGAAGCATCAGTACGTTTAAGCAACTACATGGCCGCGTTACAAGCAACGCAAGCTAGCTACGTGAAGATCAACGATCTCAACCTGTTTGATCGTATTTAAGGAAGTTTTGTATGGTGATGAGCACAGTAGAGGTAAGACCCCATAGCATACGCTTAGGTGGGCAAGAACAAGCCTCTATCATGCCAACCCGCTCAGCGGATTCGAGCAGTGCGATTAAGCCGCGTCCTACGCAAGTTCAGGCTGACACCGCGTCAGCCTATTCTGTTTCCGGTATTCAGCTTACTCAAGGTCAGCAACAAGCAACAGCGGTACAAATTGCCTGTAAATCGTTGCAAGTGATTGGTAAGGAGCTGACTCAAATCAAGCGAGGTTTGACACAAGCCGTCAACCAAGGTGCACAGAATGTCCCTGGTCTGCAAGAAGGGCTCGTTCGTTCTAAAGCATCGATTCAACAAGTGGTTGAGCAAGCTCGTTTTGATGGGCAGAAAGTGATTGATAACGAACTGCACCTCAAGCTGGATAAAGCGGATATCCGTCGATTCTCGATCCCCGGTTTGAACGTGCATCGTTTGAGTGAGAAAGCTGAGCAAATCCGCTTGGACTTTCCGCAAGGCCAATCGGTGATGATCCAATTCGATGGTCAAGCCGATGGTGCACGTACCGTGAAAATGCTCGACCGCAGTTTGATTGCGATGGGCATGCGAGCATCACTGGCAGAAGATGGCACCATCTTGTTTGAAGCGCACGAGACTGCATATCAACAAATGCAGCAAAAAGTGTTAGTGACGGGTGAAGGTCATCGTTTTCCTGCAGGGCAAGCGAATGTGCTGAACCTAAAATCAGAACCGGATGGCATCGCTGAGTTAAGCTTTGATTTAGGCTCTCGTGATGGCATCAAACAGACCATCGCCAAAGTGAACCAGCATATTAGACAAGTGCAAAACAGCTTGGAAGAAGCCAAAGTGTTTCACGGTGAATTGAACTTACAAATGCGCTCTGTGCAGAGTCAATCTAACCAGATGAGTGTTGCTGATGTAAATGCGAAGCTCGATGACTTTATGGCAAGCTCAGGCCAGTTTAGCTCGACATTCCAAGCGCTCAATGCACAAGCGAATGTGCGTCGCCATACCGTGGTGGCGCTGTTGAAATAGCCCTTCAAGAACACTCCAAGATTCCCTTCTCAATTCACCAGTGGTTGCGTAACCTAGAAACGAGTTGGGAATCACCGCTATATAATCCTGAACTCTATTCCACTTGTTCCACCGATTCCGCCACTGAGCGATGCAGTTTTTGGAATAACCATCCCAATCCAATCAGTGATGCGCCTAAGCCTAAGAAGCTGATCGCACGCCAGAAACCATCCAGTGAGCTTACATCCCACAAGAACACCTTCAGCGCGACACACGCTAACACTGCCAGACCAATACGCTGAATTGTCATTGCTTTACGTGTTGCGCCTACCCAAGTCAGTATGCCACCGACAATCAACCCGGCAATCGAGTAGGTAAAAAGCTCAGCCATGCCAGTCGGTTGAGCTAGGGTCATCGAGACAGGTTGCCAGAACTGACGAACCGACATACCTAGCCAAGCGGTCGCTAAGATAAGCCCAAAACTTGCGACTACAGGGCGCGGGATCTGTAATGTGTTCCAACGCTTGTAAGTGGTGACTAGTAAAATAACCGCAGGCAGCAGCCATCCGAGTGACAGCATGTTGAATACAGGCATAGACTCCGCGGAAACATTATTGATCATCAACGGCGACTCAAGGCTATTGAGTAGCATCATCAATACAACAAAGGTGCCCCAAAGCAGGTAGCTGTAAGCTTGATAAACCCGTGCTAGTTTCTGCGCAAACTGGCTGCGATAGCTATAAACCAAACCCATCACTAATGCTTGGTTAGCAAACACAATCGCCGAAGTGAAATCGATGTCGCCAAGGTAGCCGTATTGCCCTGTCAGCCAGTAGTTGGTTTGGGTGAACACCGCCATCAAGAACACATGTAAGAACGCACCTTCAAACCAATTGGCGAGCTCTGTATCTGAGCGATGCAATACGGTACGTGCGTAAGCAAGAATTGCCAAAGAAGGCAGATAACTGATCAGTACCCAAGCCCAGTGACCAGCATTGACAGGCTGCCACTGTGGAATAAAAGGTAATAAGGTCAGACGAACGACCAAGATGCCCATTGCGACTTTCACGGCCCAATTGGCAGGGCGGAACAGGTTAATTTGAGTTTGCAGCGCCATTACCGCCACTTGGATCGAAATGGCAGTGGTGAACCAAGTGTCACTTAGCCAAACAAAAGCCGTTCCGGCAATGATGGCATGCATGATGGCAGAACATTCCAGTGCTACAGCTTGAAGACGGTGTCCAAGTACTAGGTAATAAAATGCGACGAGTGCGGTGAATGCGGTCCAACCCAGAACGTGACGGCCCATAAACTCATCGGCGTAGAGCAAAGTTATCAGCGCCATTGATGGGGCGAGGACAAGCAACAACATCAGCGCGATTGGTGAACGATCACCAGCAAGGGTTTGGCAAAGTGTTCGTAGTGCGGTCAAAGTAATGCTGACTGCCAATGCCACTAATACCCATGTTTGTGCGTCGGGCATGTAAATGGACTCTAGTGCAATGGAGAGCAGAAAAATTGCGGTTGCGGTAATCAACGTGCTTGGAAGGAATAAGCGTAAAGACCAACTTTGGCGAATCGCAGGTAGCCAGATTAATGCCAGCAGAAACGTATATAGATACAGCATTTGTGTGATATTAATTGTCGGCATCCGAGCGAGTGCAGACAGCATCAAAAGAACAAGTGTCAGTGCGATGGCTGTTGGCGGATGCGTCCACTTGCCGTGGCAATGACGATAACGTGGATGGAGTGCCCACCCCAGCCTTGGTACAGCAAAGACCAGATATAAGGTTAATGATAGGAAGATACCCAACCATGAGAATAACGTGTCAGTTGGCAGGCGTTCGATCAAGACCAACATCCACAACAGGTGAGGGATAGTAATACTAGGCGACAGCCACGCTCGCTGGACGGATTGCATCAATAAGGTCGCGGCGAAGGATATTGCGCTGATGTAGCTCGCCAATAGGTAGTAATTGGGCTCGGTTCCTGCAACCCACAACGGCGCTGAATATCCACCAATGAGACCAAGCACAGCCATCAACGGGCCTTGGCGCAGAGACAGCGCAAGACTAGAGAAAGCGGCACCCGCTAGGATAACTAAAGAAACACTCGGCAATAGCAGCTGATAAAAAACAAAGGCAAAAATGACGGTGCAGTAAACGCCAGTTAAGCCTGTTCCGGCAATGGCAGCGGGGACATACGTAAAGCCGTGAGCTCGTTTGGCACGCTCGGGGTTTTTCTGCTCTTTGCGGTGGAACCATTCGCCTGCGAGGACGGTGGCAAGGGAGAGCGAGAAGGCAATGGTGACGCGCATCAGAGGGGAGAGTTCAATATGACTGCCAATCACTTGCACTAAATAGCCACCACCAATCAGCATGGCGATCGCGCCAACCCAAACTAACCAGTTCTCTTGAATGTTGGCTAGTAACTTATTGGCTTGTTTTTCAAACACCGACTCGTTGATTTGATTAAGGCGAGCAATATGAACGTCATCGGAGTCTGGATTGCAAGGTTCAAATATTAGTTTTTGCTGATGTTGCAATTGTTCGTTGACGGCGAGTTCTTGGATAGGATCTGACGCGATCTCAAGATCATCTAAGGTGGTGAATGCATTCGATGAAGAGGGCGATGACTCAACATTTGACGTCGGTTCAAAGCGTTGCTGGCTTTGAGGTGTGACGCACTCGGAAAGGCTTGAGCGTAACTCAGCTAACTCTTTATGCAGTTGAGATATTTCATCTTCCAATCTCGACACTCGGCCGACCGCCTTCAATGTAATGAGCATGGCGAAAAATGCCAAAATCACCGCTAATAAGGTAAACAACGCGTACTCCCTATCTAACAATGATGACGAATGTTCTGATTTGTCATCGCTTGTATTATTAAAGGTTAGTCCACTGTGTTACAGGCGAGCGAAATGTACAACATGGGTCGTAAAATTTGGGAGATGAGCGATTCATTATTAATGAATGGCAATGAAAACTGACAGCTTACCAATAGTGGGCTAAGTTCAAATTTTTCAATTATTTTAATTTCTTAGCGAATTAACTCTTATTAAGCAGCAAACTCTTGTGCTTGTTTGTGTGCGTTGAAAGAAGAGGTAACTGGCGCATCAAAGACGAAAATATCCTTGATGCGACTTCGTGTTTTATGATTCAGATTTAGTTAAGTTTACCCTCATCTAACGCTGCACTGACCCAAACCAGAGGTGCATTCCAGTTGATGGTGATCTCATTGAGCGACCAGGCATTGATATTGTCTTTGTAACAGGTTTGACCGATACAATTGCCTTTCATGCCCGCGGCAATAGGGTCACTAAAGTTGATGGAGTTTGGCCCTCCAATCAGCGCACCGGGTGCAGGTGCGGGTGAATTTTCATCAACGGCTTTTGCCCAGAAGCGGTGATGTGGATTTTGCGCTGCGCGAGTGCCGTAGCCTGTGACATATGAGATGTTCATTGGGTTTGCGCCCAGTACATAGTCCATCGCGTTGGCTACGGATTTCAAGTAGCGTATATCTTGGCTAAAGTCGTTGGCATAGATAAGGAAAATGCTGCGATTTACAAGGTTGGAATTTGAACCCCAAGGGTAAGACTTCACGCTGTAAGGAATGTGGTAGCCTTCATTTTTCATCTGGCCTACGTATTGGTTTGCGGTGTGGATAATCGCCTGACGTGCCTTAAGGGTCACGCCCTCTCCCAAGGTATGTGGCACAACCGCTAAACTGATGGTGCCAAGTGGCGCAGTATATTGCCAGAAGATGTCGCCATCGGTGGCCTGATTACCTTTTGGTGTTTCTAGGTAGTGAGGTGAAGCTTCTAGGAAGGCTTTATAGTTAGGGTTTCCTGTCGCAATAAAGAGCTCAGTTGCCGCCCAGTAAAAATCATCGCTTAGTGACAGATCATCATAAGGGCCAGAGCCGGTAAAGTTGTCATAAGCATAGATCTCAGGTAAGCGATTTGCCGCTTTCCAAGCGTTTTCAGCCGCCGTTAAACACTGTTTGGAGAAGCTCGCATCGATGTTTTTCCAGATACGTGAACATTGAGCACCAATTGCGGCAAGGTTGAGTGTTGCTGCTGTACTTGGCTGACCAACATAACGTTTTTGAGTGTCTTTGTGTGGAGGGAGAGGCATCCCTGTCCATACTTCATCGGCAATTTTATGGAACGCTAGGTGTGAACCATCAACTTTGCTCAGTTGCAACTTTTTGCCATCTGACTGGTCACCAATTGGCGCATACACCATTTTGCCTTGCGGAATTTGCATTGCAAGCATGAACTCTATATTCCAACGTGCTTCAGAAAGCAGCGCATTGACCCCGTCTTGTGGCTCAGGAATTTTTGCCGAGCCATCAGAGAATGGCAGCGCAGCGCCCTCGACCCATGTGCCACGTTCGTACAAATTTAGCAGGGTCCATGTCGTGATGCCGCTATTCACCGTGTATTTACCGTGATCGCCAGCATCATACCAGCCACCCGTGACGTCAATCGAAAAGTCACAGCCAGGCCAGTCATTGCCCCATGCGTCTTGCTTGTCGTAGCAGGTGACAATATCTTTAGTATGGCCAGCAGGTCTTGCTAGGTCGTCCCGTTGGACATATTGTGGCTTAATCTCAATACCACTGCGGTTTTGGTAAAAATAGGAAAACGCGTCGTGCTTCAATGAGTGGTAGATGTCATTGCGAATATCAAACGGGAACCCCGTTTCGTCATCAACGGTGATGGTCAGCCCTTTTTGCTGTGTGGTGTAATGAGACAGATCGATGCGGTGCAGATTTTCACCCGAGGCTGTATTGAGGCCAAACGGCGTGGTTTGGCCTAGGTCAATACTGATACCTTGTGCATTTTTAAGTGTCCAACGCAGTGGTTCCGTAGATTCAGACGCCACGAAAATAAATTTGTCGGCCTTTGGCAAAAAACCAACCTGGTTTTGACGAATTGGTGAGGTTTCTGCGATATGAATATACGGCTTACCGTCAATGGAAACGTTGGTGATACAAATGGTGGCAGGCTTCTGTGCGCCCATTTGGAACTGAAACTCACCGCCAGCGTCGCTATCGTGCTGCTGAGTAAATTGATAGCGATAAGACTGTGTGGTTTTACCAATCCGCGTGTCTTCAGTAAAGTAGTGAGTATAAGGAGGACCTTCATGTTGAATTAGGGTTTTAACCTGAGTATCGACATCGGCTCTCGCATCGAAACTGATGGTGTACTCTTGGCCTTTCTCAAGCCCCACACCACCGTGGCCTAAAATAATGCTCCAAGCATTGGTGCCAGGATTGGTTATCTCCATGCACGCTTCGTCGCCACTGGTGTCAATCGAGCCCCCCGCTGTCCACCAGCCATCGATGCCATTGGTAAAGTTGCCATTTCTAATCATTTCATCTGCTTGAGAAGCAGCGGTGAATGACAGTGAAATAACAAGGGATATGAGCGTCATATTCTGTTTTTTCATAGTGCCTCCGTATTCATTAAAGTAAGCTTACAAGGGCAATGTGTGGTTGGATATTGAACGATATGTGATTGTGAACTTGGTGGGCTTTGGTTTTCGAGTTCGTGATTGCACTTGCGAGATTAGGCCAGTACATGAATCAGTTTCATCGCAAAATGGATTATTGTGGGTCAGTAAATGGAAGTTTAATGAGGTCGTATAAAAAGCACTAAGGCTCGATTATAGTCTCAAGTCATTGTCCATGTTGAGATTGCCATTTGCCGTTTTGGCATGGCGAGGCGGGTATTCGAGTGTGTAACCGCATTGGTAGAATATTTTTGACTACGCCCTCGTTTTTCACTGTACTAGTATGGAAAGGTATCGAGAAGGTGCAGGGTTCTGGAGATAAGTGCAGGCGATTGGGTGCGGAAAAGAAGATAGGTTATTTCTAAATTTTCGCATTGACGTCAATGTTAAGGATCGCAACAATGCGCCATTATTCCACTTCAAGGCTACATTATGGCACCGCAGACTAACCGAAAAGACTTACACCTAGACGCTGTTTTACATCATGACATGAGTATGAAACACAAAACAGCGGGTTTCGAGTCTGTCGAATTTGAACATTGCGCTTTGCCAGAATGTGATTTTAAAGGCATCGACTTATCTACAGAATTCTTAGGTCACCAACTGGCGTTGCCATTTCTTATTAGCTCAATGACGGGCGGCGCGAAAGAGGCCGAGATCATTAACTGCCGCTTGGCAGAGGCTGCGAGTGAAATGGGTATTGCGATGGGGGTTGGTTCGCAGCGCGTAAGCTTAGAAGACAGTTTACATTCAGGGTTAGGTAAAACCATTCGTGACCTAGCTGATGGCGTGCCTTTGTATTCCAATTTAGGTGCCGCCCAACTAAGAGATAAACAGCGTCTCGACAATGCACAACGCGCAGTCGACTTCATTCAAGCCGATGCATTGTTTATACACTTGAACCCAATGCAAGAAGCTTTGCAGCAAAATGGTGACTACAACTGGATTGGCGTGCTTAAGTCGATTGAGCAGTTAAAGCAACGCATTGATGTGCCGATGATCGTCAAAGAGGTCGGTTTTGGTATCAGCGGAGCGGTTGCCACACAATTGGTCGACGTTGGTGTGGATGCGATTGATGTCGCGGGGGCTGGTGGTACAAGCTGGTCTGCCGTCGAGGGTTATTGCCAGACTGACAGTAAAATGCAGCATGCAGCAGAACTCTTCCGTGATTGGGGTATGCCTACCGCACGATGTTTAGCGCAAATTCGAGGTCAATACTCAGAGTTACCATTGATTGCTTCTGGTGGGATATACAATGGACTTGAAGCAGCAAAAGCCATTCATCTAGGTGCAAACCTTGTTGGTCAGGCAGGCGCAGTATTGAGAGCTGGCACAATCAGCACACAAGCAGTAGTTGAACACTTAGAGCAAATGGCACTTGAGTTGCGTTTATCTTGCTTTGGCACCGGTTCGGTGGACCTTAAAGCATTAGTTCAAGCTCGACGGATGCACAAACAAACGCTCTATTAACGCATCGAAGTTGACTGAATTAAAATTGTCGATTTTTTAACACTGGCAGTGATAATTTCGGTATATTTCATTCACTGTTTGTAACTGGGCACTTAATTTTATGAAAAATCTGGTACTGCTACTGTTGGCATCTTCCGCTCTTACCGCGTGTTCTGATGAAGTTGGCACCGAAGGCTGGTGTAACGATATGAGCGACAAAGCAAAGACAGAGTGGACCACTGACAATGCTTTGGATTTCGCTAAGTATTGTGTCCTTCAAGATGGCATTGGCAGTGAGCAGTGGTGTAAAAACCTGAAAGACAAACCAAAAGGTGAATGGACGGCGAATGAAGCGACAAGCTATACCAAGCACTGCATTTTCTAAATAAGCTATTCCTATGCGCTATAGCACAGGATGAATCATTACCACGCCGAGCATCACGCTCGGTTTTTTTTCAACTATACCTATGTATGTTGAGGTTGCTTGGGTATTTGGCTTTGTGCTGACGGACATGAACGCAATGCGTTGCTGCTGAGCCCAAGTTTGAAATAAGGATGATCAGCTATAGTTAGAACGTGTCGATCTTTTGAGTGGTGTGATGCATGAAGACAGAAACGACAGTAGTAATTCGAGCGAGTTTTCTCCACTTTATTGAAAACCCTTGTGACGTCGATGATGAATCTGCAAGTTATGAGTATCTAGCTGATGGTCTATTAGTTGTAGAACATGGTCATATTAAGCAGCTCAAGGCGTTTGACGAATCTGACTATAAACAGTACGAACACATTGAGGACTTACAAGGCAAGCTCATTATGCCTGGTTTTATCGATACCCATGTCCATTATCCTCAGACACAAATGATTGCTGCTTATGGCGAGCAGTTACTGGAATGGCTCGAGACTTACACTTTTCCAACAGAGAAGCAGTTTGAAAACAAAGCGCATGCCAAAGCAATGGCAGAGTTTTTTATCAAAGAACTACTCAAAAACGGAACCACAACCGCCCTTGTGTTTTGTACTGTGCATCCGCAGTCGGTTGATGCTTTGTTTGAAGAGGCGATGCGTTTTAACCTGAGGCTTATTGCAGGCAAAGTCATGATGGACAGAAACGCACCTGATTATTTGCTCGATACCGCGGAATCCAGTTATTCGCAAGTCAAAACATTGATTGAAAAGTGGCACAACCATCATCGATTACAGTATGCGATCTCCCCGCGTTTTGCCCCAACGTCGACACCTGAGCAACTCGCTGTCGCGGGACGATTGAAAAAGGAGTACCCCGATGTTTATGTTCATACACATCTATCTGAAAATAAAAATGAAGTGGAATGGGTAAAGTCACTTTTTCCTGAGTACGTCGACTATTTCGATGTGTACAAATATTATGGTTTGGCCGGGAATAAATCCGTTTTTGCTCATGCGATACACCTGTCAGAGCCTGAATGGCATGTGATCAAACAAACGAACTCTGTCGTCGCGTTCTGCCCAACGTCGAATTTATTCCTTGGCAGTGGCCTGTTTGATTTGGAAAAGGCCGAAAAATTGGCGATTCGCTTTGGTCTGGGTACAGATGTTGGTGCGGGCACGAGTTTTTCGCTGCTCCAAACACTAGGTGAAGCCTATAAGGTGGCTCAATTACAGGGTGAAAAGCTCTCCGCGTACATGGGTTTTTACCTCGCGACGCTCGGAGGCGCTAAAGCATTAAGCCTTGATGACAAACTTGGAAATTTTGAGACAGGAAAAGAGGCGGACTTTGTCGTACTCAACTGGTCTGCTACCGATTTACAGAAATTGCACGCTCGTTACTCACAAGGCTTGTCCGATCGATTATTCGCGCTAATGATGCTTGGTGATGAGCGCAATATCCACTCCACTTTCGTCGCCGGGGAATTGGCGTATGTAAATGGTGAATGATTCATTTCTTGTGCCTACAATAATAATTCCATGGCCAGCTCGTACTGTACGTTGACAAACATGTGAGGTTCGAAATGAAAAAGATCGTCTTAACAATGATAACGGCTATTGCACTCTTTGGTTGTGAAGATGTGACAAAGAAGATGGAACAAACACAAGAAGCCGCCAATAAGAGCATTGATGCTGCTCAACAACAAATGGTGGACATACAGGAGCAGGTTGAAGATGTCGATTTTAACCTCGGCTTATATGGGGATGCGGCAATTTCAGCCGAAGGGTTAGCGGCATCGGTGGAAGAAGCTCTGGATGTCGACTTTAGTGATGCCCAAGCAGTTAAGGAAGTAAAAGAGCATATTGCCGTCGCATATCACTGCTTCGTTAAAGATACTTCCGCTTCTACGGCCGAAGACTTGATTAAAAAAATTGTTGCGACTATCAACAGTGAGCAGTCTAAAACGTTAATTGAAGAAGGGGTTGAAAGCGCCAAATTAGTAAAAGAGTGTGAAATGTAAGCGCCAAGAAAAGAGGAGTGGCCTTCAGCGTTTGCTAAGCGGAATTACTTACTTCCACTAACTAGAAGTGATGGTTTAGTATTGCATGGTATCCCCATGATTGTTAAGGCTCAAAATGAAAAAGATTATCTCAACAATGATAATGGCGATGGCGCTGTTTGGTTGTGAAGACGCGACAAAGGCGATCGATCAGGCACAAGAGGCGGCTAACAAAGCGGTAGACTCGGTTCAAGAACAAATTGATATCATTCAAGATCATGTCGATTCAGTTGACTTTAACCTTGAGCAATTTGGTGAAGCGACGGAATCTGTCCAAGCGTTAGCGGCGTCGGTGGAGGAAGCATTGGATGCGGACTTCAGTGATCCAGAAGCGCTTGTTGAGGCAAAAGACGATATTGCCAATGCCTATCGTTGTTTGGTAGAGGCATCTTCCGAGTCAACCGTAGAAAAAATGATGGATAACATTCTGGCGTCTATCAGTAATGATGAAGCTAAATCTCTGATTGAAAAGGGGATTGATAAAGCTAAGGCCGCGAGTGAGTGTGTGATGTAAGCATCACCAGATCAGCAAAAGGAGGATACGATGATCCTCCTTTTTTCATTTATGTCGTTCTGAATGACCATTGATTGTCACCTATCTTCGAGTGATGAACTAAAATTTCATAGTGTTTATAAAAATGGATAAAGGTTCAAAATGAAAAAGACATTTTTTGCAGTGATGATGGCCATGGCGTTGATTGGTTGTGACGACGCTAATAAAGCCGTGGATAATGTACAAGAGGCGGCAACTGAAACCATGGATAAAGTCCAGGAGACCGCCAATGAGGCTACGGAAGTGGTTCAAGAGCAAATGGAAAAGACCCAAGAACAAGTTGATTCAGTCGGGTTTGACTTCGAGCAATTTGCATCCACATCGGAAACGGCTAAGACACTGTCTAATACGGTAAAAGACGCGATGAATGTGGACTTCAGTGACCCACAAGCTATCGAAGAAATGAAAGATCGCATTGCCAACGCCTATCAATGCTATGTTGAATCAACCTCCGAATCGGAAGCCGCAGATGCGATAAATAGCATGATGGCATCAGTGAACAGTGATGAGGTGAAGTCATTGATAGAAAAAGGCATTGAGAAAGCCAAAGCGGTAAAAGAGTGCGTGATGTAAACGGCACGCTAATCGGAAAGAGGGGATGAGGTTATCCCCTTTTTTGTGTTCAATAGCATGCTGTTGTATTGATTGGTCTATGCGCTTGGAGGCCACCCCCTCGCTGCATGGCACTTTAAACTAAGAAGAAAAAATAGAGAAAACAAACGAAGGCCAGCAATGTGGCGGACAGCACTGGATAGAGAATGTAAGAGTCTTGATGGCTAGTGCGCTGGTAGCATAGCGAAACTAGCAAAATGTTATACACCACAAGCAACAGGCTTATCATGGTGCCACTATTGAGATTGAGGCTCGAAAGTTGGGTGAGAAAAAATGCTAACAAAAGGTAGTCGAAAATGATCAGCCAAAGAAAGGCTTTTTTTAAAGCATCATTTTTGTTTTTAATAGGCGCAGGTACGGGCATATTGAACTCAACTAAACAGTCACAGCAACATCGGTTAATTGGTAGAAAAGGTCACGCAGTATCAAAGCCCTGGTGACCTTCTAGGGGGTTAGAGGTTTTGAATTTCCGTTTTTGGTGAGTCCGAATCCACCGAATAACGAATGATTTCCTGGCGAAAAACAGGCTGATTAAACTCTGCTTTTTGTTTTGCTTTTTGTAATTCGCTGTCTTGCTGATTACCAAATAACGTTGCCAACACCTGTGAGGCGGGGGTCGTTAAAACAAATAATTCAATACGACGGTTTTCGCTAGAATCCGGCTCTTCTGGATTAAGCAGGGCACGATCCGACATCCCAGTCACTTGCAAGACACGATCATCTGGCATGCCACCTTCCACCAAGGTGTTTCTTGCCACATCGGCACGAGAAGCGGATAACGCCCAGTTTGATTGTCGACCAAAACGCTTTTTGAACGGTGTCGAGTCAGTATGGCCACTGATGATCAATGGATTGCTGATGCGTTCGAACACGGGGGCAAGCGCCAGTAACAAATCCTCAAAGAAAGGGGTTAATTCTGCGCCTCCACGGCTGAACATGTGTTGCTTGTAATCATCTTGCAGCACAATGCGCAGACCTTGCGGGGTAATGGTGACATTAACGTTACCCTGCGCGCTGATTTGTCCCACGACTTCATCAATTACCTTAGCGAGCAGAGCGAGTTGCTCTTGGGTATCGAAATTGCCTGGGATAAGCGAGTCAATCTCTGGGCCATCGCCGTCACCTTGGAAGAAAGAGCTGACGACGTGGTTAGAGTTGTGCTTACTTGGCACAGAAGAGTCCTGTGCCAGGTCGATAGGAGAGATACTTTGCGAGGTATCGAAAGGGTTACCGTAGCTCTTATCAAAAACACTCGAACTATGAAGGTGCGCCACAATGGCTTTACGCTCTTCCTTGTCGACCACTTGCATGACCCAAAGGACAAGAAACAGCGCCATTAACGCGATCATGAAGTCGGCAAATGCGACTTTCCACGCACCACCATGAAACTCATCATGGTTATTTGCTTTTGCGCGTTTGAACACCACATGCTCTTGTTTTTGCATTATCCCTCCTGCTCAGTTAGCCACTTCTCCATTTGGTTGAAAGTTGGTTTGATGTCTAACTGAATGTGTTTACGACCAGCGTCGATAGCAAGCAATGTTGGCTTTTTCGCTACGTAAGCAACCAGAGTGGCGCGTACACATTCGAAAGCCGTCATGTTTCGTCTAACGCGTTGAGCCATAGCGTTACTGAGTGGATCTAAACAACAGTAACAACCGAAAATACCAATGAATGTACCAACGAGGGCGGCGGCAACATGATAACCAACCAACGCAATTGAGCCGTCAATGGCTTGCATGGTGATAATGATGCCACCGACTGCCGCAAGAATACCGAACCCAGGAAGTGCCTCTGCCGTGCGCTGCATAGAGCGTGAAGGTAAAAGCATCTCGGTTTGAATCGCTTCGATTTCTTGTTCTAATAGTCCCTCTAATTCATGAGGCGACATTTGTCCCATTGCCATTAAACGTAAATTGTCGGTAATGAAAGAAATGAGACGATGATCGTTACTGATTTTCGGATAAGCGAGGAAAATTGAGCTCTGTTCTGGTGATTCAATGTGCGAATCCAGAAACTTAAAGCCACGGCTGCGAGCGGTTTCGAGCAGGTTGTTGAGTAGCGCCATTAGCTGCATGTAGTACTCATACTCTTGACGCGGGCCAGAGATGGTCGCACGTACTTGCTGGCGCATTTCTTTTAACACTTGTGGCGGGTTACCAATGATCAGTGAGCCTGCTGCCGCACCTATGATGATCAAAAACTCGGCTGGCTGCCAAATAGCGCTGAGTTTACCGCCTGCCCACATGTATCCGCCGAAGACACACATCAGGACGGTAATGGCTCCAAAAAACTTTTGCATCTTGTGACTCCTAAGAAGACATTAATTGGTTGAGTTGTTTTAGCGCTTGTTTGTGCAACTGACAGATGCGAGGTGGCGTCAGATCGAGCACGAGCGCGATTTCATGGAGGTTGAGCTCATGTTGATAGAACAAAGTGAGCAATAGTTGATCGCGTTTCGACATTTTTCCCAGCGCAGTGTCTAAGCTACGCCGGATGTGCTCATGTTCCATACCGTCATACTGACCACCAAAGTGGCTGTCGCTGCCGGTTTCCATTAATTGATCAAGGCTTTGCATTTCCCCTGCAAGAGCTGCATTTTGACGGTTGTAATAGTCTTGCTCATCAGTGCCGAGTGCTTTGATGATTTCAGCGTCGGTTGGCATTCTGCCTAGCGCTCGAGTGAGGTCTCGTGTCACGTCGTTAAGCTCATGTGCTTGCTGTCGGGTCTTGCGTGAGCGCCAATCCAAACGGCGAAGCTCGTCCAAAATAGCCCCTCGAACACGACAAACGGCAAAGGCGGGGAAGTGCGGATCATCCACATCCCCATAACGACGTCCGACTTCGACAAGTGCAATCAAGCCAATTTGCTGCATGTCTTCAATACTGCAATGTGAGGTCGCATGAACGCGCAGTTGGTTTACGACGCGCTTAACCATGACTTGATGACGCTGCAGCAGTGCATTTTCATCAATCGGGCGCGACGGCGTATTCACTTCCTCCGTCGCGGTATAACTTTCCTGTAAGTTCATCTCCAACATAGCTGTGCTCCGTTATTGCACAACGTACTTGGTCAGCAAAACATCATCGATATCACGTACGATGTCGGTTTTTGCGAACGAAAGCAGTAGGTTCTCTTTGATTTCGCTTTGCAGGATATCAATGGCACCTGCTTGCTGAAGCTCATCAAAAGTTTTGTCGCTGAACAGTTTTAGCAGTGAGTTTTGAACCATCGGCATGTAGGCATCAATGTCCTTAATGCGCTCTGGGCGGCGTGTTTCCACCGCAAGTTCCAGCATCACAAAGTGAGTTTGCTTTTTGCCTTTGATGGTCAGCACCACTTTATCTAATGGATGAAAGCTTGGGCCTTTTGTCGTTGGTTGCTCAGAAGTTAAGAATGCCAACGGTGAATCTTCCAATAAGGCGCTAACGCTAGAGTCTGATGATGAAGACTCTGAACTTTTGTTGAGGTACCAAATACCGCCGACCACAGTGGCAGCGGAAACGAGGGCACTGGTGATGATCATGGTGATAAACAGGGCGATCATTTGTTGTTTGGTCATAACCTTTTTCCTCGATGATGCATTAGGCTTGAGTGTTCAGCCAATGCTCTGAATCGTTTGTTGTATTAGATTTGAAGGCGTTGGTTTCACGCGCGGTAAAGACGTTTGCTTCTTCTTGAGTGCCGTCATGAGAGTGTCGCTCTTGACCTTGATCCGAGCCAACGTTGACGTCTACGTGAACGAAGTTCTGCTCTTGCAGTTCAGTTCGAAGGCGCTCAGACACTTGCATCAGTGCCTCACGGGTTGCGGCGGTATTGGCGTTGATTTGTACGCTCAAGCGGTCGCCTTCAACACGCACCAACAAATCCAATTTGCCAAGCTCTGGCGGGTCGAGACGAATCTTGGCTTCTTGCAGGTTTTGCTGAGCTTGTAAAGTCACGCGATCTTGCAGCACTTGCATCATCTGCTCGCCCCATTTACCGGAACTGGTATCCACGCGAACGGCCGCCCACTCCGCACCTTGAGCTTGAGTTGCTGCAAGCGGTGAGGTTGGATTTGAATGTTGCGCTGTTGTTGTCTGCGATTGCGTGTTGGCTGCGAATATTTGCCCGTGAGCAGATTGATTCAGCAACGGTTGCAAATCAGAAGCAGAAACTTTAAGCGAATTTGCCGCGCTCGCTTGAACACCACTTTGGTTTTCTTGCGTAGGGGAGGTAAGCATTGAATTGGCTTGGGCGCCCATGTTTGCACTGTGCGAGGTGCTATTTGCCGACACTTGTGCAAGCTGGTTGGTTTCGCCTTGCTTAATCGCCGCCTTACTTATCCCTTGCATGAGAACTTGCGCTTGCGTGGCCAGATTCACCTCTGATGAAGCATTACCTAGTAACGTTTCATCAGAGGTGTCTTCTGTGTGGAGCTCTGGTGAACTGACGTCAGGTTGCATCGCTTCCGCTGGTGAGGCTTGCGTATTTAAGCGAAATCCGGCAACGGTGATAGACGCGTTGGTTTGACCCTGTTGAGTGACCGTGGCTGAATTTGCTAGCGAAACGCCTTGCTCTGAACGCGAGTGAGAGATCTTCCCTACGGCGGTAGATTGAGAAGGTAAACTCGCAGGCATTGAGTTGGTGACCATCATTGCGTTAGCTCCATCGTCATTGCAAGTTGATACGCCATGGCTCGTTCCTGTTGGTCGTTAACCATATTCATCTCTTGCTGTAGTTCGCTGGTGGCTTTCTCGAGTGCAGCAAACGCAGTTGCATGCACCGTTTTTGCTCGCTGGATTTCCGGTGCGAGTTTCATATCGTTCAAGAAAGGCTTATGACTGATAAGCAGTTCGCGCAACTGTAAATCGTAGCGTTTTAGTGCTTGCCAATCGGCTGTTTTAGTAGCGATTTGGATCAGTTTTGATAAGTGGCGAAATCGCTCCGGCGACACTTTATGCTTGCTGTCCAAAGTTCATCCATCCTTCTCGAACGTTACCCATCACACGCTCTACGTTGTCCAAACGCTCTGCGTCATTTTGAGTGCTGCCGTAATACAACTCGACTTGGCAGAAATCGTAGAGTTGACGCAAGTTCTCGGCGATCTCTCCGCCATTCTCTTCATCCAATGCGCTGCTTAAGCCGATAAGGATGTTCATGCACTTGTTAATGCCAATTCCTTTTTCTTCGAGGCGATTCGCAGCAAGGTGACCGCGAATACGTTCAATTTCATCGAGTAACCCATCGATCAGCATGACGACGAGTTGGTGTGGATTAGCGGATGCTGCTTGAGCATCCAGATCGACCTGTTGGTATGAGTCGTAGCCGGAATCCATGAGCATAAGTATTTCTCCTAAAGCGTTAACCAAACAGCGACATGGTTTGGTTCATTTGCGTCATTAAGGTGTTCATTTGAGTAAATTGGGTGAGGTAGCGGTTGTACGACATCTCGTACTTGCGCTCTAAAGAGACTTGTTTGTCTTCAATGCGGTCCATATTGGCTTGCAGCGCATCTTTACGAGAATTGAACGTGCCAGACGAGAACTTCAAAAACGGTTCTGCCATATCATCGAGTGAGTCGAGCAGGGCACCATCACCGTTAAACATTGCTTCAAGCGCAGCGCTGTTACTCTTCTGTGCTTCGGCGAATTTGTCTTGGTCGACTTTCATTTTTCCATCGCGATCGATAGTGATGCCGACTTCGCTCAAACGCATGCCGCCATGTTCGCCACGAACAAGCGCATTTAATTGGCTTTCAATCGAACGTAGCGTTGGGTCACTGGCTAGAACGCCACGCGCTTGGTCTTCGCTACCAATTTGTGTGTACTCATCTAGCGTAGAAATAAGGGCGTTGTAGGTGTCGACAAACTTAGTGACTTGCTCATTCGTGCCTTCAAGGTCTGCACCGACTTCCATCGAGATAGGGGCTTCACCTGAGTTTTGTGCTTTGGTGACCGTGATGTCGACACCATCGATCACACCTTCAAAGGTATTGCTTGAGTTAGTCAGTTGCAGCCCTGTACCTTCCGCGCCAAGCCAGATAACAGCATCTTGAGGTTTACTGATTTCTGTTGTGTTGGTGAACGCATCTTCAAACCACGCTTGTCCTGTGCCAGTGGCACTGACATTGATGCTGTTCGCAACGCCTGTCTCGGTACTGGAGAGCATGAAGTGTGTTTGGCCATTTGAACGCACAAGCGTGGCATTCACGCCTGGGTTATCAGGGTTGTTGTTGATCGCGCTGACTAGGTCCGTCACGGTCGCTTTACCATCGCCGTCAGTATCCACCGTCGACATATCTAACGTCATGGTTTCACCATTGATGGTGAACTCTAACGTACCGGTAGTTGGGACCTCGGTAGTGGCCTCCAAGTCTGCAGGCATACCGGTAGAAATCTGATGTGAAGTAGCCACTTGCTCAACGAAAATCTGGTAGTTACCGACTAATGCGTTGGCATCGGCACTCGCGGTGAAAAAGCCGTCTTGAGAGGTCGTTGCGGTATTTTTGATGATGCTGTTTGTGCTGCTGTTCATCTCGTTAACCGCAGATCGGAAGTCACGCAGCGCACTTTCGACTTTACCTAGAGCAGCCAACTGTGTTTGGTAACGATCGGCTTGCAATTGGTAACGTTGCTGAAATGGCTGAACGTCTAACGTGGCGAACTGGGTTGCCATGGTAATTGGATCTAACGAACTCATGAGGTCGCTCCCTCTCTCATCTGTATTTGGCTTTTCTATGCCAGTAATAAATACTCAATCGCAAGATGTGTGCCTGATATCTATATCTATATAAAACAGTATCTTACGGACTATTCTGTGTGTTGGGAGGAAGCGACTTTTCCACCTTGCAGGTTCCGCTTTCCCCTTGATAGCTAATGGGGTTCCCAAATAAAAAAGGCGACCAAAAGTGGTGAAAGATTTAATCCAATGGAGGGAAGAAAAGCGAGGCATGAGCGATATGCATAATGCGCAAATTTAGGCGTTTACTGTTAAGGGATTCAGATTTTTCTGATCCTGTTTGAATGCAAAGGTTTGCTATCTTATGCCCCTGCAATTTTTGTGGTTGCTAGCGGCTGGCTATTCCCCCCTAATTCGACTAAAAAAGAACGACAATAATGAATGACTTTGTTTTACGACTGATGAAGTGTGCTCGTGCATATGAGGCTTTCATCGGTACCAAACTGCGCAGTAAACAGAACATTAATGCCGAAGAGCTGGTGAGCAGCCGTGTAGAGACGTTTTCTCGATTTCCAGAGCTCAAAGCGTATGAGCCACATCGAGGTGTGGAATCTGTCGAACTGGAACTGTTCAACAAGTTTCTTCTCGCTAACAACGAAAAAGCCTCCCGGATACGAGGAGGCTTTGATTTTTTGGACGAATTAAATTTTGCGCGTTATTAGCGAATAGTGAGTCTCTATTAACGCAGTAGCGACATTGCCATACCTGGTAGCTGGTTAGTTTGAGAAAGAACCGTTGTACCAGCTTGCATTAGCATTTGGTTCTTCGTCATGTTTGAAGATTCAACAGCAAAGTCAGCGTCAGTGATACGGCCTTTCGCTGCCGATGTGTTTTCAACCATGTTGCCTAGGTTCACTACAGTGTGGTCTAGGCGGTTGATTGTAGCACCCAATCCAGAGCGTGCTGCACCTACTTCATCAATAGCTGTAACTAGAGCGTCCATAGCTGCGCTTGCATCACCAGTGCTGCCAATGTCTAGGCCAGGAACGGTTGCGCTGAGAGCGGTATGTGCCGCAGCAACATCAGTATCTACTGTTGTAGCTAAGTCTAGAGTTTCTGCAGAAGAAGAACCGATTTGTAGAGTAAGACCACCCGCTTTAATACCAGTAGCAGTAATCAATGTATCACCAGCGTATTTGGTGTTATCCATGATGTTTTGTAGCTCAGTACCTAGTTCTGCAAATTCTTTTTGAAGAGCATCTTGGTCTTTTGCTGTGTTTGTGCCGTTTGCAGACTGAGTTGCTAGGTCGTTCATGCGGTACAGAATGTTAGTTGCTTCATCGAAAGCACCTTCCGCTGTTTGTAGCATAGACATACCGTCTTGTGCATTACGCATCGCAACGCTCATACCGCGAGTTTGAGCTTCTAAACGGTTAGAGATCTGTAGGCCAGCTGCATCGTCTGCTGCAGAGTTAATACGGTAACCCGTGCTCAAACGCTCCATTGCTGTGTTCAGTAGGTTACTAGTGTTGCTTAGCGTGTTTTGAGTAACCAGCGAAGCGTAGTTAGTGTGCATTGATAGAGCCATAATCTGTTCTCCTTGATTGTTCAATGTGGGACTATCGCCCCGCTCACTAACTAGAGGCGGTCGGTTGGTTTTAATGATTAATTGGAAATTTAAAAATTTTGCCAAAATCGCCAATTTTGATGGTTTTTGGTGATATCTATTCCAGAAAACTCGTATTTTAAGGCTGTTCAGACATAAAAAAGGGCGAGTTCTTATTTCTGAACTCGCCCTTTATCGTTACCCTATTTATTCATCGTCGAACGATTTAAACGACAATGAGGTGGGAATATCACTGAAATAGCCAAAGTAATAATTCGCACCGAGTAAGCGGTAGCGATTGAGTTCATTTTGGCTGGCGACTCTCCCTGCTACCCAAGGAAATTGATTGTGACGAAGAAAGCGCGCGATAGGCAGAAACGCGTGCTGATCTTGTTTGTTTTCCATTGTCACGGATAGCTTAATCATATCAGGTTTAAACTCTGCTATGCGTTCGAAGTGCACTTGTCTGGTCGCGATTTCAAACCATAACGCATACGCGTTGTCTTTTAACAGCTCAACCAAAGTGGTGACTTGCTCGTGCAGGCAAAGGGATTCATCGGCTTGTAAAGAGGGCACGACATGTTGAAATGCTGCCTTGTGGAATTGAATCATCTGATTCAAAAAATGGCGGCCTGCTTGCCATAATAAGGCGTCGATCCGAATAGGCACAACGACATTGCTGATAAGATCCGGATGAAAGGTATCGAGCTGGAACTGAGTTTGGCGCAGGGCTAAATACAAGCTGTATAAATCTAAGCAATATTGCATTTGCTCAGACAATTCAAACTGATAAACACTCTGCTCGCCACGTACACCAAAGCGCAGGGTGAGGTGTTGGTATGCCACCTCACCGGTTTTGGTTTTACGGATGGCTTGACAGGCGTGTTGAATGTCATTGTGTTTGAGCGCATCAAACACCAGTTGGTCGTCGTCCGTGACAATATGTTGCAGTGCGAGGCCGCATAAATAATCGTACATCGCTGTTGTTGATATGAGATTAGCCAAGGTTTCCTACCACGTTGATCTGTTTATTTTCTGGAATTTCATTGTAAGACAGTACCGCCAATCCTTGGGTAAAGGTACGTGCGTAACGCGCCAGCAGTGGTCGCAATTGGGGCATCACCAGTAAGATGGGTGGCAAGCCTTGTTGTTTAAGTTGCTGACGAATCAAAGGCAAGTTCTGTTGGAACTGACTAAGGATGTTTGGCTCTATTGGGAAGCTATCGAGCATGACAGCGCCTGCTGTTTGGGCTTGTTGTAGAGAAGCCATCAGCATGTTCTCAAGTTCATCCGATAAAGCGTAGACATTCAGTTCGTTTTTTTGTCCTGCGACTAAGTTCACCAGAGTGCGTTTCAGCGCGCAGCGTACATCCGCCGCAAGCAAAATTGGCTCTTTGGTATTTTCAGAAGACTCCAACATGGTATTAGCGATGGTACGAATGTCTTTCAGTGGAACTTGGTCAAGCAGAAGCTGACGGTAGACCTTAAGTTGCTGTGCTGGGGTCAGTGCAGCGGCTAAGGCTTCGGCCAATTTGGGTGCTTGCGCAGTCAAACGTTGAGTCATGGCTTCAACGTCGTCATGGGTGAACAACTCAGCCAAATTGGTTTTCATGATTTTGCTGATGTGTGTCGCGATCACCGTACCATCGTCAACCACCTGATAGCCCATGTTGAGCGCTTTGGCTTTGTCTTGATGTTCAATCCAAACGGCAGGCAACTGGTAGGCAGGATCGCTGCCAAGAATACCATCGACTTCGCCATAGGTTTCACCAACGGCAATCGCCATGAGACGTTCTGGCTCGATAAAGCCTTGTTCAATAACTTCACCGTTCAACGCAATGGTGTATTGGTTTGGTTTTAAACTTAGGTTGTCGCGAATACGCACTTCTGGCAGCAAGAAGCCCACTTGCTCAGAGAGGTTACGGCGCACGCCACGAATACGCTGTGCTAAAGGCGCACCTTGTTCTTTGTTGACCAAGTGAACCAAACGATAGCCCAACGCAAGAGACAGCGTGTGGACATGAGGAATATCGTCCCAAGTGAGTGCAGTTTCTTCTACCTGCATCGCATGAGAGAGCGCCTCCACTTGGTCGATTTGGGTATCTTGCACCGGTTTTTTGCTTTGTCGCCACCCTGCAAATGCCAACACGGCGGCAAAGGTGAAGAACGCAAGATGAGGCATACCCGGGACCATTCCAATGATTGCCATGATGGCCGCAACGGTATACAAGGTTGCTGATGTCGCGAGCAACTGCTTATGCATGGTTTCCGACATGCCGTCATCGCTGTCGTTAATGCGCGTCACGATAATGGCGGCCGCGGTTGCTAGCAATAGTGATGGAATTTGTGCAACTAAACCATCACCGATAGTCAACAGGGCATAAGTCTTGAAGGCTTCTGACGCTGGTAATCCGTGCTCGAACACACCAATGCTGATACCACCGATGATATTGATGAACAGGATAAGCAGACCCGCAACCGCATCACCACGAACAAATTTAGACGCACCATCCATTGAGCCATGGAAGTCGGCTTCGTTCGCGACTTCTTTACGGCGCTGACGGGCGGTTTCTTGGTCAATTAAGCCTGCGTTTAAATCGGCATCGATGGCCATTTGTTTGCCTGGTAGAGCATCCAAGGTAAAGCGTGCCGAGACTTCGGAAATACGCTCACCACCTTTGGTGATCACAACAAAGTTAATGATCATCAAGATGATGAACACCACCATACCGACCACGTAGTTACCGCCGATCACCACTTCACCGAAGGCTTGAATTACCTTACCAGCAGCATCGCTGCCGTTGTGACCTTCAAGCAATACGATACGCGTTGAAGCCACGTTTAGAGTGAGGCGAAGTAAGGTCGCGACCAGCAAAATGGTTGGGAAAATCGAAAAATCGAGAGGTCGCTTCGCTGTCGTGCTGACCAGTAATACCAAGATCGCTAACACGATATTGAAGGTGAACAGCGCGTCCAATAGCAATGGTGGTAAAGGCAAGATGACCATTGCCAATACCATCAACAAGACGATTGGAATACCAATGTAGCCTTTAGTGGAAGTTTGAAGGTGTTTTAACCGGTTAAACATACTCTGTGTCCTTGGGTAAACGCGGGTTAATCAGTGTTGCAAATGCTTTGGAATTGAAAAATGAGGCAAAGGCGTCGGTTCCTTTCCGTCCCCTTTACGAAAGGCTTTCAACTGCAAAACGTAAGTTAAAATATGGGCCACTGCGATATAGAGTTGGCTCGGAATGGCCTGCTCAATCGCTGTGGTGTGATAAATCGAACGAGTCAGCGGCGGCGAGTTGATGATCTCGACTTTGTTCTCGCGGGCGATGCGTTGAATGTGCATCGCGGTTTCATCGACGCCTTTTGCCACCACAAATGGTGCATCGGACAGCGACGGCTCGTACTTCAATGCCACGGCGTAGTGGGTCGGGTTGGTGATCACCACGTCTGCGGTTGGCACCATTTTGTCGATTTTACGGCGAGCAAACTGCTGCTGAATTTGGCGAATGCGTTGTTTAACTTCTGGTCGACCTTCGTTGTTCTTGAACTCCTCTTTGAGTTCTTGTTTGGTCATGCGCAGCTCTTTGAGGTGCTCCCAGCGTTGGTAAGGAATATCAAGTACCCCAAACAGCAATAGGGCGAACCCCATCAGCAGCAGACCTTCAAACAAAATCGACATGATCAGTGAGAAGCCTTGGCTGAGTGGTAAGTTTTGCATGCCAAGTAGCGGCTGTAGATGGTTGTCTAGGTAGCCATAAAGAATGCCGAAGATGACGAGTACTTTAAAAGTCGATTTGACCAATTCCACAAGTGAGCGAGTAGAGAAAATACGTTTAATGCCAGAGATAGGGTTCAGTTTGCTGAGTTTTGGCATGACGTTCGCAAGGCGGAACATCCACCCACCCAGCACCATGCTGCTGCCAAAGGTGACAATGATGATTACTGAGAAGAGGGGCAATAGCATCTCAATGATCACCGCCAAGCTCTGACCAAGGTGTTCCACCAATTGCTTTGGGTTTTCCAAGTCGGCTTTGGTTAGGGTCATGTTGTAACGGAATACGCCAGACATGCTTTCCCAAATACTGTTGAGTTGGGAATAAAAAAACATCGCAACGGCTAGGAAGATAACGGCGGTAGTGAACTCTTTTGCGCGCGGAATTTGCCCTTCCTGACGGGCTTTTTTGACCTTCTGGGGCGAGGCTTTCTCGGTTTTGTCTTGAGACGACTGTTCGCTCATGCGCCCCCCAACATAAAGTTATTCAAGAAACGAATGGTGTCGTGAACTAACGCGGTATAGCGACTAGGCACGCCAGAGACAGAGATCAACACGCTGAACAAACCTAAGAGCATGGTCATGGGAAAGCCCAACGCATAAACGTTGAGTGATGGCGCTGCTCGGTTCATCACACCAAAGCTGATGTTGGCGAGCAGCATAGAAACGATCGCTGGTAACGCTAAGGCAAGCGCAGAAGCAAACATCCACCCAAAGATGTTCACAACGCCTTGCAAGGAAAGGGCGGAGATACCCGATCCCACAGGCCAAATGACAAAGCTTTGAATGACGATATCGATAACCAATAAATGCCCTTCAAGTGCAAGAAACAACAAGGTCGAGAAGATAAGGAACATGCGGCCTAGAATCGCCACAGACAAACCATTAACCGGATCGTTCATCATCGCCATACCCAAGCCCATTTGTAACGAGATAGTCTGGCCGAGCATGGTGAATACATTGAACAACATATGCAGGATTAAGCCGAACATCAGGCCCCATATCGCCTGTTCGAACGCTAAGAAAAGCGAGGTCATCGAGAACAGTTCGACTTCTGGCATTGGTGGCATAAGTGGTGCGGTGATCACCACAATCGAGAGCGCAAGCAAGCTGCGAACCCAGACTGGAATCAGCGCGTCACCAAAAAATGGCATGGAAATGAATACGGCACCGATGCGAAAAAATGGCCACCACAGCTGACCTAGAATCACGGACAGTTCCGCAAACGTGATCGCCATTAGCCGATCATCCCTGGAATATTGTGGAACAAGAAATCAAACAATTCCATGATTTTACGTAGCATCCAGTGACCCGCAAAAATCACCATCAGCAGCGTGACTAACAAACGTGGCAGGAAGCTGAGGGTTTGCTCGTTAATTTGCGTGGCAGCCTGAAATACCGCAATGCAAAGACCAACAATCAACCCCGGCAAAACCAAGACGGCTACCATCAAGATGATCAGCCAGACGGCGTCAGAAAATAGTGTAACGGTGAGTTCTGGTGTCATGTTGCGCTCCCATTACCCAAAGCTGGCGGATAGTGTGCCGACAGTCATCGCCCAGCCATCCACCAGAACAAACACGACAAGCTTGAATGGCAGCGAGATGATCAGTGGTGACAGCATCATCATACCCATTGCCATCAACACACTGGCAACGACAAGGTCGATGATCAGAAACGGGATAAACAACATGAAGCCGATTTGAAATGCGGTTTTCAGCTCACTGATGACGAAAGCAGGCAACACGACAGCAAATGAAATATCTTCGACGTTTTGGTCGATAGGCTCGTTGGCAATACGCAGCATTTGCTCCAACGAGCTTTGGTGGGTTTGTGCCAACATAAAGTGACGAACAGGTTTTTCGGCCACCGAAAACGCTTGCATCAAGGTAATTTCACCCTTGTCATACGGCTTGAAGGCGTTGTCGTAAATATCGGTCCAGACAGGGCGCATGATAAGCAGCGTCAACGTTAGTGCAATGCCGACCAAAACTCGGTTTGGCGGACTCTGCTGCAAGCCTAACGCCTGACGCAATATGGCTAATACTACGATAATGCGTGTAAAGCTTGTGGCCATCAAGATGAAGGCCGGCAAGAAGCTGAGTGCCGTCATTAGCAAGAGGATCTGTAGCTTAACACTGTATTCTTGCTGCGTGTCACCGTCGGAAACGGATAAGATGGTTAAGCCATTGTCTGCCGCCATGGTTGGCAGCGTAAACAACAGTAAACCAAGTAATGTAATCACCAGTAAAGGCAACCGACACTGACTGTCACTCAGAACATTCATCGCGCAACCCACCTGAATTTATCGGCCAACGCCGCTAAGCGCAGAGTCATGGACATCGATCAGGCGTAGGCCATATTTGTCGTTAATGACCACGACTTCTGCTTGTCCCATCAGAGAACCATTTACTTTCACATCAAGAGGTTCGCCATTGAGTTTGTCCAGTTCAATCACTGTGCCTTCACCCGCTTTCATCAAATCGCCTAGTGGGATTTCTTTACTCGCGACTTCTAAGGTAACGGTAACAGGAATGCTTTTAAAAAAGCTCAAATCGCGTTCTGTTACCGGTTCTGCTTGGAATGGTTGCTCTGGGGCAAAGTCTTCTAGCTGAAAATCGTCAAAGTTCAAATCATCGGCGTCGAATGCTGTGGTTGCTTGGGCTTCGCTCATCGCTGCGATTCCTTATCTGGGTTAAAAATCAAAACAAGTTGATCGTCTTGCTCGGCAATACGACCAGTGAAAAGTGACTGATTGCCAATACTGACTGGCACAGTATTGAGTAACTCTATCGGTAAAATATCATTCGGCTTCAGTCCGATAACATCACTCAATGCCATATTTTTTTTACTGAGTACGACATTGAGTCGAACAGGCGTTGACGCCAGAGAACGGCAAAATGGCTGATACAGGTCGACATCGGATTGTAATTTCAATTGATCTATTAAGGTTTGAATCAACTGACTATCCAATTTGAGATGAACCGCACCTTGGCAGTCATCGAACGCGATAGAAAGCTCGGCATGCAGTCCGATGCCTCTTGGCGTTTCGTACTCGCAGGCTTGCCACATTTCTTGAGGTGCTAGCCAGTTGATGATGATTCGACTAATACGCTCTTGAAGGCGCAAGTCACTCGCAGTCAAGCTTGTAGAGTCGCGCTCTGTTGCCGCACCGTAAAAACGGTCAGCAAGCTTGATTAATGCTTGTGCGTCTCCGTGGATATACACCATGCCGCCATCTTGATGCTGATAAATGGAGGTTTGGTCTTTATCCAAGAAAGTTGGTGAAAATCTGTGTAGCTCTACTGAAACTAAGTTTGCTTCGATTTTGTTGGTGCTGAGCCAATTTTGTAATTCATTGGTTAGGCTAGAACAAGATTCTGAAATCAAACTTTCGAGCTTTTCTCGAATGATATGAATAGGTTTGCCTAATAATTCTACATCAAGAAGTTTGATGTCGGAAATAGGCTCGTTGTCTCTGCTTTCCATTTATATTTTACCGTGCCTTAACATTCGAAGTTGTTTTAACTTAATAGCGTGTAGTCTACACAGAGTTTTTTACTAACCTTTAGTTTCAACTTTAAATAATGTGACTTTAGTTCATATGTTGATTTGCGGAGGCAATGAGGCACTTTTCATAAAAAATAAAAAGAGTTATTTTTGTCCTATAAATTCAAGATAAGAATATAAGTTCATGTGTTAATTATCTGGAATGATCGGTTAAATTCACAGCAATTCTTGAACACAAACATCATGCGTTACTTTCTGATCATGAAGCCATTCATTTATAGGTACGAGTGGAAATTCGTTCTTTGTACGCTTATTGACCACTTTCAATGTTTTAGAATAGGGAATCAATATGATTAACTATGCCAGACACCCTAATATGATGGCATATTTGAGAAATCTAACTAAGTCAAGGTTATGTAAGAAATACGTTTTAACAAAAATATCAAAACTTATATTTGTCATGATTATGACATGGTCAAAATTAACCTTGGCAGGTGAAAGTGTCATTGTTCCTATGGATCTATCGAGTTGGGATTATAAAGGAAATCAACTTGAATGCAGATTAATTCATACGGACATTCCATATGGGAAGTTTTACTTCCGGGCGGAAACTGATAATCGCCTTTTTTTTATTTCAGAAGTAAAAGATGGCGATGAAAAATGGAATAGCGCTTCTCTTCAAACTCAAAGTGCCCCATGGAATGGTGAGCTGATAACGAATTTATTAGCGTCACAAACTGCTCCAGAAGCAACGCGTCGATTTGAATTCGTAAAAGGAAGTGAGTTACTTCTTGATGGTATTACTAAAGGAAACTGGGTTACACTGTCACTTATGGGGGGTGATGCTTCCTCGCTTTCCGAGCTGACGTTGCCAACCATTCAAATTCAACCTGCTTTAGCGTCATTTAAAGCGTGTCGTGAGCGGTTACCTAAATTGTCTTTTTCGCAAGCACGTGATCTGGTCCTGCCTTTCCAATTTGGGCAAAAAACACTGACCCCATCTCAGTTAGAAACGATTGCTGCGTTATACAGTTATGTGTCTGCTGATAACCGAGTCACTAAAATCCTTGTAGATGGGCACACAGACAACGTTGGTTCCGATGTAGTTAACCTCACTATATCTCGTCAACGCGCTGAACAAGTTGCCAAAGCCCTTGTCGGCAAGGGAATCGATGCCAACCTCATTGAAGTGAGAGCGCATGGTTCTCGCTATCCGATTGCTAGTAATAACACCAGTGCAGGACAAATGAAAAATCGTCGGGTGACGTTGCGCCTTGTTCGAGACAACGAGCGCGTTATTGCTAAAAACCATAAAGAATTGAAACAACACACTCAACAAAAGAAGGTCAAGGTTCAATGATGACGAAAACGGATATTTTGTTGGTAGAGCCCAATGAAAGTCTTGCTCAACCCGTATTGGATGTACTTGAGAGTGCGGGTTATTCCGCTCGACATTCTCGTACAGGCCGAAGTGCACTATTAGAAGAGAGAGCAAGCATTACCTTGGTCAGTTCAACACTACCGGATATGTGTGTTCGTGAGTTTGTAGTGTGTCACCAGAGGCAACGAAACGTAGGTGTTGTGATTGCGATTGTCGATCAAGAACAAGGCCTTCTCGCGGCAGAAATCATGAATTCAGGGGCGACTGACTATCTATTGCGTCCATTTGAAACCAATCAACTACTGAATTTACTGAAACGTGTTGAAGCACTGGGTAAACCATTGGCTAATATAGTGGCCGAGTCTTGGCGTAGTAAGCAGGTACTTCAATTGGCACATCGCGCTGCCTGTACGAACGCGAGTGTATTGATAACGGGTGAGTCAGGCACCGGGAAAGAAGTGCTCGCACGTTATGTGCACGAGCACTCTCCACGTTTGGATGGTCCTTTTGTTGCAGTGAACTGTGCGGCTATCCCAGAATCTATGCTTGAAGCGGTGTTGTTTGGTCATGTGAAAGGGGCATTTACTGGCGCGACTGGCTCCCAAAGCGGAAAATTTGAAGAGGCCAATGGTGGCACGATATTACTCGATGAAATCGGTGAAATGTCTCCAGCAGTGCAGGCCAAACTATTGCGTGTTTTACAAGAGCGCGAAGTTGAGCGTGTCGGCAGCCATAAAGCGATTCAATTGGATATTCGCGTGATTACTGCGACAAACAAAGACCTACGTGAAGAAGTGCAAAAAGGCACATTCCGTGAGGACCTCTACTACCGTCTTGATGTTTTACCTTTGCACTGGCCTCCGTTGCGCGAGCGTAAAGAGGACATTCTACCTATCAGTCAATTCTTTATCGAAAAATACCAAGACAGCAGCCGTTGTCGTTTGTCTCAGGATGCGATCTCTGCGCTGTGTCAGTATCACTGGCCAGGGAACATTCGTGAACTCGAAAATGTCATTCAACGTGCGTTAGTGATGCGTCACGGTGACTACATCACTGCCCATGATCTGATGCTACCGATTGATTTTCTCGTTCGAGTGCCTTCTGCGGAGCCAACCTCAAGTTTTGGTCACGTTGAGGCAAAGAAGCAGGCGGAGTATCAATTTGTCTTGGAAAAATTACGTCAGTTTGGTGGAAACCGAACCAAAACCGCAAATGCTTTGGGCGTATCTACCCGAGCGTTGCGTTACAAGCTCGCAGCAATGCGTGAACACGGTATTGATTTACAGTCGGCGCTAGGCTCGGCTGCCTAAAAGGAGAAACAGTAAATGGCAAGTCAACCTACCAATGCGATCTCGGCAGAGCAATTAATGCTGTCGAAAATGGAGATCATGAGAACTCAGGTTCAGCAGCCAGAATTTGTCGTAAGTGCTAACCCGATCGACAAGCAATCTCTGAATGCACCGTTATCGTTTTCTCAAGCAATGACCAGTGTGTTGGATTCGGTGAACCAGCACCAATCGGTGGCCAGTCAGAAAATGACAGCGGTAGAAACGGGGAAAAGTGATGACTTGGTTGGAGCAATGGTGGCAAGTCAAAAAGCGAGCTTGTCTTTCAATGCACTGATGCAGGTACGCAACAAGGTTGTGGCCTCTTTTGACGATATTATGAAAATGCCGGTGTAATCTATGTCAGAAATTACTCCCCAAGTTGCCGGAAACACGGCAATGCCTATGAGTTCAACACAAACGCTATCCTCTTCAAAAGGGATGGATGATGTGAAATATAAAATCAGACAGTTGTGGTCAAGCAGCCAGCGTAACCTTGTGTTGTCCGCCGTATTGGCAGCCATTGTTGCCGCGATTATTGTGGTCGCGTTGTGGAGTTCTTCTCAGAGCTTCCGACCGCTATATAGTCAGCAAGAGCGTTTCGATATCGGTGAAATCATCTCAGTGCTTGAAAGCGAAGGCATTAGCTACCGCATGCAAGAACAAAACGGCCAAGTGTTGGTGTCGGAGGGTGAAGTTGCCCGCATCCGCATGCTGCTTGCTTCGAAAGGGGTGAAAGCGAAATTGCCAACGGGTCTGGATTCATTAAAAGAAGACAGCTCGCTAGGTACCAGCCAGTTTATGGAAACGGCACGTTATCGCCACGGTTTAGAAGGTGAGTTAGTGCGCACTATCATGTCGCTAAATGCAGTAGCGAATGCACGTGTCCACCTTGCGGTTCCTCGTCAAACCTTGTTTGTGCGCCAAAACACGGAAAACCCTTCGGCTTCTGTGATGTTAGAGCTTAAGCCGGGGGAAGATCTGAAGCCTGAGCAGGTCGAAGCCATCATCAACCTAGTGGTTGGCAGCGTGACAGCAATGAAGCCTGAATTTGTCTCGGTGATTGACCAATACGGTCGACTACTGAGTGCGGATGTGGCTTCTGCTGAAGCGGGCAAAGTGAATGCGAAATACCTTGAATACCAAAAGAGTGTTGAGAAGCAAATCATCCAGCGCGCGGCTGACATGCTGACGCCGATCGTGGGGCCAAGTAACTTCCGCGTACAAGTTGCGGCGGATATGAACTTTAGCCAAGTCGAAGAGACACAAGAGATCCTCGATAACGCACCGGTCGTTCGTAATGAACACACTATCCAAAACAACTCCGTTGACCAAATTGCATTAGGTATTCCGGGCTCTTTGAGCAATCAACCACCTGTAACCGGTGAAACGCCAACCAACGATAGCCAGAACACCAATGCACGTTCAGAAGTTAATCGCCAATATGCGGTAGGCAGCAGTGTGCGTCGAACTCAGTACCAACAAGGTCAAGTTGAAAAGCTCAGCGTGTCAGTTCTGCTTAACTCGCAAGCCGCACCGGATGGTGTCGCATGGAGTGAAGCGGATAAATCGCAAATCTCAACCATGATCATGGACGCGGTGGGTATCTCGAATGCACGTGGTGACAGCTTGAGTTTGATGAGCTTTAACTTCACCCCAATTGTGATCGACGCGCCGCCAGCACTGCCTTGGTGGCAAGATCCAACAGTTCAGCAGCCCTTACGTTACGTTATTGGTGGCATGTTGGGTCTGGCGATGATTATGTTCGTTCTTCGTCCACTGATCATGCACCTAACTGGCGCAGACAAGCGTTCTTCTGAGTTGGAGTTCGCCCCGCCGCAAGATGAACCAAGCTATGATAATTTACAGACTCGTGAAGAGTACGAGTATGAAGATGTACTTAATCGTCGCCTATCCGAGAAAGGTATAGCTCTGTCTTCTGGACTGGATGTCAACAGCGATATGTTGCCACCGCCAGGATCACCACTAGAGATCCAACTTAAACACCTACAGCTTATTGCAAATGAAGAGCCAGAGCGTGTAGCCGAGATATTGAAACAATGGGTAAACATCAATGAACACAGCACAGTCAACGTCGAAGCAGACGCTTAGTTATGTAGAACAAACCGCACTGGTGCTGCTCGGCATGGGTGAGGACGCGGCGGCGAAGGTGTTGCAACATTTTAGTCGAGACGAAACACAGTGTGTTACTCGTGCAATGGCGAAACTCAACGGCATCAAAAGTGAGTCTGCTCGTACGGTGATTCAGAACTTCTTTGAAGACTTTAGTGATCACAGTGGTATTCGCGGTGCTTCAAAAGAGTACTTGTCGAATACGCTGCGCAAAGCGTTGGGTAATGATTTAGCGAAAGGCTTACTTAATAACCTATACGGTGATGAAATTCGCAACAATATGAAACGTTTGCAATGGGTTGAAGCGGAAACATTGGCGCGGTTTATCGTCAATGAGCATCCGCAGATGCAGGCGATTTTCCTGGCTTACCTACCCGCGGATAGCTCTTCTGTGGTATTGAAGCATCTGCCTCAAGATTATCATGATGAGATCTTATTCCGCATTGCACAACTACAAGACATTGACCATCAAGTAGCGAATGATCTGCACGAATTGGTGGAACGTTGCATTGAGAAAGTGTCCGCTAATCAGAGCGTACCCCTGTCGGGCGTCAAACAGGCGGCCGACATCATTAACCGTTTTGAAGGTGATCGAGCGTCGTTGATGGAAATGCTTAAACTTCACGATGCCGATGTTGTCAATGAGATCGAACAGAACATGTTTGACTTCATGGTTCTCGGCCGTCAGCGCGAAGAAACGATGGATATTCTTGTGCAACAAATTCCACTAGAAATGTGGGCAGTGGCGCTAAAAGGATCTGAGATTACGTTGCTGCAAGCGATCAAACGCTCTATGCCACAGCGCATGGTAAAAGCACTAGAAGATGAGATGGAGTCACGTGGTGCGGTGGCATTAAGCCGCGTTCATCGTGCACGTAACGACATCATGCAGATGGTTCGCGAACTGGATGATGCAGGTGAAATCCAGCTGGTTCTTTATGAAGAGAAAACGGTGGAATAACACAATGGCAGAGAGAAGATCCACTATCATGCGTTTACCTCCGAATGGTTATCGTTTACATCGATTCCCTCCGTTAGCTAAGCCAGTTACGATTGAAGATGATTTTGTATCGGAAAGCCAGAACTGGCAAGAGACTCAAGTTGATATTCAGCAGCAATTAGAAGTTGGTTTTCAACAAGGCTTGCAGCAAGGTCACGAGGAAGGTCTACGTCAAGGCATTGAGCAAGGTAAGCAGAAAGGCCTTCTAGAAGGGCAGAAAGAAGGTTTTCAGAAAGGTTTCGTATCTGGAGAGCAATCGGGTAAACAAAGCTTTTTAGAGGCAGCAAAACCGGTCAACGAACTTTATCAAGCCTTGTCTCGTTGGCAAAGTGAGAAAGAGCAACAGCAGCGTCAAATGATCTGTGAACTTGTTCAGAAAGTCGCGCAACAAGTGATTCGAGCGGAACTCACACTCATGCCTCAGCAGATTTTGGCGTTGGTGGATGAAACCTTATCGGCTATGCCGGGTAAAGCAGAAACGGTGACGGTGCATTTGAATCCGCAAGATCTTGAACGGATCACGCAAATCAATAAAGAGTTGTCAGCGTCATGGAAGTTGGTTGCGAACAGCGAATTGCCGGTAGGTGGTTGTCACTTGGTGACGGATGATGCAGAGGCTGATGCGAGTTGTGATTCTCGATTACAAATTTGTATGGATAACGTAAAGCAGCATTTGCTGGACGAAGTTCCTCTCCCTTCGGTTGAAGTAGAAAATGAGTAGCACCTTAAGCCACGAACTATTGAATGAACGTTTGAGCGATGCATTAGCATCGCTCGATTCGATCCCTGTCGCCCGAGTTACCGGTCGCCTAATCAAGGTGAATGGGCTGATGCTACAAGCAGTGGGGTGCCGATTCAAACTAGAACAACGCTGTCTAGTCGAAACAGCGGAAGGCGATATGATTGAAGCGCAAGTGGTGGGCTTTGAACATACGGTTGCTTATTTGATGCCAATACGACGTTTAGGTGGGTTATTTGCTGGCGCAAAAGTGATCCCACTGGATGGCGACAGCACCGTACAACTTAGTTCGCAGTGGCTAGGGCGTGTGGTTAATGGGTTAGGCGAACCATTTGATGATGGTGCGCCACTTAAGGGCGGTGATAGAGTTTCACTTGAGCCAAAACCGATCAACCCGCTTAAGCGTAGGCCAGTTGATACGCCGCTAGACGTTGGTGTCCGTACTATTAATGGGCTACTGACTGTCGGTAAAGGCCAGCGCATTGGTCTGATGGCCGGCAGTGGTGTTGGTAAAAGTGTTTTAATGGGTATGATCACGAAAAACACCGAAGCGGATGTGATCGTCGTTGGTTTGATTGGTGAGCGAGGACGAGAAGTTCGAGAATTTATCGAACGAAATTTAACCCCAGAAGCACGCCAAAAAGCGGTCATTATTGCAGCACCCGCCGATGAATCACCATTAATGCGTTTGCGAGCGACGTTACTTTGCCATCGCGTAGCAGAATACTTTCGTGATCAGGGCAAAGACGTTTTATTGTTGATGGACTCGCTTACTCGCTATGCCATGGCGCAACGAGAAATCGCGTTGTCACTTGGCGAGCCGCCAGCATCGCGTGGTTATCCGCCCTCGGTATTCAGTGTATTACCGCAACTTTTAGAGCGCGCAGGGAACAGTGAAAACCCTCACGGCAGTTTAACCGCAATTTATACAGTATTAGCTGAAGGGGACGACCAACAAGATCCAGTGGTGGACTCAGCTCGGGCAATATTAGATGGTCACGTTGTTCTTTCTCGTCAATTGGCAGAGCAGGGGCATTATCCCGCTATTGATATCAATGCATCGATCAGCCGCTGTATGAACGCATGTACTCATGAAGCGCACAGCGCTATTGCGAACAATTTCCGTCAGTACTATTCCAATTATCTGCAGGTGAAAGAGTTATTGCCGTTGGGAGGATATCAGCCGGGGCAAGATCCGGAGTTGGATCAGGCCGTTTCGATGTACCCGAAATTGCGTGCTTATTTGCAGCAATCAGCGAATGAAGCGGTAGACTATCCAACCAGTTTAACCGCGTTGGCACAGATGTTTCAAAGTGGGCAATAGTGCATGGAAGCCAAGTTAAAAGCCGTCGGCAAACTGCAACAAATGGAAGAAAAGCAGCGCGATAGAGTAGGTCAGAAGTTGGATGTCATGCGGCAGCGACACGCTCATTTATCGCTACAGTTGGCGCAGTTATCGGAACTGAAAGCGCATGCAGGGCATTCCGCATTGACGACGCCGACACTCAATAGCGCCACATTAATGAACCTTAATCGTGTCGATCACTTGCTGCAAAAGATGCTCCGTCACCATGAGCAAGAGGAAGCGCTGATGCAAGCAGAATGCGCCTCGGTACAAAAAACACTAGAGAACAAGCATGCTCGCATTAAGGGACTGGAAAAAGTGCTTGAACGCTGGCGCCAAAAGCAGAATTACGAGAAAGCCAAAAAAGAACAAAAACTGATTGAAGATATTATTAACTCGCGGCTAAAGCGAAGAACGTTATAAACGCCCTTTTATGTTCATTTAAATTTCATCTAATCTAATCTCTAGCTTCTTTTCAGGCTCAAAATGTGTTTAAAAATGTAAGTAGTGGTCTAGGTTTCGCCACACCGTAGCCTTGCGCGTAGGTGATACCTAGGTTTTTCAATATCTCTATATGTTTTTCAGTTTCCACAAACTCAGCAACAGTCTCTAAATGCATGTCATCGGCGACATTACAAATGGATTTCACGATCAATCGGTCGGTTTCGCTATTTGGTAGATTGATGACAAATGCACCATCAATTTTCAATATGTCTAATGGCAGTTTGCGCAGATAAGCGAAACTCGCATACCCGGTGCCGAAATCATCAATCGCGATTTTACAGCCCGCCGTTCTCATCGCGACTAACGTATCAATCGCCTGTTGCTCATTCTGGAATGCGGCAGATTCAGTAATTTCAAAACAGATACGGGAAAGTGGGATGTTAAACGCTTTAGCTTGGTTGATAATGCTATCCGCTAAGTGTTCAACCCCAAGCGTTTTTGCGGTTAAGTTAATCGCGCATTTTTCAATGTGGCTCCAATCGCGAACAGACCCGCTCAGCATTTTAAATGTATTATCAATAACCCAGTGGTCAAGTTCAACTTCTAAGCCGAACTGATTGATAAGAGGAAAAATCTCTGCAGGGGAAAGGTAAGTGCCATCGATGTTTTTTATCCTCAACAACACTTCGAAACTGCATGCGTTGTCCTGTTTGCCATTTAACTTAGCATAAGGTTGGCAATAAAGTTCGAACATGCCTTTTTTAAACACTTGTTGAATAAAGCTTAGTTTGTCTAATCCTCTCACTGGTACGTGATGCGCATCTAACCAGCGTATTGACTGGCCGTAACTCGGTTGCTGATCGCAAAGTGCAGACACGGTTTTCTCTATGTCATCGTCCAGTGAAGCATGAGTACAGTGCAATGTTGGCAGCACCAGCGATATCGATGTGCCTTGCCAATAAAACTGGAATTCATCAAGGTATTTAGTGAGACGGTTTAAATTAGAGTTGATGCGGCTATCGCGCAAAGCGTAACCAAGAATACCGATAGAGAAAGGTGGACGGAAGCAATGTGGTAAGCTGGTAATGCCTTTACATAAGTAATCATGAAGTTGTTGAATAAGCTGGGTCTTCCCTTCATGGTCCAAGTCAGATATTTTCGAAATCGTTGGAGCTAAATCTAAGTACACTAATACCAATGAACCGTGGAGCTCTAAGTCTTCTTTTAGCTGTGCAATGTTGTACAGGCCAGTGTATGGGTCGATTCGCTCGTACTGGATCTGCTTCTGAGCAAGCTCGTAGCGACGAATGGATTGACTGCCTAACAGGTACGCCAACGTCGTTGTTACGGCGGCAATCACGATCCATTCTAAGAAGTTAGCATAGTGCCCGTAGTTGAGATTTACCCGATGTATCTCATTTTGGATGATAGTGAGAATGGCAACAGAACCGAGCAAAAGAGGGCGGATTAATCCGTGTCTGCCAAAGCCCGATACAATGACGATCAACAATAGAAAACAGAGTATATTGGCAAGCAGTGGGCTTGAATGAGAAACCGCCACGGCCATAATGACCACGCACATGCCAAGCCAAGCGATGTAGCCTAGTTCTCGGCTTGATGAGACGCGCAAGTTGTCATCCAATTGAGTTATCCCGTTAGTGCGATCTTTTAGTAAGGCGTTCAGTGCGACATGCAGAAGTGGAGTGACTAACAGTTGGGTAAGATACAGCCCTAACGCAGAATAGACGAAAAACGTGCTGCTGGTTGGTGCATCATTAAACCAGTACTTAAGTAATGAGAAGGTTATCGCCCCTAGGATGGGTAGCATGCAGCCGAAAACGATGAAATATAACTTCATCGCCGAAAATACCGTTGAATGCTCTTGTTTATTTAGTAGTAGCTTAAACAGTTTGCAACAGATGAAATGTATGAGAATCGTTGTGGCAGCAATGACAGCTGAGGTGTCAAAGGCTCTATTGGTGTATAAGTAATAGACAAGAAGTCCCAGAAAAGTGGGGGCTAATGCTTTACTATCGTAGCGGAAAAAGCAAACCACTAAGATGGCGCTAACAAACGAAATAACTTGATAAGTATCATATGCGATGACGAAAAACGAAGACAGTGCAAAAGCGATCATTACACTGGTGAAGATCGCAATGTTAAATTTTACAGCATCCACCACGTGTTTGATTTTAAAAGTGTTAGTCATTTCATTTCTCGGAGCTCGTCTGCCTATATACCCAAGTGACTTCAAGATGCAGGATTCAGATCGTTGTCATTGATTCGAGTCCAAGGGAGCAATGCTATGAAATAGCCTGCTATTTCTAACGTGTTTGACTGACGTTTCGTTTGACTAGGAGAGAAATAGTAAGCAATAGCACTAACCAACTTGTCGAACCGCCACTGCTGTTTTGATCGCTATTGCTGATCGTGTCTTTTGGTTCAAAACCGGAATCACCTTGACTGTGGTAGTCTTCGGTCTTTGCTAGTGAGGCATCATAACTGGTCTTATTACCCGCACTCGTTTGTGCTTCAATCCAAGACGTATAATTAAGTATTTCGGTAAAGACACTTGGAATGTCAGGTGATTCACAGATGCTCGAGCCGTAGCTAACAATCCCGATTTGTTGGTAAGTTCCGTTAGCATCTTGGTAAGTTAATGGGCCGCCAGAATCACCACGACAGATACTGGTATAGGTTTGGTTTGGGAACCCATTGGCACATAAGCTTTCCTGAGCATTATAGCCAGACACTAATGAGGCGCATTGAGTGTCAGTGAGAGGTTTGACTTCTGCCCAGAGTAAGGCGTTTGGTCCGGTTTCATCATTTGTCGACGTTTGACCTAAACCGAATATCTGATATTTAGATTGGCTGCTGTAATCACCAAAGTCTTGAGGTAGAGTAATGGACTCGACATTGTCGGTGATTGGGTGACTAAGCTCCAAAATCGCAATATCGTTGAGCCATAAATCACTGGCATTGTAGTCTGGGTGAATGGTAATTGTCCGGACGTCTTTAAATTCTTCAATATATACGTTGTCCATTGTGGGGTTCTTAACCAAGACACGAAGGTCGTCGATAGTCCACCGGTCAGTAAAGACATCTGACGTCACACAGTGAGCGGCAGTCATGATATAGCGGTCGTTGATAATTGAACCGCCACAAAGGTTCGAGAACTGTTTTTCACCAGAACGATGGAGAATGATACGGGCGAAAAATGGGAGTTGATTCTTTGCGGCTGGCTGTCCACCGATGATAAAGGCTGAAACCCCCGGGTTGCGCTCCGTGGCATTTTGAACGGCTGTAGCGAGTGTGGGAACGAGTAAGCATACGGTACCGAGTAAGACATTGATAAGTTTCATAAGACCTTTCCTTGGAGCTTAGTGTATATGTTGTACTTTATACTAATTTTGGATTCAATTTGGTCAAACAAATGATTCTCTGTGTATACATTCGCAAAATTAGTGCATTTCATCGTCAAACCACTTGGAAAGCGCTTACTATTACGCCTCGCTGTTTTTCTTGTGCTTGCTCCTGTAACCCCACGTCATCCTGCACCTTAAACTCATTTGGGTATACAATGGTTGCAACTGTGCACTCAAGAGAATGAATGATGGAATTAAAAGTTGATACTCATACACATACCTATGCGAGTGGCCATGCATACAGTACGTTGATTGAAAACGCTAAATTGGCAAAAGTGAATGGTCTGGATATGTTTTGTACCACTGACCACGCGGAATCAATGCCGGGGGCGCCTCACTACTGGTTCTTCTCAAACCAAAAAACGCTTCCTCGCTTTTTAGATGGAGTGGCGATTATTCGCGGTGTGGAATCAAACATTCTGAATACAGAAGGGGATATTGATATCCCGTCTAGTGTTGATCTCAACCTTGATTGGGTGATTGCGAGCTTTCACGAACCCGTCTTTATTCCCGCAAATAGAGCCATTCATACCGAAGCCTTGATTAATGTGATTAAAAATGGTCGTGTAGATGCGCTTGGGCATTTGGGCAACCCGAATTTTGACTTTGATTTTGACGCCGTATTAACGTGTGCAAAACAGTATAATGTGGCGATTGAAATCAATAACACCACACTGAAAGGCAACAGCCGCGTTGGTAGTGTGGAGCGTTGTTATGAGATTGCGAAAATCGGGAAAGAACTCGGTGTGTACTTTACCACGGGCAGTGACGCACATTTCTGTCATGATGTCGGTAATTTAAGTTTAGTCAGTGAGTTGATGGATGGTGTTGGCATTGACAGCTCTAAGGTGATCACTCACTCGACTGATCAGTTTTTGTCATTTCTAGAACGACGTGGCCGTAATCCTATCGTAGAATTTGACGAGATTCGCACTGCATAAACCTGATTACATTTTTGCCTGTGCACCAGCGAATAGATTGCTTTACACTGCGACTCCAATACTTGAGTAACCTTGGTTATGGGTATAAAAAGCTGACTCAGAATACGGCACACAATGGAGAAGTAAAAATGTTACGTCCTGTAGTTTTAGGGTGTGTGGTTGCGTTAGGCTCAACATACGCAATGGCAGAAGCCGTCGATTTAAAACAAAATATGAAGCAGATGAAAATGGATTTTAAACAGGCAGCGGGAGCATCGGATGTCGAAACCATGAAGTCTGCCATTGATAGCTTGCAAGCAATCGTCGAAGAATCTAAACGTGGTAACTACCCACCAGAAAAGTTTGACCTTTACCTAGAAGGTTTTAATAAACTGTCTGTCACGTTAGATAATATTGAATCAGACCTCGACGCAGGTAAGCTAACTGAAGCGAAAGAGCAATTGCGTGAAATTGATGGGTTACGTGAAGAGTATCACGACAAGCGTAACCCAAGTATCTGGAGCAAGCTGTTCGGCTGAGCGCTCAGGCAATATTTAAATGAATACAAAAATCAGCCTGCCATTTGGTGGGCTTGTTGTTTCTTCGACGTCCAGCTCTTGCTTCCTCCCCTAAATCACTCTCAATACTATTGTGCGGTTATCGCCAACTTCTCTCGTTACTAAGTCGATGACTCGGTAGAGAAATATGACCTGAGCTTGTCTCTTAGCCAGATATTGGCAGGACTGTGTTTCATCCGGTTATGGGTGAGTAGCCGATATTTCACAGGAATGTTGGTGAAAGGAGCATCAAGCACTTGCAGATCGAGTCGCTCTGCAAATTGGTCAGCGATACTTCTTACCGTCGCTACTAAGTAATCACAGTTTGAGACCATCGTCATTTGAGACACCAATGAATCACATTCGGCAGCGACTTTGCGCTCCCCAATCGACTCTTTAGTAAAATAGTCAGCAAGATAAGCGTCCTCTCTTCGCAGTTTTAAGGTGACGTGCTTTTCAGCATAAAACTGCTCAAGCGTCAGTGAGTTTTGTATTCTCGGGTGCGCTTTTCGAGCAATGACGCAAATCTCATCATTTAAAAAAAACTCAGAGAAAAAAGAAGGTGCGGAGTAATTCGCGAAGTCGATCGCCAAGTCGGCTTTTTGTTGATTGAGGTTATGGATCAGTTTTTCTTCACTAGAAAGCGTAGGGTGTAACTCAATCTCAACCTGTCCTAGGCGAGTATCGGCCTCTATCTTCGGCAGTAGCATTAACATTACGGGTTCAGTGGTATAAACCACAAAACGACGTGAGTTCTCTGTGGAGAAACGGTCTATTCCTTCCAACGCATTTCGGATTTGATTGAGTGCGGGTTCAACTTGACGGGCTAACTCGTGAGCCTGATGCGTAGGCTCAATGCCTCGTCCTGAGCGAACGAAAAGTTGTACGCTTAGCTGCTGTTGAAGTCGTTTCAGCACCCCACTGACTCCGGGCTGAGTTAAACCCATGATGTCCGCTGCAACCGTGATTGAACGGTGCTGATAAACCGCAATAAACACGTGAAGTAAATTCAGGTCGATATTGGATCGTTGCACAAGCTCCTCCTCTTAAAACATAACAATATGTGATGTTTTAAATAAAGTTTCATGCATGTATTTTGATGTGTCAACGAATTAAAGTAGCCTCATATCGAAAAACGAGACACCACGAGGCTCACTATGACTAACCGTTTTGCACCTTCAGCGATTTCACTTGCACTACTCGTTTCTTTTTCTGCGATGGCGGATTACGCCAGCTTAGATACTTACCAAGGTAAGCCAGCGACGGAACATACTCAGCGTGCAAATGCGACGTTGGCGAAAGATCTACCTTGGCAAGACGTCAGTGCATTTGATCGTACGAAGAAAGGGCTCATTGCCGAGTTTGGCACTCATGAAGCGGGCGAGCTAAAGAACCGCTTTGAATACATGTCAGACATGAGTGTGGAGCAATTACCTGCATCGGTTAACCCATCGATTTGGCGCCAGGGAATGTTGAACTACGCCGCTGGTGGTTTGTATAAAGTGACGGATGGGGTGTATCAGATTCGCGGTGCAGACTTGTCTAACATGACCATCTATCGCACTGATAATGGCTATGTGATTCACGATCCTTTGCTATCGAAAGAAGCGGCAGCGGCGTCATGGGCATTTGCCAAATTGCATCTGCCAAAGATTAATGGCGAACACAAAATTACGGGCATGATTTACTCGCACATGCACGCAGATCATTTTGGTGGTTCACGCGGTATTTTTGAGTCGGGTGACTTTGTTGAAGGCGCACCAATCTATGCACCAAATGACTTTATCAAAGAGCTAGCGGACGAAAACGTGATTGCAGGTGCTGCAATGGGGCGTCGTGCCAATTACCAATACGGAACCACGTTGGATAACAATACTCAGGGCATCGTTGATAATGCGCTTGGTCTCGGCACTTCTCGTGGTGAAGTCACCTTGGTTACTCCGACACAAGAAATTGAAGAACGCGAAAAAGTCGTCACCATTGACGGGTTAGAGTTCCACGCGATCAATATGCCGGGGGCTGAGGCGCCTGCAGAAATCGTTCTTTATATTCCCGAATACCGCTCGTTGAATACTGCGGAATTAACCTATGACGGTATGCACAATATCTATACTTTCCGTGGTGCGAAAGTGCGTGATGCACTAGTTTGGACCAAGTATCTGACAGAGCTGAAGTTACGCTACGTTGATAGTGGCTTGGTTGATAACATTCATGCCGCTCACTCTGCACCAGTGTGGAATGATGGCAAGACAGAAACCAACGAAATTGCGGATTACATGACGCTCCAACGTGATAACTATGGCTTTATCCATAACCAAGCGATGCGTTTAGCGAACCATGGTGTCACCATCCATGATGTTGGGCGTGAGATTGAAAAAATCGTTCCTCAATCTCAAAAAGACACTTGGCACACAAACGGCTATCATGGCTCATACAGTCATAATGCACGAGCAGTTGTGAACCTGTACCTTGGTTACCATGACATGAACCCAGTGAACACCAATCCACTGCAAACCAAAGCGAAGTCGTGTGTTTATGTTGAAGCCGCAGGTGCGGATACCTTATTCAATGCAGGACAAGCGCACTTTCAAAAGGGCGAGTACCAAGAGGCATCACAACTGTTTAATGACCTTGTTCAGTGTGAGCCAAGCAATATCGACTACCGTTTTGCGTTAGCGGATAGCTTTGAGCAACAAGGCTACCAGTCTGAAACCATGGCTTGGCGTAACTCTTACCTGCAAGGCGCCGTTGAGCTTCGTACTGGAGACATTCAGCCATCGATTAAACTGGCATCTCCAGATGTCATTGCGAATACGCCAACTGGCATGTTCTTGGACTTCCTTGCAGTTCGATTAAATGCGGAGAAAGCAGAGCAAGCAGGCCTCGATTTTAACTTTGGTATTCACCACCCAGACTTAAATGAGTCTTACTTTGGGGAAGTGTCTAACTCCAATATGGCGAACATCCAAGTTGATAAGCTGCCAACCACAGATGTCACGCTGCAAATCAGTAAAGCGGATATGACTGCGATGGTACTAGGACAAGCAACGTTGGATGAACTTGTGAAATCCGGTAAAGCGAAGTTAACGGGAAATGCAATCCTTATTACCCAGCTGGCTAACACATTGGACGATTTTGATGGGATGTTTGAAATTCTTCCTATGCCAGCAAAGTAATTAGCGCATAGTCGTAAAACAAAGCCTCGGTGCGCCGAGGCTTTTTGTTTTCTACTGGGGCGCACGTACCGTAGTGTTTTCCCCTTGTTTTATTCAGCGGTTAGCCAACAAAACCTGTGAGATAGCAGTCACTTATTAACCTTGTTTTTGAGTTCATACACAGAGTAAGCTAAACAGTTCGATTTGAACACCGTTAGGCAGAGCAAGGTCAAGCTTATAGGAGTCTCTGGCTTTGCGATAATTTTCAGCAATGACTTTTAGCCCCAACACTTGGGTGTAAAAGCGTTTCGAAGTTGGGTAATCACTGCAAATGATCGCGATGTGGTGAATGGCATTAAACATGACGCAGTTCCTTCGACCTCAAGTGTTCCTTCATAAAATCGATAAACACGCGTAGGCGGGCTGGCATGTATTTGGTTTGCGCGTACTGCATCGCAATAGCGCCGTGGTAGTTACTCTTAATCATCCAATCCGACAGCACTTCAACCACTTCGCCACACGCAAGAGCCTCTTTAATTACAAAATCGTGGAAGATGCCAATCCCCAACCCTGCCTTTACGCCGTTTAAACGCATTTGAGAATGATTAACGGCATAGCGACCACTGACGGCAATCGAGTGAAACGCTTCCTCTTTGAAGAATGACCAGATGTTGTCTTTGTCGTTCTCTGCCAGGTAAATACAGTCGTGCTGTTCAAGCTCAGTTGGATGCCCTGGCATACCGTGTTTGGCGAGATAATCTGGAGAAGCACACAAAACTAGATTGGTCTTGCTGATCTCTTTTAAAACCAAGTTTTCGTCCGGCTTATCCGTGAGTTTGAACGCCACATCAATACCTTGGCGGAACAGGTCAATCTCACCATCTGCGGCGCGTAACTTCAGCTGAACATTTGGGTAACGCTGCAAAAAAGGTAAAACAAACGGCTGAAGCACCGAATTAAGAAACGCTTCTGGTGCTGCGACGGTGAGAGCACCTGCTGGCTCAGTATGTTCTTCTGCAGAGAGCTCCACTGCTTGCTGCGCTGCGTTCACCATAGCAATGCTCTGGGCATACACTTTTTGGCCAGCTTGGGTGATGAGCAGTTTACGCGTGGTGCGTTCAAACAGTTTTACTGAAAGGGCTTGCTCTAATCGTGTGATCAGCTTACTTAAAGCAGAGGGCGTTACACCGAGCTTTTTGGCTGCGGCAGTAAAGCTGCCTTCGTTTACTACTAAGATAAACGAAGCAAGATCAGGAAGTAGAGCAATGAGCTTTGGGTTAACCATAATGATTCAGTTTTGCGTAGCGAAATGACGATATTGTCTGGCGCAACGTAGCTTGGTTCAAGTGTCGCCGTCTCGCATTAGCGATATTTTATTAGAAAAGCCGTTAGGATCGGCAAACCTGATTCACCAAAATGGTATTGCTGCCAGCAACGATAAATCGCGGTCTCGTGATCAGCGATTAACTCAAGTGCGGCTTTCAAAGTGGTGGACTCTTCTGTTGTGCTGGTCTGTACCTCAACTTGTTCATACCAGCGACGGTATTTCACTTCATAAGGTTCGACCCAAGTGAGTAAGGTTGAAACCAGTTCGTCCCATGGTAACGCGATCCACTTTTCTGCATCTGCGAGGCCTTTTTCAAGCATCTCTTTATGCCGACTCTCGATGTCCATTCCTCTGGTGGTCAGAATGGGTTTGAGCTTCTCTGCGGTCAGTTCTTCTACCTTCATCAAGGTTTCCCAAAGTTCATCTCGCTTGGCGCATGAGTAGTTATTTAAGTAGTGATTGAAAAATGCGATGCCATAAACTTCGCCATAGTAGGCAGAAAGCACGTGATGAATCATTGTGAGAGCCGTCATGAGAACCGTGAATCACGCATTGTAGGAGGGATTAGCACTTAGAGTAAATAGCTGAGTCGCACTATGACATTACTGGCTCAGATATTCGATAGAACTTGTGAGAATTTGATGAAGTTGCTGATAGATTTGATCGTCATTCTTAGAGTCAAGAACGCAAAATGTTCGAAGCGTAATACTTAACCTACACGAGTCACGGACAAAGAAGCCCCTATGACGAGTTATGAATATCGCCCAGTGAAGCTTGGTACGTTGATGGCTGAGTGTACCAAGACGATGTAATGCCAGTTTTCACATTAAGGAGTGGTGTTGAAAATTGATGCCGACAAAGGGATTCAAACGGTCTGTGATAAAGGTTTAGTGGAGCGCTTAACTATTAACCTATTGGAAATGCGTTGCGTCACAGCCCAATCGGAACAGAGGTGAATTACCAAGCTCACTTAATTGAGAGTGAGTCACGAATTTATTTCACTTTTACCAATCATATCGAGAAAAGTGCTCCCACAGGCTCATTGGGCATTGGAACGAAAATTGTCCAATCGATATTGATGCTACACCATAGCTATTTAGTAACGAGTACAACCAAATCTACCTGTTAGCAACAGTTCATCCTTAGATCGTTATGATGTTGGTGGTGAATCTCTAAGTAATCTCTGGCTGCGTGATTCAGTGACAGATCAGCTCTCTACATATTGATGTCGTTTGGGTATAACGACAGGTAGCTTTCTTTCCCATGTTGTTAGCGTGTAAAAAACATTAATAAATTGCATTAAAACAACACAAAGGATGGGTCTAAATAAAATGCATATCATCACATATTTAATGTGACACACTGAATAATTAACTTTGGTGTCGATGTTGCCATTTTGAGTTAACAAAATTCAATTTAAGCTGTTGTTTACGGATTGTTAAATTATTGTTCGATATATTATTCGATGGGTGTTTGTGGGAGTATTTTAATGTGTGTTTAGTTGTTTATTTTATATGTGTTTAGTTGTTTATTTATTAAGGGGAAAATTGCTGCTTATCTCGCCATTATTAGTGAAAAGTGGAACCGGGGTCACTTAATTGCAGTGAAAATGCCTAATTAATTGGGTGAATAGGTAATAATGTATTGGTAACAGATAGTTACGGTCTCATAATTAATAATATGGCTAAATTTCCGACAAGGACCGAAAAATGAGCGACAAGGAATCTATTCAGACTAATTACAGCCGACGCAACTTTCTTAAAGGCGCAACTGGCGCAGTTGTAGCTGGCGTCAGTGCTTCCGCATTTTCTGGCGCTGTTCAAGCAGCGGAACCGAAAATTGATTGGAACAGCGGCACACTAGGCAAAAAAAATGATAAGCACTTTTGGAATAAAGTACAAAAGCAGTTTGTTTTAGATAAACGAACGACTTACATGAATATCGGTACCACAGGGTCGATGCCAAAGCATGTTTTAGAAGGTTACGAGCACAATAATATGTTGGTTGCGAAATACCCTTGGGACATGAAAGGTGAATTTGGCGGTTTTCCTTATGTATCAGATATGATTGCCGACATTGCACCGGGCTTTGGTGCGAATGCGAATGAAATGGTACTATGCCGCAATACCACCGATGGTTTATGTTCGATTATTAACGGCCTACATTTCGAGCCAGGTGATGTTATTCTGACCACTCACCATGAGCATATTGCTGCGACATCTCCAATGAATGTGGCGAAACACCGCTTTGGTGTGGACGTGGTCGAGGTTCAACTTCCTGTCTTTACAGGTACAGAGAGTGTGACTGAAGAAGATTACGTTCAAGCTTTCCGTGATGCGATTGAAGCGCACCAAAATGTACGCTTGATGGTTTTTTCTCATATCACTTATAAAACGGGTACGACTCTGCCTGCTAAAGCGATCTGTTCTTTAGCGAAAGAATACCGTATTCCAACTTTAGTTGATGGTGCTCACACTGTTGGTATGTTTGACTTAGACTTCCACGATATGGATTGTGACTTCTATACAGGATCTGGTCATAAGTGGCAGTGTGGTCCGGGCGCAACAGGTATCTTGTATGTACGTGATAACGGCAACCGTTTGAATGAGTACTGGAGCGATCGTGAAAATCCATTGTGGTTGATCAACTCTTCTCTTTCTCACTCAGATTACTTAGGTAAGCAGTTACAAATGCAATACGTTGGTAATGATAACTACCCAGCAAAACAAGCGCTTGCGGATAGTTGTCAAATGTGGGATGAAATTGGTCGTGACCGCATCCAAGCGCGTGTACTAGAGTTGAGCGCTTTATGTAAGAGGCTGCTTAACGAAGCGTTACCACATGCTCAGATGTATTCGCCAAATGTGGAAGGCTTAACCAGTGGTCTAACAACGTTTAACCCATTAAACGATGTGACAGATAATGAGCGACTGACTCTGTTCCGCGACCGTCTTCGTGAAGAATATGGCTACATCATCCGCACGACAAGCTTCAAATTATACAAAGAGGACGCATACGAAACGCACGCACTGCGTATCTCGACCCACTTGTTCCATGATGAGAGCGATGTTGAAGGTCTGGTAAAAGCGATTGCAGATCTTTACTACTCTTTCTAATTCCATCTTAGGTTGGTATTCTGCGCCCTTAATTGGGCGCTTTGTAAATGAAAAGGTATTCATTTATGTTAGGTAATACACGCAAACGTAGCTTGGCTGCGATGGCAATGGTCGCATTGGCTTCACCTCCCGCTTACGCGAATGAGCTACAAGCGATCAAAGAGAGTGGTGTATTGCGCCATATAGGAGTGCCTTATGCCAATTTTGTGTCTTACATTAACCAAGGTGAAATGAAGACACTGACTGGTTTAGACGTTGAAATCATCAAGGGCTTTGCTGACTCTTTAGGCGTGAGCTATGAATATGTTCCGGCTCAGTGGAATAACATGATTGGTAAGCTAACTGGTCGCCAAGTGCATTATAAGGATAAGCAGTTGGTGGAGGGGGAACAGGTGCCAATTGAAGGTGATCTCATTGCGAATGGCGTTACGATTTTAGATTGGCGCACTGAAGTAATCGATTACTCATACGATTACTTTCCATCAGGCGTATGGCTTGTGGCGCGAACGGACTCTTCTTTAACACCAATCAAGCCAACAGGTAAAATCGAACGTGATGTCACTGCTGTTAGAGAGATGATTTCAGGTCGTGAAGTGCTGGCAATGGAGCACTCTTGCCTCGATCCTAACTTATATGATTTGTATGACACTGGCGCAAAAGTGATTCTGCCTGATGGAGCGCGACTTTTAAACGAAATGGTCCCGGCAATAATGAAAAACGACGCTGAGAGTACATTACTCGATGTCGCGGATACGCTCATTGCTTTAGAGAAGTGGCCTGGAGAAATCAAAGTGATTGGCCCGATTTCGGAAAAGCAGAAAATGGCGGTAGCATTTCGTAAAGATTCGTCAGAATTAAAAGAAGCTTTTAACCAATATTTAATCTCTATGAAGAGAGATGGATCGTACCAAGCTTTGGTCGAAAAATATTACCCATCGATTTATTATTTCTATAATGACTACTTCTTAGAAGGTAATAAGTAAGGCATATGATTAAGTCTGGAAATATATTATCAAGTAATAAAATAATCACAATCAGTGCGATACTGGTATCGCTCTATTTAGGCATGATTATTACGGTAACGAGCTTGGGGCAAAATAAGTTAAGAGAATCCCAGCATAGAGAATTAGAACTAAAAGTAAAGAGTTATGCAGGAACGCTTAATAATCTATTTACGATAGCGAGTGAAGATATTGATAATTTGTCGACAGACAAAACAGTACAAACGTTTTTTGCAAACTTAGCATCCGGCATGTCGATGGAATATGGTTTGGGGGCAAGCTTAGTTAATTTGGAACGTAAACTGAACAAAAAGACGGCAGCCAAAGCGATTAATGGTCTACCGATTTATACACAGTTAAAACTGGTTGGCCTAGATGGGAAAGTCATCGTGGCTTCTGGGCCAGATTTTAACCGGAATGTTTATAGCGTTCACCTTCTTGACAATCATCAGTGTGCGGACAATATCGTCGCGACCAGAGACAATGGTAAAATACTAATACAAGTTATTAAGCCCGTAATCCTATCCACCAAGACGGTAGGTTATCTAATTGCAGATATTAATGAAAACGTGGTTATTGATCAGCTGACAAACCAAGAGCACGAGCATAGTTATGGCCGAATGGTGCTGAGAATCAATGATCTCGACATGGATGTGTGGGATTCTCTGAACCAAAAGTTGAGGGAAGGTGATACCAGTGACAGTAATGAGAACTTACAAGAGTTACAAGAGAAAATCTATTTTGAAATTCCTGTTGGTAGCCACCGCGACTTCAAGCTCATGGCCTGGTTTGAATCTCTGACTGAACGTGAGTTATATACTTCGAAAATATTTATTTCAGGGTTAAGTGTATTAGCGATCTTGATTGTCATTGGTTTGTTGTATGCGTTTAATCTTAATAACACTCGTGTTGAGCTGAATATAAAACTCGAAGAAGAGAAAAAGCGCCAAGATATTCTTGCGCAGAAAAATCAACGTTTGACGAGTGAAATTGAACGTCGTAAATCTTCAGAGTTAGAACTGGCTTATCAAGCGAAGCATGATGTGCTCACGGGGCTACCGAATCGAACGTCTGGTGCGGATCGTTTGGAACTTGAGCTTTCTCGAGCGCAGCGCAGTGATTCCAATGTATTAGTGATGTTCATTGACCTTGACCATTTTAAGCAGATCAATGACTCCATGGGACATTTTGTTGGTGACGAGATTCTAAAGTTAGCCTCAGAAAGACTCCAGCAAGCTGTGCGTAAAACGGATCTACTCGCACGTAACGGGGGCGATGAGTTCTTGTTGGTTATTCCGGAACTAAAAGACACCGACAGCGCTAAGCGTTTTGCGACAACGGTGTTGTCTGTGTTTAATGAGCCGTTTAGTTGGCAACATCATGAGTTCTTCCTGACGGCGAGTGTGGGCATGTCGGTTTTTCCGAAAGATGGTGACAATGCTGAACAATTGCTCGCTTGTGCTGATATGGCGATGTATCGTGTCAAACAGGATGGACGGAATGCGTTCTGTTTTTATGACCACAACATGAACCATGATTTACAGCGTTTCCTCGATTTAGAGAGTCGTTTACGTCACGCCATATCACATGATTTATTAGATCTTTATTACCAGCCAATTATCGACTTGGAAAAAGGCGCAATAGTGGGGGCTGAAGCATTGATGCGATGGAATGATGAACAATATGGTTTTGTGAGCCCTGAAGAGTTCATCGCTATCGCTGAGAAAAACGGCTTGATTCATCAATTAGGTGAATTTGCTATTCGCGAGGCGTGCCATCAAGCCGCACAGTGGCAAACGATTTCACCTGTCGTAGTCTCGGTGAATTTCTCTAGCGTGCAATTCCGATATTGTGATCGTTTGTTCGAGCAGATCAAACAGCACCTAGAGGAGTCCGGATTACCTGCCGAGAAATTTGATGTGGAAGTGACCGAAAGTTTGTTGTTCAACCACAGTCAGGAGCTCATTGATTTGCTTGATAACCTCAGAGCGCTGGGGGCGAAACTCACCATTGATGACTTTGGTACGGGTTACTCGGCTTTAAGTTATTTACAGAAGTTTCCGTTTGATCGCCTTAAGATTGACCGCAGTTTTCTGCAAAATATGTTTGAAAATGACTCCGATCGTGAATTAGTCAACGTGATCATTGCAATGGCGAAAGCGCTGAATCTGAAGATTGTTGCCGAAGGCATTGAAGAGCAGCGTCATGTGGACTATTTGAAAAACTTAAACTGTGAGTTTGGCCAAGGTTTCCACTATAGCCGACCAGTGCCTGCAGAGGAGTTTGAAGCACTTCTCAAACGACCAACTTGGTCATAACTCCTTTTATTACAGCCTGATAGGAAAGCATTAATCTAATTTGTTCCTCAGATTCATTAATGCTTTTCCACCTTAAGGGATAATCGTTTTTTCCTGCTTGAATTACACTACACTTAATTGACAAGTGAACGCCTGTGACCCCCGTCATTCAAAGGCTCGCTCTCATTCTAATCGAGTGAAAACTCGACAAATTAAACAGGAAGGAATTGCCGAATGTCTTCTGCATTTTACCAACAGATTCAGCAGCAAATTGAAGAAGTGAAGGCGGAAGGCCTTTACAAAGCAGAGCGTATTATCACGTCCCAACAGAAGGCTGAAGTTAAAATTGCCAGCGGTGAAGAAGTACTTAACTTCTGTGCGAACAACTACTTAGGTCTAGCTAACCACCCTGCGCTTATCGAAGCGGCGAAAGAGGGTATGGACGAGCATGGTTTCGGTATGGCTTCGGTTCGTTTCATTTGTGGTACGCAAGACATCCACAAAGCGCTAGAGCAAAAGTTATCTAAGTTCCTCGGTAAAGAAGATACTATTCTTTACACTTCTTGTTTTGATGCGAACACCGGTCTGTTCGAGACGATTCTTGATAAAGAAGACGCAATTATCTCTGATGCACTGAACCACGCGTCAATCATCGACGGTGTACGTCTGTGTAAAGCCATGCGTTTCCGCTACTCAAACAACAACATGGAAGAGTTAGAGCAACAATTGATCGCTGCGAAAGAAGCGGGCGCTCGCCATACGCTAATCGTAACGGATGGCGTGTTCTCTATGGACGGTGTAGTCGCTAACCTTCCTGCTATCTGCGACCTTGCAGACAAGTATAGTGCGCTAGTCATGGTGGATGACTCACATGCCGTCGGCTTCATGGGTAAGAATGGTGCAGGAACGCATGAATACCATGATGTGATGGATCGTATCGATATCATTACTGGTACGCTGGGTAAAGCAATGGGCGGCGCATCAGGCGGTTACACTTCTGGTAAAGCAGAAGTGATAGACTGGTTACGTCAGCGCTCTCGTCCATACCTATTTTCTAACTCTGTTGCTCCTGCAATCGTAAGCGCTTCTATCCGCGTTTTAGACCTACTAGAAGAAAGCGGCGATCTGCGTGATCGCTTATGGGAAAACGCAGCACACTTCCGCGCACGTATGGAAGGTGCAGGCTTCACGATGGGTGGCGCAGACCACGCGATTATTCCTATCATGCTAGGTGATGCAAAAGTTGCTGCCGAGTTTGCTGAACGTGCCCTAGAAAAAGGCATCTACGTTATCGGTTTCTCATTCCCAGTGGTACCAAAAGGTCAAGCACGTATCCGTACTCAAATGTCAGCTGCGCACTCTCGTGAGCAACTAGACCGTGCAATTGATGCGTTTATCCAAGTTGGTCAGGACATGGGCATCATCTAAGATTCTAGGACCAAGGATCTTTAGTTAAGGTTATATTATGAAAATTAAAGCACTATCAAAGCTAAAGCCTGAAGAAGGCATTTGGATGACTGAGGTTGACAAGCCTGAAGTCGGCCACAACGACATTCTGATCAAAATTAAGAAAACGGCTATCTGTGGTACAGACGTACACATCTACAACTGGGACGAATGGTCGCAAAAGACCATTCCAGTACCTATGGTTGTCGGCCATGAATATGTGGGTGAAGTGGTTGCAATTGGTCAGGAAGTTCGTGGCTTTGAAATCGGTGACCGCGTATCTGGCGAAGGTCACATCACTTGTGGTCACTGCCGTAACTGTCGTGGCGGTCGCACTCACCTATGTCGCAACACAATCGGTGTAGGTGTAAACCGCGAAGGTGCATTTGCAGAATATCTAGTGATCCCAGCGTTCAACGCGTTCAAGATCCCTGAAGGGATCTCTGACGATCTAGCGTCTATCTTTGACCCGTTTGGTAACGCTGTACATACAGCGCTGTCTTTCGACCTCGTTGGCGAAGACGTGTTGATCACAGGCGCAGGCCCAATCGGTATCATGGCAGCAGCAGTAGCGAAACATGTTGGTGCTCGCCACGTAGTGATCACTGACGTAAACGAATACCGTTTAGATCTTGCTCGTAAGATGGGCGTAACGCGCGCGGTAAACGTCGCTGAAGAGAAACTAGAAGACGTAATGTCTGAGCTAGGCATGACAGAAGGCTTTGACGTAGGTCTAGAAATGTCTGGCAACCCTTCAGCATTCAACTCAATGCTGAAAACCATGAACCACGGTGGCCGTATTGCGCTACTAGGTATTCCACCATCAGACATGGGTATCGACTGGAACCAAGTGATCTTCAAAGGCCTGATCATCAAAGGTATCTATGGTCGTGAAATGTTCGAAACTTGGTACAAGATGGCATCGCTGATCCAATCAGGCCTAGATCTCACGCCAATCATCACGCACCATTACAAGATCGATGACTTCCAAGAAGGCTTCGACGTCATGCGTAGCGGGGCTTCTGGCAAAGTTATCCTAGATTGGGAGTAGGGTAGTACAAGGTTAACATAGTCTTTTTGCTGTTTACGCGAATACTGGTTATCCGAACATGTGAATGGCAAAAATAGCCCTGTTTAACCCATCAAAACGTCCCAAAGATAAAAGAAAACGTCCCGAGAAATCCTTGGGACGTTTTTCAATGTATTGCATTGATACGTATGAATTAAATACTAAAATATTTGTCTGTTGATACTGCTTTTCTGTCGGAGAACAATAGTTTGTTATGAAATGTGGTTCTTTCAAGATCCTTATAACGGTATGAACACGAAAGTGTGATCATTTTTAAACGCGCTGCTACCAACAAGGTTTTAAGAGATGACAAAATAGATTGATCACATAAAGATTGTTCACTGAGCTAGAAGTGCCCTGAGTTAGAAGTGCCCACCGTGAAAGTTCTGGACAAAAACGAGACAGAGTAAAAGCTCTAATGCATCAACATTTGATAATCACACCTTATCAATCAACTCTTAATTTCTTCAGATAAACGAAGTGCATCTTCCAACTCAACACCCAAATATTTGATGCTGTTTTCGATCTTTGTGTGCCCGAGTAGAAGCTGAATCGCTCGAATATCGCACTACAAGGTTTCTCGACAGCGATGTTTATTGGTGTGTTAAGCGGGACGTGGTCGTCTATCTCAATTGGTACCATTTTGCCAGAATGGCTCAAGTTAGAACCCAAACATTATTTGCCCGCAGAGATCGATTCAGCACCTTAATTCAGGGTTAGAATCTTGCGTATAAAAGCACACACTGCATGAGCAAGTGTGTACTTTTTAGTTTTAAGGCCCTAGAACCTTGTCAAATGCCTGAGCTTACAGCGTTTTTAGGAAGCCATTGATCTTATCGTCGTGGAACTTAATGGTTTCTTCTGTTGGATGTACTGCATCTTTGTGAGTGAAGTACACCAAAATAGCCATTTGTGCGGTTAGTCGGTTTTCAGCTTCATCGAACGCAACCGAGTATTCACTCTCAAGCGCACCACGCGTGACTTCTTCTTTGTCATTCGCTGGCAGGCAATGAAGCAGCATTGCGCCAGGGCGAGCCTTTGCCATCAACTCTTCTGTAATAACATAGTTCGGCATAAATGCAGCCAAGCGCTCTTCTTTCTCATCCATCTGAGTAACCCAATAGAAGCTATCGCCGTAAACCACATCACAATCGCTGATACGCTCTACGTCATCAGTGATCTCAATTGTGCCACCTGACTCTTCGCAGAAGTCTAGCGCCATATTGATCCACTCTTGTTCCATGTGGTACTTCTTAGGACCAATCTGCTTGAAGCCCATGCCGTATTTAGCGCACGTTAGCATCAAGGAACGACACACGTCCGTTGCATCACCCATGAATGCCAGTGTTAGGTCAGACAGTTTACGACCATCTGTTATGTGCTCACGAATGGTAAACAGGTCAGCCAGCATTTGAGTTGGGTGGAAGCGAGTGTCCAAACCGTTGATGACAGGTACTGTCGACATCTCTAGCAGGCCGTCTAGTGTCTCAGGGCTGTTAGTACGCGCCATAATGATGTCACACATGCGAGAAAGCACGCGGGATGTATCATCAATCGACTCTTTACCACCAAGGTGGATGTCTTTTGGAGATAGGAACAATGCATGACCACCCAGTAGCGTTGCTGCTGTCTCGAACGATACACGAGTACGAGTAGAACCCGCTTCGAAGATCATCCCAACCGATTTGCCTTTAAATAGCTGAGGGATTGCATTGTCGCGACGAGCTTGTTTTAAGTAAGTCATCAGCTCCATCATGTTGTCCATCTCTTCTACCGAGAAATCTTTCATCGACACCATGTGTTCTAGGTTTGCTTTTTTCAGTTCAGTCGCACTTGAAGAAGGTAATTTCATAATTCAGTTTCCTATTATTTCTTATTCTTGGCACCTCGAACCCGAGGTGCGTAGGTTTTGGTTAAAATCGATTTTTATAATTAGATTGCAGGTACTTGTTGGGTAATGCAGTGAATGTTGCCGCCACCGAGCAAGATCTCGCGAGCAGGAACACCGTTGACTTCATAACCCGGGTATAAGTTTTCTAAGATGCCCTTAACGTCGTTATCAAATCGCTCATCTAGTAGCGGCAACACTATCTGGTTGTTTGTGATTAGGTAATTTGCGTAAGAAGCCGCTAAGCGCTCACCCGCCTCACGTTCCATGCCTTCCGCGATATCAATCCCGGCGGCTTCATCAGCCGACATGTAAAGAGGGCCTGGCATTGGCAGTTTGTGCACCTTGATCTCGCGACCTTGAGCATCCGTTTGGCTCTTGAGGTAGTTGTATGCCTCACGGCTGATTTCGTACTGTGGGTCGTTCTCGTCATCGCACCACGTCAGTACCACTTCTCCTGGCTTTACAACATGAAGAATGTTGTCGACGTGACCGTTGGTTTCGTCGTTGAACAAGCCGCGAGGTAACCAAATGACTTTTTCAACGTTGAGGTAGTCGCAAAGCGTTGCTTCTAGTTCTTCTTTGCTCCACTCTGGGTTGCGGCTTTCATGCAGCAAGCATTCTTCTGTGGTATAAAGTGTGCCATCACCATCCACCTGGATTGAGCCACCCTCTAGAACAATCGGTGCACGGTAGCGGCTGTCGCGCTTGGTTTCACACATCTTTTGAGCGACTTGGTCATCGTGATTCCAAGGAGAGTACAGTCCATCGACTAAACCACCCCATGCGTTGAACTCCCAGTCCACACCGCGGCGTTCGTGATTGTCGTTAACTACATAAGTCGCACCGATGTCGCGCATCCAAGAATCATCCGTTGAGATTTCTAGCACTTGAATGTCTTCTGGCAGGCGAGATACAGCGTTGTCGTATTGGTCTGCGCTAACCAGCATGGTTACTGGGGTGGTTTTGCTTATTTGCTCTGCGACATCAGCAAACACCTTTTGTGCTGGTTTTGCGCCGTTGCGCCAGTTGTCGGTGCGCTCAGGCCACGCCATCCATACTTCGCTATGAGGCTCATGCTCACCTGGCATTCTGAAACCGTCTTGTTTTGGTGTTGTGTTAACTACTTTTCTCATGATCCCAACTCCTGACTAAGCCTGAGCTTCTTTGTGTTCTTGTGTGTTTTGTTCTTCTTCAGCCATTGCTTTCTTGCGTTTTAGTGCGCCAAGCAGAATCCATTCACCTGCTAAGATGGTGGCGATAACGCCGGTTAATACAGGGCCGGTGTAACTCCAATCTGCGACGGTTAGGTCTAGTGCTTCTGGGAAGATAAACAACACAACAGCTTGGAAGATTACGAAGAAACAAACAATTGAGATAATCCATTGGAACGCTGGGCTACCCGGAACTTTGAACGGACGCTCGCGATCTCCATCCACTACGCGCAGTTTTAGGTACGCAGGGAACATGAATAGGTATGGCAGCAAGAAGATGCAGCTTGAGAAGGCGAAGATAGACCAGAACAGATCATCATTACCTTGAGCAAACAGCGCGTAAGAAAGAATCACAACCGTTGATACGGTACCAGTAATGTTGTTTGCGCCTACTGGTGAACCACGTTCTGATACTTTCGCCACGGGTGCCGGAAGTTCGCCCTCTTGCGCCGCCTCTGCTGCTGCACGGCTTGCGCCCATTGTCCAACTCACCATGTTGCCAATTAGCGTTAGCAGAGCGAAGGTACCGAACAGGTAAACCATGATGGTGCCGAATGTGCCGCTTCCAAATAGTGTTTTGAAGGTGTCGATAAGACCCGCAACCAAACCAATGTTCTCTACTGGCAGAGCCATCAAGATACCCACTGTGCCGAAGATGTAGAGGAATGCGGTGATACCAATGGAAAGGAAAACCGCTTTTGGCATATCGCGCACGTCTTTCATCTCTTTGCTCATTGTTGCAACAAGTTCGAAACCCATTAGGTTAAAGACGATTGCGGGCAAGAAGTTCACTGCGGAATCTAGGCTTGGCACCATAGCAGGGAGAGTAAATTCGTTCGCCACGCCATTTTTCATTGCGTAAACAAAGCCGCCGACACCCAGAGTACCTATTACCAAGATCTTAAGTACGGCACCTACATTGGTTACCCAAACACCGATATCAGCAGAAACGTTACAAATCCAAACCGTCAACCAAGTCAGTACGATACAGATAACGATCTGCCCCCATAGTGATAGGTCAGGCATGAACAGCTCTGCAAACATTCCAGCGAACATGATGTATACCGCTGGCATCCATAGCCCCACGTTAATCCAGTAGAACCAGGTAGTTCGTACTGCCCACTTAAAGTTGAACGCTTGTTTGACCCAGTCGTAGATACCGCCTTCACCTGGGTAGGTTGTACTGAGTTCGGAAGTGATTAACCCGTAAGGGATTACGAAAAAGATTAGCATGAGCACCCACCAACCAATGGCGCTAACGCCAATACTTGCGGATGCGGTTAATGTGTCGACCACTAGCACTGCACATAAGGTGAACAGCGCGATACCGGTGACGCCCATTTTTCCTTGAGTTTCGTTACTCATAGTTTCGCTCCTTAATACCTGTGATACCCAAGTTGTCGCACTTGACTGCATCTCTTCGAGTGTTGTGGTGCGTGTCTTCGAGTAGGACAGTGTGCTCGCTTGGCTGTATGGAACTTATTTAACGGGAAATCGGAATAATGAACTTTGATGAAAACTTAATATCGGTTTTCATGCACTTAACTCAGGCGGAAAATAAAACAACGTAGACAAAAATGGAGGAATTGACATTTAAAAGGTGAATAGTTGATTTTAATCAATTTTATAGACTTGTTACTGAGGGTATATGGAAAACATTCAATGTGGATGGAGATCACAAATCGTATTTTAATTGATAAAACCAATATATTTGTGATGTCGATATTATTAATCGTGAGTAGTGTTGAATTAATATCGAACTGTGATTTTTATCTCCACCCAATATATTTTAATAAAATAGAGTGTGTTGGTCTTGTTTGAATTGACTCATTCGGAGAAACCAATATGTCAAAGCCAATTATTGTTGTCGCAGTTGGCGGCAACGCACTCCTCCAGCGTGGCGAGGTAATGAGCTGCGAGAACCAACAAAAAAGTATCGCTCAAACTGCGAGCTCGCTGGCTCAATTAAGTAAAGACTACCGTTTGGTGATCGTGCATGGTAATGGCCCGCAAGTCGGCTTGCTCTCTTTGCAAAATGACGCCTTTACAGATTGTCCTCCTTATCCATTTGATGTGTTGGGTGCGGAAACACAGGGCATGATAGGTTACCTGATTCAGCAGGGCTTAAATGCTGCTATCGAAGATCGATACACGACCACAATCCTGACCCGCATAGTGGTCGACGAGAACGATCCGGCCATTGCAAACCCAACCAAGTTCATTGGGCCGGTTTACGATGAGCAGCAAGCGAAACAACTTGCTGAAGCGAATAATTGGATAGTGAAGCCAGATGGTGCTCATTGGCGACGCGTTGTCCCATCTCCAATTCCGCAGGAGGTACTGGAAATCAAAGCTATTCAAGACCTTCTTGAGAAAGAGCATCTAATAATCTGTGGCGGTGGTGGTGGCGCACCAGTGGTCGAAAAAGACGGCGCGTATGTCGGCTTCGAGGCAGTGATTGATAAGGATATGACCGCAGCACTTATCGCCCAGCAAATTGGTGCCGAGCATCTACTGATTCTGACTGACGGTACCCATGTCTGCTTGAATTGGGGGGAGCCAACCGAAGAAAAGCTTGAACATGTAACGGTTGCGAAGATGAAGCAGTACAATTTTGCTGCGGGCTCTATGGGGCCAAAAGTGGATGCGTGTTGCCAATTCGTTTTGAAGACTGGTCAAAAGGGCCACATTGGTGACTTGTCATGTGCACTAGAAATTATCGAGGGTTCATCGGGTACTCACATTTATAGGTAGTCCTGGTTGGTAACAATTAAGACAACTCTCATTAAAGTAAGAAGCATAAAGGGTAGGTGAATCAAAGTTTCCAATATTGAATTGTATCTTTATCGCTAATCCCTTTATGTTTTATAAATCCACTCAAAAAAATTAAAAGTTTACGCATGCGAAAAGTAAAAACACAAGAAAAGCTAATAAGAATAAATGATGCTGTTGTTCAACTTATGCAACGTAGAGAGGCGACAGATATATCGATGTATGATGTTGCTAAAGAGTGTGGAATGGCAACCTCAACCATATATCATCATTATCCAAATATTGAGAATTTATTTCATAGCTTGCTTGATGATGTATTTATTGATTTTGATTTGTTATTAGAAAAATGTATTGAAGATTCTAAAATATCTCATTGGACAGATATAAATAGAATGATAGAAACGGCTTATGTGAATTATTATAACAACAATCCTATCGCCAAAAAACTGATTCTCGGTCGTCATACCTTTACCGAGCTTGGTCATGCGGACACTGAGCATGATTTGTTGTTAGGTCAACAAGTTGAAATGATCTATCGCAACTACTTTGATATCCCTAAGCTGCCGCAGCCAATCAATATTTTTGCCATTTCCCTACAGGTGGCAGATAAAATTTACTCCCTTTCCTATCGTCAATATGGCTACATCACACCTGAGCTAGCGCAAGAAGCGCTGCGTCTGACAGAGTCTTACTTAAAGCTTTACATCCCTAATATCTGTTCTCGTACAGAGGCATAGGTATCTACACAAATTGAGCAAAAAAATGAACGGGCGAACTCTTTCATCCTGTTGATTTCCTCTGTCGTGTAAATGTTTAATACTTCGCACATTTGCAAGAAAACCCAGAGGCCTGCAAGTAAGGCTGAATGTATCACTGGCTTTGAACGCTTCGTCAAACGCCCACTTAATTTCACTAAAAAACCTTTAAATTCATTCGCTTCTTCTGACTTGTCTGAGTAAAGCTTGAAAACGAGCGTGGTCGCAACACTGGCTACAATTAATCGTTTGAGTATCAATTCACCCGTTGTCTGTTGCCATTTCTCAAGCTGATGACCATTCGTTTTCAACAGTTTGAACCATGACTCAATGTTCCAGCGGTGGCAATACCACATCGCTATCTCTGTCGCATCAACATCGAAAACATTTGATAATAAATACCATCTTGAGAAGTGGACCCCAATGGTTGGACACATAAGCTAATTCCTTAAGTGGTTGATCCAGCTCATGCTGCGTATCTCTGTCTGCCGAAGTAGGCTTCATCAGGGGTAAGGTTATTGAGTCCCTGATGGTTACGCTCCTCATTATAAAACACCATGTAGTGACCGATTTCAAGCTCGGCTTCACGAGGTGTGGTATAAGCTTTTAAGTAAATCTCCTCATATTTCAGGCTTCGCCATAATCGTTCGATGAAAACATTGTCGATCCAACGACCTTTCCCATCCATGCTGATCCGTACATTATGGTCGATCAACTTCTGTGTGAACTCAGTGCTGGTAAACTGACTGCCTTGATCTGAGTTGAAGATATCGGGTGGTCCGTAGTGCTTAAGCGCTTCTTCAAGAGCTTCGATACAAAAGCTAGTATCCATGGTGTTAGATAACCGCCAAGACAGCACCTTACGGCTATACCAATCGATGATGGCAACAAGGTAGAGGAACCCTTTAGCCATCGGGACATACGTGATATCGATTGCCCACGCTTGGTTGGGGTAAGTAACTTCGATGTCACGCAATAGGTAGGGATAAACCTTGTGTGCTTTGTTCGCCAGTGTCGTTTTTGGCTTGGGATAAATCGCTCCAATGCCCATTTCACGCATGATCCGAACGATACGCTTGCGATTAACCTTATGGCCTTTTTTAGCCAGCTCAGTTCGAACACGCCTACTGCCCATGAACGGATACTGAAGGTGAATTTCGTCAATCATACGACGCAATTCAATCTCCTCAGCAGAAAGTCCGATGGGCTGGTAATAAGCCGTAGAGCGAGCAATATTGAGAAGCTCGCACTGGCGCTTTATCGGTAGTTGGGTGGATTTATCCAGCGAACTCTTTCGCTGTGCTCGATCTAACGACCGAGCACTTTCGCCAAAAAATCATTTTCCATGTTCAATTGACCGATCTTAGCGTGGAGTTTGTCCACTTCTTCAGAATTGTCTTTGCCCAACTGACTTTCAGAGGCAAAGATCATGGCTGCATTTTCAAGCAGCTCTTTCTTCCATGTTGAGATCTGGTTGGGATGCAGGTTGTACTTCTGTGCTAACTCAGCGACAGTTTTATCACCTTTAGCGGCAGCCAATGCCACCTTAGCTTTAAATTCGGGAGAGTGGTTTCTGCGTTTTCTAGTCATAATCTGCTCCAGTATTTCTGGGTACTATCAAAACAGATCAATCACTTAAAGTCATGTCCGAAAATCGGGGACCACTTCTGTCGCTACACGGTCGACACATACCATTCATTATTATCACGCAAGTGGGTGGAAAATGGTTTCGACGAGCACCCGACTCCTCATGTGCTGAGGCATAGTCATCACGTCCGGTATATTGTGTTTGATATCTTACTTGCATTGAGTGGGCTGGAAATAAATAAACACGGCATATCTGGTTGTATTGAACCTGAAGCAGTGGAACGCCTTGTTTCTACCATGATGATGTTGAAACGGTGTTTGGCACAAATAGGCATCATATCAAGTAATCATAGTAAGTTTAATGGCTCACTAACACAGATTAAGAATGCCTTTGCGAAAGCAGGAGTATTCTTGAAAGTAAAAAAGGTGAGAATTGGTAACGGAGAGCGGATTCGCAAATTATTTGTTGATGAAGAAACAATGCAAATCATCCATACGGTTAGTAAGCAATTGCACTAGTCGAATTATGCTAAGGGTGGTCCAAAATGGAGGTTTTGTTTAATAGAAACATCCATTTTGGACCATCCTCACTATTTATCTAACAGTATTCCTCCTGGCAAGCATTAGGTAAATTTGCCGACGTAATAGGTTCTGAATTTCGACTATGGATAAATCTTTATGCTTGAGAAAAAGAGCAGTCAGGGAGCAAAGCAATACGGGAACTCTATCAAGTAGTAGTAGTTCGGTCTTTGTGCATTCATGCCACTTACAGCCTATAGATAGGGCATTCGCAAACCCTTGGTAGAAATCCCCTTGCAGTAGCCAAACATCCTCTATCAATAAATTATCAGTCTGTTGAACAATAGTATTGAGCCAAACCTCAGTTGCAATTGCTGCGAAATTGTTCAGATTCATAGCGTCATCTCCATATAGGTGTCGGTGCTATGAGTATTTCTTCAATTACAAAGCCGACAAATCGCTGCACTACCTGTTAGCGAATGATTCGATTAACACGTTTATTCGAATTAGAAAGTGATTTGAATATTGATGTCTTTCAGATCATAATATGATTTGATTAGTGATAACTTTCGAATCAAGGTGTTGATATGTGGATTTGGCAGCAGTCTAATTGGCCTCAATTTAGCTGGGATAGAAGTGTCGTAGAGCCACTACTTAGACAGACACGCCTAAATCAAGGCATTTTACTTGGCAAGATGACAAGCCAATCTCAAGACAAGAAAGAGAGTATGCTTGATACCTTGCTGGCTAATATTGTTCATTCCAGTGCGATTGAGGGTGAAAAGCTCAACGCATTTTCTGTGCGATCTTCATTGGCTAATAAACTTGGCCTGACCGAAGAGCGTCCTTTCCCGACGACCGAGCAAACCGATGGTTTAGCTGAAATCATGCTTGATGCTATCGATAACCTTGATGCTTCCCTTACGTTAGAAAGGATCTTGCACTGGCACGATAAACTTTTTCCTGAAAGCTACACCATGTTTAACCCGGTGGTTGGCGGCCAATTAAGGGGCTCTGCACCGATGCAAGTGGTATCTGGGCGAATTGATAGACCAATTGTTCATTTTGAAGCGCCTGGACGTGAGATACTAGACGCTGAGCTCGCACAGTTCATAGAGTGGTTCAATGTGTCAAAGCAAGACGTCACTATTGACCCGTTACTCCGAGCGGCAATCACACATCTATGGTTTGTGACTCTGCACCCATTAGATGATGGTAATGGTCGAATCACTCGTTTGCTTACAGACTTAGCGTTAGCCCAGGCTGAGCAGCAATCGGTCCGCTTTTATGCGATGTCGGTAGGCATTCTGGCAAACCGCAAAAGTTATTACGAGATCTTAGAGAGAACCCAAAAGGGTGGTGTAGATATAACAGCTTGGGTTGTTTGGTTTTTTAACACCCTAAATGAAACGTTTGACGAGGCTTTAAATGAGATAGAGCAAACGGTATTTAAAACCAACTTTTGGCGTAATGTCGACCAAACGCAATTAACTGCAGAGCAAGTGAAAGTATTGAATAGAATGCTTGATGGCGACTTTACGGATGGGATCAATACATCTCAATACCATAAAGTTGCAAAGGTGAGTAAGCCTACTGCAACTCGCCACCTAACTACGCTCGTTGAGCAAGGCTGCTTAGAGAAATCTGGGGCAGGGCGAAGTACTCGATATGTACTGGTTAAGCGTGATTAACATAAGCTTGTTGAGGCAACAGCTCTATCACGTTTTATCCTGTCATTAACTGCACTAGCTATGGGGTCGTAGCTCGGATTTGCCCCAAAGTGAGCTAGAGTCGGATTTAACTTAATCTCAATTCTTGTGGTATGGCTTACTTTTCCTCATGCTTAGAACTCTAACTTGGTGGCCAAATTTGCTAGTCCACTACAGATTGCGCATTAGATACAAGGGAGTGCTAAAGGGCGATTAGGGTTAAGAAAGCGATACCTCTAATCCCTCCACGTGAAGAAGCCGCCTTCTGAGAAAAAGGTAACCCACATAGTCTGGCGGTTGGTTGCCAAAAGCTCTATGGTTCGAACAAAAAGTGGAACCGAAAGTAAGGTTACCACAGGCGTTCATTGTCGGAGACAACTATGTATGGCGCAAAACAACTAATAGGCGCATTACTCACGCTTCGAAATTACAACGCACAAGTTAGGGAGACATACGCCACGATCAAAGCACTCAACAAGTTAACAGGGATAGGCATGCCCGAAACTCAACATATCGTTTGAGAATCAAGCTCATTATGAGTACATACCTTCTCTTTGAATTAAGAAAAGCCGTTTGAAGCTTTAGTCGCGCATTCGTATTTGTTGTCGAATTTCCTCATAAAACTTGCTTGCCACCTTTACTTCCATTTTTTTTGTGTCTATACAGTTTATTTGTGGTTGAGTGAATAGCCACCAAATCAGTAGACACTTAATAGTTATATAATTCAATAAACTATGAGGTGTTATCATGAGCGGAAAACGCTACACAGAAGAGTTCA
>NZ_JBNFXP010000008.1:0-170761 GCF_052877535.1 Vibrio sp. PNB23_22_6 | reverse complement strand
GGAGCGACACACGAGGTTCGAACTCGTGACCTCAACCTTGGCAAGGTTGCGCTCTACCAACTGAGCTAGTGTCGCAAAATGGAGGCGCCTCCCGGAGTCGAACCGAGGTCCACGGATTTGCAATCCGCTGCATGGCCACTCTGCCAAGGCGCCTTCGTAGTGAGTAAGTTAACTTAACTCACCACCCTTTCAAGCCAAGCTCTCTGGGGTACGGAGTGCATTCTACGGATTCACACGAACGAGTCAACACTATTTTTAATTTTTTGAATCGTTTGACTATAAATTATGCGAAAGACGGTAAATTGCTTAGTTTTAATACTGTTAAAAACCAAAATACACTTGTTTATCATGAATTTTGAACTACCGAACATCCTGAACTATAGCATTCACCGCCAGCCCAACGATACACAACCCCTAGTTTGGTCATGCATAAACGTTGTAATTGCCTAAAACTAGATTTAGTTCACATTTGTTACTTAACCTCCACTCGAGATAAGTACCCCTACAATCCTCTAGCTGTTATGCGCTGATGTTTACTCTGTTGTCACCCTGATAGGCTTTGCTTACCCCTAGCTCAGATAATAAGTCAAAAAATAAAAAAGCAGGTGATGAGCCTGCTTTCTATAAGTGTTTATTGAAAATTCTGATTAATGATTTTCTTCATTGAGTAGATCGTCTTTTGCCGCCGCTAAGTATTGTACCATTGACCAATAAGTCAGGAAGGTAGCGATGTACAGTGCACCAAAGCCTAGCCAAACCATCCAATCATCGTATCGCCAAATCAGAACCCAAAGTGCAAACATTTGTGAAACGGTTTTGACTTTTCCGACCCAAGAAACCGCGACACTAGCACGCTTACCGATTTCAGCCATCCATTCACGCAATGCGGAGATAATGATTTCACGCGCAATCATGGTCACAGCGGGGATCGTTACCCAAATAGAATGATAATGTTCGGTGATTAGAATCAATGCCGTCGCAACAAGCACCTTATCCGCAACTGGATCAATAAACGCACCAAAGCGAGAGGTTTGGCCTAACTTGCGCGCTAACATACCATCTAACCAATCGGTAAAGCCCGCAACCCAAAAGACCATTGCTGCCGTAAACGGGGCCCAAGAGTAAGGTAGATAGAAGACAACCACGAAAACTGGGATTAAGAGCAGTCTAAGTAGAGACAGAATGTTCGGGATATTCAAAGGCATTTTATTATTCTCTTACACATTGCGTGTTAATGTTGCGGGATTTTTCTTATTGTTTCAATGCTTGAAAAATAATTTCTGCCAAAGAATGGCTAATTCCCGGTACTTTGGCGATTTCTTCGACACTTGCACGCTTCAACTCCTGTAATCCCCCCATATATTTAAGCAAAGCTTGGCGACGTTTGGGTCCTACGCCTTCAATTTCTTCTAACGCACTGGTTCTTCGCGTTTTTCCTCGCTTGGCTCTGTGGCCTGCAATGGCGTGGTTATGGCTCTCATCTCGGATGTGTTGAATGAGGTGTAGTGCTGGTGCATCGCTTGGCAAGTTAAACTCATCACCATCTACGGTTATTAAGGTTTCAAGACCGGGCTTTCGTGTCACACCTTTGGCGATACCAATCATAATTGGGCGCTTAGGCCAATCACCCCAATGTCTAGCGATGATCTCATGTGCTCGGTTCAACTGCCCTTTACCACCATCAATGAAAATAATGTCTGGAATTTTTTCCACATCCAGTTGCTTGGAGTATCGACGCTCCAGTGCTTGTCCCATAGCCGCATAATCGTCACCGCCGGTAATGCCGGTGATATTATAACGACGGTACTCCTGTTTAACCGGGCCTTCGCTGTTGAAAACCACACAAGAGGCGATGGTACTTTCACCCATGGTGTGCGAGATATCGAAACATTCCATACGACTGATAGATTCCACACCCAGCACTTCCCGTAACGCTTTAAAGCGCTGGTTAATCGTCATCTTGTGATTAATCTTAGTCGTGATTGCTGTCAGAGCGTTAGTATTAGAGAGTTTAAGGTAACGACCACGAGAACCTGAAGGTGATGTATGGAAATGCACCTTGCGCCCTGCTACATCGCTCAGCGCCTGTTGTATTGGCGCGATATTTTCACCTAAGTCTTGATTCAAAATGATACGAGTAGGAATGGTACGCATTTCATTGTGGCTCAAATAGTATTGAGTTAGGAAACTATCGAACACTTCTTGCTGGCTGGTATTGTGTGGAATCTTAGGAAAATGGCTACGGCTACCAAGCACTTTGCCCTGGCGAATCATCAAAATATGAATACAAGCCACGCCCTTCTCTTGGGCAAAGCCTAAGACATCCATATCATCCATACTGTCTTCCGATACGTACTGCTGCTCTTGCACGCGTCGGATCGCTTGAATCTGATCTCGAAACTTAGCAGCATCCTCAAATCGAAGTTGCTGGCTTGCGTTTTCCATCTTTTTAATCAGTTGTTCGAGAACTTGCTTATCTTTTCCTTGCAGAAACAAACGAACAAAACCCACCACCTCGGCATACTCTTGATCCGAAATAATGGTGCTGACACACGGTCCGGAACAACGGCCAATTTGATACATCAAACATGGTCGAGTTCGATTTGAATACACCGTATCCTCACACTGACGGACCGGAAAAATCTTTTGCAAAAGGTGTAACGTTTCACGCACTGCGCCCGAGTCTGGATACGGTCCAAAATATTCCCCTTTACGCTTTTTTGCCCCACGATGCATAGACAATCGCGGATGTTTATGACCACTAATAAAAATATATGGATAGGATTTGTCGTCACGTAAAAGTACGTTGTATTTGGGGAGATATTGCTTAATGTAGTTGTGCTCTAAAATGAGCGCTTCCGTTTCGGTGTGGGTCACCGTGACATCAATTTTAGCAATATTACTGACGAGGGCGCGCGTTTTCTCACTGTCCACTTTTTTGCGGAAGTAGCTCGAGAGGCGCTTTTGAAGATCTTTGGCTTTGCCAACATAAATAACCACCGCCTCGGCGTTATACATTCGATAAACGCCGGGCTGATGAGTTACTGTTTTGAGAAAGGAAGCCGAATCGAAAGAAAGATTCACACTAAAGAGTCTCGGCGTCCAACATTCCGTGGCGAATCGCTAAGTGTGTTAACTCAACATCGCCATTAATGTCCAACTTACTAAACAGGCGGTAGCGGTAACTGTTAACTGTTTTTGGACTTAAATTCAGTTGTTCAGAAATATCCGTTACTTTCTGGCCTTTGGTGATCATCATCATGATCTGCAGTTCACGTTCAGAAAGGTCTTTAAATGGGTTTTCTGAGGCTGGTGAGAATTGACTCAGCGCCATCTGCTGCGCAATCTCTGGGGAGATGTAACGCTGCCCACTATTAACCACACGAATTGCATTCACCATTTCGTCAGGACCTGCACCTTTGGTAAGATAACCAGAAGCCCCTGCCTGCATCACTTTCGTTGGAAACGGATTTTCCGTATGAACAGTTAAAACGATGATTTTTACATCAGGATTCACGCGAAGAACTTTCTTTGTGGCTTCTAAACCGCCAATGCCTGGCATGTTCATATCCATCAAAACGACATCGGCATGATTGCTTCGACACCATTTTACTGCTTCTTCACCGCTGTCAGCTTCTCCTGCTACGTTCATTCCACGGACGTCTTCAATAATACGTCGTATCCCTGTGCGAACCAGCTCGTGATCATCTACAAGGAAAACATTAATCAAACTTGTATCTCCACACTTGTATTGGCTCTGCACCCACATAACAATGGTTAAATGTGGATATCAGTATGAGTATCTATATACTAACGTATTAGACAAAAAATTGCTTTCTCTGAATATGTGCTGAAACGCAAACTTTAGCAAGAACTTATTCATAGACCACTCAATTACCTGAAGGAGCGGTATGCAGAACCAACTTTAATTATCGCCTTAATTAACAACATAAACGGCTATAAATCAAGAAACTAAGCTTCAGATTGCCCAGCAAAACACAATCCTCGGTTTAAATGGCTACTTCATGAGCACAATAAAAACAACAAAATCCTAATGGTACTAAAGTTTAGCTTAAGCCGAGGTACACGCGCATTACCGATGCCCTTTACTGTACATAGTGGTAAAATAGACGCCCGCTGCGATTTATAAGGTTTCTCTCTTTGAACATCCAACAAGGGTTCCTCCTCACTCGACAAGCTCGAGACATCAAAGGCCAAACTCAGATTGAACTGTGGCTTTCAACGGAGAGTGGGCCGACTCAACTACTGATTCAAGGAGAAAAACCGGTTTTCTTTGTCGCACAAGAACACATCGAGCACACCAAAAGACTCGCACTGGCAAACTCAATCATGGCTGAAGTTCGCCCGCTAGCGCTCAAAAACTTTGAACTCACACCGCTTGCCGCTTGTTATACCCCGACCAGTAAAGACGCCTTTGCGCTGCAAGACTTACTTAACCAAAATGATATTGTGCATTTTGAAGGTGATGTGCGCTTAGCAGACCGATACTTGATGGAGCGCTTCATCAAAGGAAGTATCGAATTTACAGGTAACCAACGATCGCTCAATGGCTTTCAACGCATTCAAAATGCCAAATGCCGCAGTGGCGAGTACGAACCGAACCTGCATGTGGTCTCTCTCGATCTAGAATGCTCAGAAAAAGGCATTCTGTACTCGATTGGTTTAGACAGTCCAATTGACTCGCGCGTGATCATGATTGGCGAACCGGAACCCGCTGACACACCAATTCAGTGGGTAAAAGATGAAAAAGCGTTACTCGAAACATTAATTTCTTGGTTCAAACAGTTCGACCCAGATGTGATTGTAGGTTGGAACGTGATCGACTTTGACTTTCGCTTACTGCATAGGCGCGCCGAATGGCACAGTATGAAATTGGTATTAGGCCGAGCCGATCAAGCAAGCTTTTTCCGTAGCTCAGCGCAAAACCAACAAGGTTTCATTTCTATTCCCGGGCGTGTCGTTCTCGACGGCATCGATACTTTAAAGACAGCAACCTATCACTTTCGGTCTTGGTCATTAGAGTCGGTTTCTCAAGAGCTATTAGGAGAAGGAAAAGAAATCCACAACGTCCATGACCGCATGGACGAAATCAATCGCATGTACCGCTGCGATAAGCCTTCTCTTGCCAAGTACAACCTACAAGATTGTGTATTGGTTAACAAAATCTTCGCCCACACTCACCTACTTGACTTTGCGATTGAACGCTCACGACTGACGGGGGTGGAAATGGATCGCGTCGGGGGCTCTGTGGCAGCATTTACCAACCTGTATCTACCACAGATCCATCGTGCAGGTTACGTCGCACCAAACTTGCATCCAGAAAACTGGATTGCCAGCCCTGGTGGTTACGTGATGGACTCCATCCCAAATCTGTACGACTCAGTATTAGTGTTGGACTTTAAGAGCCTATACCCTTCGATTATCCGCTCTTTTTTAATCGACCCTCTGGGGTTAATTGAAGGCTTACAACAAGAAATTGGCAAGCTCGATAATCAATCTGTTCCCGGCTTTCGAGGCGGTCAGTTTCATCGAACTAAACACTTCTTACCCAAGATGATCGAAAATCTCTGGGCGGCACGTGATGTAGCAAAAAAGAACAATGAAAAAGCCTTCTCACAAGCCATAAAAATCATCATGAACTCGTTCTATGGCGTGTTAGGGTCTTCTGGTTGTCGCTTTTTTGATACTCGATTGGCTTCCAGTATCACCATGCGCGGACATGAGATCATGAAGCAAACCAAAGTGCTAATTGAAGCACAAGGTTACCAAGTTATCTATGGTGATACAGACTCGACTTTTGTCTCTCTTAATGGCACCTACAGCCAGGCCGAAGCCGACAAAATCGGCAATGAGCTGGTCGAGCACATCAACCATTGGTGGAACGAATACCTGCGCCGCGAATACAATCTCAACTCGATTCTCGAAATCGAATACGAAACCCATTATCGAAAATTCTTGATGCCTACTATTCGAGGGGCCGAAACCGGTTCGAAAAAACGCTATGCTGGATTAATTGGTGAAGGTGAACAAGAGCGTATCGTCTTTAAGGGTCTTGAAAGTGCACGTACCGACTGGACACCACTAGCACAGAATTTCCAAAACACCTTATATAAAATGATCTTCCATGGCGAAGATCCCAGTGACTATGTACGTACAATGGTCGAGAAAACCAGTAATGGCGAATTCAACGCGCAGTTGGTGTATCAAAAGCGGCTTCGTCGCAAACTGCATGAGTACCAAAAGAATATCCCCCCTCAAGTCCGAGCCGCACGCTTGGCAGATGAGATCAATGCCAAGCTAGGTCGACCTTTGCAGTATCAAAACCGGGGGAGAGTCGAATATGTCATTACGGTCAATGGACCAGAGCCGTATGAATACTGCCGAAGCCCACTCGATTACCAACACTACATAGATAAACAGTTGAAACCTGTGGCGGATGCGATTTTGCCGTTCATTGGTACTGATTTTGAACAGTTATCAGCGCCTCAGATGGGATTGTTCTAGTTTACCTTCTTGCTGATAAAAGTAGAGAAGCGGCTCAAATAACTTGTCGGCTAACCAATGCGAAATTCCGTTTTCTGATACTGCTGCACTAACCAGTTACCGAAGCTATCTAGCAAACCAATCACCGAGCGCTTTGGGATTGCGCGTCCGGAAAGCAAAATGCCGAGACGATCTATCTCGAGTTGTTTTTCTGGGTGGTATTTCAAAAACACTTCACCGCACTCCATTGGGTCATCAAACCAACGTTTGTCACGGTACATCACCAGAGAATAAGAAGCTCTGAGCAGCTTCTTCGCAATCACGATTTGGGTACTGACTAGCTCTTCTATGCTTGGTGCTTGAACGATCTTGATTCGGTATACCGATAACCAATCTTCTACATCCATATTCCAGTGCTTAGCGATCTCCCAACTAGGGACATAGTCACCAAAGCAGTCCGCCAAGTCATCACCGTACACACACACGCAACAATGTTTCAGCATAAAGCCCCAAGTAAAGATACTGTCAAGGTTAGCAACTTCATTCACCAAAGCAGTACGAATCGACACCCCTTTCACTTGAGGGTGTCCCTGTTGTGCACGCCATTTGATGGTATTTAATAACGTGGCGCGATTGCTTTCAAATGTCGACTTCGTGACCAGCACCATATCAAGGTTCGACTTTCCTACGATGGCGCTTTTTCGCGCCACACTGCCATAGATGTAAACGCTATGAAGGTTAGCCCCTAAGCCACCTTTAAGGCACATCAGGACATCTCGGATCAACGGTTCAAATTCAGGTTGAAAAGGTTGTGTTGGGTCGATTACAAGGAGAGACATTGATAGAAACGCAGCTCTAAATTTAAGCGGACAATGGTCAATATAATCCATCAGCCATGGTTTCGATTCAAGCCTATTAAGGTGTTTTATCATGACAAAACAACAACGATGAATTTTGATGCCAGAAAAGCAACTTGGCGCTATAATCACAAAGTTTTGCTTAATAAGTGTAAATAGGAAAATACAATGCCAAAGGCAAGTGAAATCAAAAAAGGCTTCGCAATCGAGTCTAATGGTAAAACTCTTCTAGTTAAAGACATCGAAGTAACGACTCCTGGTGGTCGTGGCGGCGCTAAAATCTACAAAATGCGTTGTACAGATCTAAACACTGGTGCTCGCGTAGAAGAGCGTTACAAGTCTGATGATGTGGTTGAAACGGTAGAAATGAACAAACGTGCAGTTGTGTACTCATACGCAGACGGCGATGAGCACATCTTCATGGATAACGAAGACTACTCACAATACACATTCAAGCACAACGAAATTGAAGATGAGCTTCTGTTCATCAATGAAGATACTCAAGGTATTCACCTTATCTTAATCAACGGCTCTGCTGTTGGTATCGAACTGCCATCTTCTGTTGAGCTAGTGATTGAAGAAACTGACCCGTCAATCAAAGGTGCCTCTGCATCTGCGCGTAGTAAACCAGCTCGTTTTGCATCTGGCCTTGTTATCCAAGTTCCAGAATACATCGCGACAGGTGACCGTGTGATTATCAACACGGCTGAACGTAAATACATGAGCCGAGCATAAGCATGTCAGAATTGATTTCTTACGACGACGTTATCGACGCTGCGTACGACATCTTCCTTGAGATGGCTCCAGACAATCTTGAGCCTGCTGATGTCATTCTGTTTACTGCTCAATTTGATGATCGCGGTGCCGCAGAACTTGTTGAAACTGGTGATGACTGGGTTGAACATGTTGGCTTCGAAGTCGACAAAGAAGTGTATGCAGAAGTTCGAATCGGCCTAGTAAACGAGGAAAATGACGTACTTGATGACGTTTTTGCTCGTATGCTAATCAGTCGAGACCCAGAACATAAGTTCTGCCATATGCTTTGGAAACGTGACTAACGTTTTCCTCATCATAATTAAAAATACCAGCCTCGCGCTGGTGTTTTTTTTATGTCTGTAAGTTACGCGTGATGGAAAACACGATAACCCGAGAGCTCTGAACGACAGCTAAGAAAAAGGCTTGCCAATGGGGCAAGCCTTTCTGATTTTTTGCTATCGATTAACGATGTTTATTACGTGCGCCTTGGTCACCTGCGTTCTTCTTCGGCTTACGACGAGAAGGGTTGTTGCTGCGACCTTTAGGTGTATTAACGCGCTCTTCGTGACGCTTAACCGCACGACGAATTTTCTGGCTACGCGCACGTTCGCGCTTGCGTGATGTGTTGTCTTTGTCAAGATCAATCATCGTTTCTTTCTCTGGACGGAGTTCTACCAATTCACGTAGGTAGTTAACTTCTTTAAGATCAAGTTCCATCCAACCACCGCGAGGCAGTTTCTTATCCAGATAAATATCACCGTAACGTACACGCTTAAGGCGGCTTACTGTCGTATCTTGCGATTCCCATAGACGACGAACTTCACGGTTACGACCTTCATTGATAGCGACATAAAACGTGTGGTTCATACCTTCACCACCCGCATATACAACATCTTCGAATCGAGCCATACCGTCTTCTAGCTCAACGCCTCGAACAAGATTTTTTACTTTCTGTTCTGTCACTTCGCCGAAAACACGAACAAGGTATTCACGCTCAACCTGACGGCTTGGGTGCATTAGGCGGTTTGCCAACTCACCATCTGTCGTGAACAGCAGCAGGCCTGATGTGTTTGCATCAAGACGACCTACAGAGATCCAACGAGAGCCACGAATTTTTGGCAGACGATCGAAAACTGTGCGACGACCTTCAGGGTCGTGACGAGTACATAGTTCACCTTCTGGCTTGTAGTATGCCAATACGCGACAGATCACTTCTTCTTGCGCCTTCGCAGACACAACGTGACCATCGATACGAACTACGCTGTTCTCATCCTCTAGTCTTTCACCAAGTTTAGCTACCATGCCGTTCACGCTAACGCGGCCAGATTTGATCAACGATTCAATCTCACGACGAGAACCGTGGCCTGCACGTGCTAATACTTTTTGTAACTTTTCGCTCATTTATCTACCTATGTGTCGTCTTCACAGACGTCGAGACCAAAATTGGCCTTCACTATGCAATATACCCACGTTAGTGGGATTTTTTCGGTCGGTCATTATACGAGATTCTCCAATTTAAAGTAAACAAAATCGTCTCAAATCTCGCCCTCCTTTCCTCGTATAAAGCATCATAATACGTTAATCGTTTTCTTTATAATGCTCGCCAATCACTCATAACATGAATAGTTGCGTAGCAAAGCTCATTTAGTGCGGAGCATGCATCTTAAGCTAACCAATCGCCCTAAAAGCAAAAAACAAAAAGGAGGCTCCGTGGCCTCCTTTGCTATTGATGGGCATTTCGACTTTATTCAAACGCCGCTGGATCACCAGAGCCAACACGAACTACCACTGGTTCATCATCACTGAAATCGATAACGGTAGTCGGCTGCTCGCCAAGGTAACCACCATTGAGAATAACGTCTACGGCATGCTCAAGTTTATCGCGGATCTCTTCTGGATCCGACTCTGTCACATCGCTACCAGGAAGGATTAGCGATGTCGACATCATTGGCTCACCTAAGGCTTCAAGCAGGTCCAATGCAATTCGGTTATCTGGAACACGAATACCGATCGTCTTACGTTTTGCATTCATCAAACGACGCGGTACTTCTTTTGTACCTTTGAAGATAAAGGTGTAAGGCCCTGGCGTATTATTTTTTAGTAGTCGGAATGCAGAGTTGTCGACACGTGCATACAGAGAAATTTCCGACAAATCACGGCACAGTAAAGTAAAATTGTGCTTGTCATCTAATCGACGGATTTGACAGATACGTTCTAACGCCTGTTTGTTCTCCAATTGACAGCCTAACGCGTAACCCGAATCCGTTGGGTAAACGACCACACCGCCGCTACGAATGATTGCTACTGCTTGATTGATCAAGCGAGCCTGTGGGTTTTCTGGATGAACGTAAAAAAACTGGCTCATTGTAATTCCTCATTATCGAGCCTCTCGGCTCTATATTATGGAGTCTCGACTTCGTCGTCTTGGTTGACATCGAACGAAGGGTCAATTCCCCAATCTTTCCAAACTGGTTCTACGCCCGCGGGTAACCAGAGGTTTCTTCCCAATTCCATCCACGGTGACGGATAGTGAAAGTCGCTGCCTTGAGAAGCTAATAGTTTGTATTGTATAGCATAATCAGCCAAGTTGCGCCTTTCTTGTTGCGCTTGTTGAGGTTGCGCCACTTCCATCGCATCGCCGCCCGCTTCAACAAACGCAGTTAACACTCGTTTCACCCATTTAGCCGTTAGCTGATAACGCCCAGGATGAGCGAGCACGGCTTGTCCCCCAGCAGCATGAATCGCATCAACGGCGTCTTTCATCGAACACCAATTTGGTGGAACATACCCCGGGTTATTACGCGTTAGAAATTTTTTAAACACCATTTGCATATTTTTGGCGTAACCATTCTCAACCAGCCACTTAGCAAAGTGCGCACGTGTGATTGGCGCATCTCCTGCAATTTGCTGAACTTCTTCTAGCACCCCTTCACGCGTAGCTTTTTGTAAACGATCTGCGATCAATTGTGAACGGCTAACGCGATGCTGTTTCTGCTGCTGGATAAGAGCATTCAAAGCCGCGTTTTCAGGATCAATATTCAAACCAACGATATGGATATCTTTGTTCTGCCAAACGGTCGAAATCTCGATACCATTAATAATGGTGATCGGGAGGTGGTTATCTTCAACGTATTGCTTGGCCGGAGCTAAGCCATCAACCGTATCATGATCCGTGATCGCCAAAACCTCGATATCAAAACTCAGGGCCCTATCCACCAGATCTTGCGGTTCAAATCGACCATCGGATGCAGTAGTGTGGCTATGTAAATCAATTCTCATCTTTTTTTGTCGTTTTAATCCTGTTTTGGGGTTGACTTTCCAACCGTGCACTAGTTAACTAGTACGAAAATACTAAGTACCTAATGTAAGGCTCACTATGTTACAAGAATTTAACCACAAGCAGAAAGCGAAAGTTTTGGAACATCCTAATCAGATGAATCCGACTGATCTTGCTTGGTGGCGCACTTGGACAAGTTCTTGGTGGGCCAACGTGTACTTCTAGTGTAGAAAAACGCATGTCACAAAGCCCGCTACTTCAGCGGGCTTTTTTATTTTGTCGTCTATCTCACATTCGTCACTTTATCCTTTCAATCCGCACAAGATTTGATTGGGTGTCAGTCAGCTTTATGTGAGTATGTGTTAAAGGATGATGTAAACAGTTATAAGGAGGTCTTGTGAATAAGACCATTGAAATTCAAAAGCTTGGACAGCTTAATGTACTATCGGCTTCCGTCCCTTATACTCAAGATCCGACTCGCTTGTTCCACACCTTATGCGAGAACAAAACGGACAGCTTATTGCTGGAATCAGCTGAAATTGACTCAAAGCAGGATCTTAAATCGCTTTTGATTGTCGACTCAGCAGTGCGCATCGTTTGCTACGGTCACACAGTGAACATGCAAGCCCTGACAGGTAACGGCAAAAACCTACTTACGCATCTAAGCCACAACGTGCGTGGTGACGTGACCAGTGAATTCGATGGCAAGATACTAACCCTCAAATTCACTCAACCGTGTGACACGCTTGATGAAGACTCTCGCCTTCGTGAAGCGTCGTCATTCGATGCACTTCGTTTGGTGCAACACAGCTTCGATATCTCTGAACAAGACAAAAACGCGATTTTCCTTGGCGGTTTGTTTGCCTACGACTTAGTCGCCAACTTCGAACCACTTGGTCATGCAGAAGCAACAAACCAATGCCCAGATTACGTTTTCTACGTTGCTGAAACTCTGTTAGTCGTTGACCATCAAACGGAATCTTGTCACTTACAAGCAACCTTGTTTGTGGACAATTCTCAAAAATCAGCACTCGAAGCGAGGATTGAAGAAATCAGTACGCTATGCATTGCTCCGAAACTGCTACCAAGTGCGACGCAACTTGAGAATGTTCAAGCTCAGCCTAATATTGCGGATCTAGACTTCTGTCAAATCGTACGTGACCTAAAAGAGTACGTGGTGAAAGGTGATGTTTTCCAAGTCGTACCTTCGCGTCGATTCACTCTGCCTTGCCCTTCTCCACTAGCAGCATACAAAGAGCTTAAGCAAAGCAACCCAAGCCCTTACATGTTCTACATGCAAGATGAGTTATTCACTTTGTTTGGAGCATCACCAGAAAGTGCACTTAAGTACGAAACCTACACCAACCAAGTTGAAATCTATCCAATTGCTGGCACTCGTCGGCGTGGAAAACGGGCGAATGGTGAAATCGATTTCGACCTAGATAGCCGCATCGAACTTGAACTGCGTACTGACATGAAAGAAAACGCAGAACACATGATGCTGGTTGATCTCGCGCGCAACGACGTTGCACGCATCGCACAAGCAGGCACTCGCCACGTGGCAGACCTACTTAAAGTGGACCGCTACAGCCATGTGATGCACTTAGTCTCACGCGTGGTTGGCCAACTACGTGAAGACCTAGACGCACTGCACGCGTACCAAGCATGTATGAACATGGGAACCCTAACAGGTGCACCGAAAATTCGCGCAATGCAATTGATTCGTGATGTAGAAGGTGCTCGTCGCGGCAGTTATGGCGGTGCGGTGGGTTACCTAACCGGTGAAGGCACCTTAGATACTTGTATCGTGATCCGCTCCGCGTACGTGGAAAACGGCATTGCTCAAGTTCAAGCGGGTGCAGGTGTGGTGTTCGATTCTGATCCTCAGGCAGAAGCGGATGAAACACGTGGCAAAGCACAAGCGGTCATCTCTGCTATTCAATCGGCTCATCAGCCATCAGCATATAAGGAGTAGCGGACATGGCTGACATCGTATTTATCGATAACTTTGACTCGTTCACCTACAACCTTGTAGATCAGTTCCGCTCGCTAGGTCACTCAGTCAAAATTTACCGAAACATCATCCCCGCAGAAACCATCGAACAAGCAGTGAGCGAGCTTGAAAACCCTGTGGTTCTGTTATCGCCAGGTCCTGGTGCACCGTCAGAAGCCGGTTCAATGCCAGAGCTTATCCAGCGCATAAAGGGCAAAGTTCCGATGATCGGAATTTGTCTTGGTCACCAAGCGATTGTTGAAGCGTACGGCGGCATCGTTGCTGGCGCAGGCGAAATCATTCACGGTAAGGTCTCTATGATGGCGCACCAAAACCATGCGATTTACCAAAACCTACCATCACCACTGGCGATTGCACGTTACCACTCGCTGGTTGCAACTCAGGTTCCTGAGAGCCTAACCATCACAGCAGAAGTGAATAATTTGGTAATGTCTGTCGTTCAAGAGGAAGATAAAGTTTGCGGATTCCAGTTCCACCCGGAATCGATTATGACGATCTACGGAGCAACACTGCTAGCCAATGCCATTGAATGGGCACTCAACGATAAAATTCCAACTCAGCCCCACACTGATTAAAAAGCGCTTGGCGCATAAGAAATTTAGGAGAGAAATTTATGGAAGCAATTATCAACCCTATTATGACCAAATTATACCAACAAGCGTCACTGACTCAGGAAGAAAGCCAACAGTTGTTTAACATCATCATTCGTGGCGAGCTAGACCCAATCTTAATGGCATCAGCACTGACTGCGCTAAAGATCAAAGGCGAAACACCGGATGAAATCGCAGGAGCGGCAAAAGCACTTTTAGCGAACGCCAGCGCATTCCCTCGCCCAGATTACGATTTCGCTGACATCGTGGGTACGGGCGGTGACGGTCACAACACCATCAACATTTCAACAACCGCTGCCTTCGTCGCAGCAGCTTGTGGTCTAAAAGTTGCCAAACACGGCAACCGCAGCGTCTCCAGCAAATCAGGCTCTTCTGACCTTCTCGACTCGTTTGGTATCAATCTCATGATGACCGCCGAAGATACACGCAAAGCGGTCGATGATATCGGTGTGGCTTTCCTATTCGCCCCTCAATACCACGGTGGTGTACGTCACGCGATGCCAGTGCGTCAAACCATGAAAACCCGCACCATCTTTAACATTCTTGGTCCACTGATAAACCCCGCTCGTCCAAACATCGAATTGATGGGCGTTTACCGTGAAGAACTGGTTCGCCCTATTGCTGAAACCATGCTACAAATGGGCATGAAACGCGCAGCGGTTGTCCATGGCAGCGGCTTAGATGAAGTGGCGATTCACGGCTCAACCACTGTCGCTGAAATCAAAGACGATGAGATTATCGAATATACGCTAACACCAGAAGATTTTGGCCTAGACGCTCATCCATTAGAAGCGATTAAAGGTGGCGATCCAGAAGAAAACAAAGCGATCATTACCAACATTCTGACCGGCAAAGGTACGGACGCTCAACTAGGTGCGGTAGCCGTCAATGTGGCTCTACTAATGCGTCTATTCGGTCACGAAGATTTGGAAGCCAACACGCAACAAGCCATTGAAGCTATGAATTCAGGTAAGGCTTACCAATTGGTACAGCAACTTGCCGCTCACGCTTAAGGAATTGATGAAGATGACTGACTTTAACACGGAGCAACCTGGTAACTTGTCGGAACACGTTTCTAAGAAAGAAGCAGAAATGGCAGAAGTTCTCGCTAAGATCGTTCGTGATAAATACCGATGGGTAGCGGAACGCAAAGCATCGCAGCATCTCAGCACTTTTCAATCAGATTTGATGCCTTCTGACCGCAGTTTTTATAATGCTTTGAGCGGCAACAAAACCGTTTTCATCACCGAATGCAAAAAAGCCTCACCGTCAAAAGGCTTGATCCGTGACGACTTCGATTTGGATTACATCGCATCGGTTTATAACCACCACGCTGACGCGATTTCAGTCCTTACTGACGAAAAATACTTCCAAGGTAACTTCGACTTTCTTCCGCGTGTTCGCAATCAAGTAAAACAGCCTGTTCTGTGTAAAGACTTTATGGTGGACACGTATCAAGTTTATCTCGCCCGTCATTACGGTGCCGATGCGGTACTACTGATGCTGTCTGTTCTAAATGACGCAGAATACAAAGCGCTAGAAGAAGCCGCGCACAGCCTAAATATGGGGATTCTAACCGAAGTTAGTAACGAAGAAGAACTCCACCGCGCGGTTGAGCTAGGCGCTCGCGTTATTGGCATTAATAACCGGAACCTACGTGACTTAAGCACCGATTTAAACCGCACGAAAGCGCTCGCACCAACCATTCGCAAACTTGCGCCAAATGCGACGATAATTTCAGAGTCTGGTATTTACACACACCAACAAATTCGTGATTTAGCACAATACGCGGATGGCTTCTTGATTGGTAGCTCACTAATGGCGGAAGACAACTTGGAGCTTGCGGTGCGTAAAATCACACTAGGTGAAAACAAGGTGTGTGGTCTTACTCATCCAGATGACTCAGCCAAAGTTTATCAAGCTGGCGCGGTCTTTGGTGGTCTGATTTTTGTTGAGAAATCGAAACGTGCCGTTGACCTAGAAAAAGCTCGCCTCACTATGAGTGGTGCTCCACTTCATTATGTGGGTGTATTCCAAAATCACGATATCGATTTTGTTGCATCTATCGTGACGTCATTAGGTTTAAAGGCGGTTCAGTTACATGGCGAAGAAGACCAAAACTATGTAAACCAGTTGAGAGCTGAGTTGCCTTCTAGCACAGAGGTTTGGAAAGCCTACGGTGTGGCTGACGCCCAACCCATACTACTTGGTGAAAACATTGATCGTCACCTATTAGATGCACAAATTGGTAATCAAACAGGTGGAACGGGGCAAGTGTTCGATTGGTCATTGATTGGCGACCCAGGTCAGATCATGTTGGCTGGCGGCCTATCTCCTGAAAATGCACAACAAGCAGCAAAATTGGGTTGCTTGGGATTAGATTTAAACTCTGGTGTCGAAAGCACACCGGGCAGAAAAGATTCACAAAAGTTGCTGGCTGCGTTTAATGCCATTCGCGACTATTAAAGCTATTTGTAGCTAAATAATGAAAGCAATAAAGCGATTCGCAGCAAAAAAATACGAGAAGGAAGATCACGATGGCAAAACTGAATGCCTACTTTGGCGAATACGGCGGCCAGTACGTTCCGCAAATTCTAGTGCCAGCACTGGATCAACTAGAGCAAGCGTTTATCGACGCGCAAGAAGACCCTGAGTTTCGCAGTGAATTCATGATGCTTCTTCAAGAATACGCAGGCCGCCCAACGGCACTAACTCTTACGCGTAACCTAACCAAAGGTACGAAAACCAAACTATACCTAAAGCGTGAAGACCTGCTTCACGGTGGCGCGCACAAGACTAACCAAGTGTTGGGTCAAGCGCTGCTTGCAAAACGCATGGGTAAAAACGAAATCATCGCAGAGACTGGCGCAGGTCAGCACGGCGTAGCAACCGCTCTCGCGTGCGCACTGCTTGGGCTTAAGTGCCGTGTTTACATGGGTGCAAAAGACGTTGAGCGTCAAAGCCCGAACGTGTTCCGTATGAAACTCATGGGCGCAGAGGTCATCCCTGTCCATTCGGGTTCTGCAACGCTAAAAGACGCGTGTAACGAAGCGCTACGCGACTGGTCTGCAACGTATGAAGACGCGCACTACCTTCTTGGCACAGCCGCAGGCCCTCATCCATTCCCGACTATCGTTCGTGATTTCCAACGCATGATCGGCGAAGAGACCAAAAACCAAATTTTGGCTCGCGAAGGTCGCCTTCCAGATGCGGTGATCGCCTGTGTGGGTGGTGGCTCAAACGCTATCGGTATGTTTGCTGATTTCATTGAAGAAGAAAGCGTTCGCCTTATTGGTGTTGAACCAGCAGGTAAAGGCATTGATACAGATCAACACGGCGCACCGCTTAAACACGGCAAAACGGGCATCTTCTTTGGTATGAAAGCACCACTGATGCAAGATCCAAATGGTCAGGTGGAAGAGTCTTACTCTGTGTCTGCTGGCCTAGATTTCCCTTCGGTTGGCCCACAGCACGCGCATCTAAACGCGATTGGTCGTGCGGAGTACGACAACGTCACCGATGATGAAGCGTTAGAAGCCTTTCAAGAGCTTGCTCGCAGCGAAGGTATCATCCCGGCACTTGAGTCAGCTCACGCCTTAGCGCATGCACTGCGTATGGCTCGTCAAAACCCAGAAAAAGAGCAGCTTTTGGTCGTTAACCTATCAGGTCGTGGTGATAAAGACATCTTCACCGTACACGATATCCTAGAAGAAAAAGGAGTGTTCTAATGAGCCGTTATGAGAAGATGTTTGCGCGTCTAAACGAAAAAAAACAAGGCGCATTTGTACCGTTCGTGACGGTTTGCGATCCGAACGCCGAACAATCTTACCAAATCATGGAAACTTTGGTTGAGTCAGGTGCTGATGCCCTTGAGCTTGGTATTCCATTTTCTGATCCACTTGCCGATGGTCCAACCATTCAAGGTGCGAACATTCGTGCGTTAGAGTCAGGAGCGACACCCGATATCTGTTTTGAGAAAATTAGTCAGATCCGTGCGAAGTATCCAGAGCTACCTATCGGTCTTCTGATGTACGCAAACCTTGTCTACTCACGCGGTATCGAAAACTTTTATGAGCGCTGCGCTAAAGCGGGCATTGATTCTGTTTTGATTGCAGACGTACCAACCAACGAAAGTGCTGAATTTGTCTCTGCAGCTGAGAAGTTTGGCATTCACCCAATCTTCATCGCACCGCCAACGGCAAGTGATGACACCCTAAAACAAGTTTCTGAACTAGGCGGTGGTTACACCTACCTACTGTCACGCGCTGGGGTAACAGGAGCTGAGACCAAAGCAAATATGCCTGTTAGCCATATGCTAGATAGGCTCAATCAATTTGACGCGCCACCGTCGCTACTTGGCTTTGGTATTTCTGAGCCATCTCAGGTGAAAGCGGCATTGGAATCTGGTGCGGCAGGAGTGATATCTGGCTCAGCGGTGGTTAAGATCATCGAAACGTACCTCAATCAACCGCAACTGATGCTTGATAAATTAGGTGAGTTCATATCATCAATGAAAACTGCTACGCAACAATAATCCCCAATCTACGTTGCCGCTCTCTCTGATTGAGCGGCACATTGCTCTTCCTTCCATTCAAACCGGATACCAGGCTCGCCCATGTTTCGATCCGCTATTGCCTTTACCTTAAAACGTCACTTTATCGGCATCAAAATAGTAGCGTGCCGTGGCGATGTTCATGCCGCCAGTGACAGGTAAACACACCCCAGTAATAAAGCTCGCAAGATCACTCGCTAAAAAACTAACCGCATGAGCAATATCTTTAGGCTCTCCCATTCGTTTTATAGGCTGGGTCGATAAAAAGTTGTCGATAAACTCTTGATTCAAGTTTTTCTTCACCGCATCCGTTGCGATCATACCCGGTAAAACGGCGTTGCAGCGTATCCCATAACTGGCGTATTGGATCGCTATTTGTCGTGTCATATGATTAATGGCATTTTTGGCAGTTCCATAGGAAATACTCGACATCTCTGCACTCAAAGAGGAAAGCGATGAAATGTTAACGATACTACCACCGCCATTTTTTACCATGGCAGGAATAACGGCTTTGGCTGGAATAAATACACTGTTGATATTGACCAACATGCTCTTCTCCCAATCCTCAACATCCGTATGCGCAAGATCTCGATCGAGTTTTAGGTCAACACCACCAAAGTTGTTCACCAACACATCTACCCTGCCATGCTCTTGCAAAATAGAGTCAATCAAAGGCTCATACGACTCATTATCAAAGGCGTTAAAGAACATCTCTTTCGCCTTAGCATTCCCGCTGTTGGTATTGCATTCATCAGCAGTCACTTTTGCTTGTTCCACATCCCAATCAGCAACATAGACTATCGCCCCCTGAGAGGCCAAAAGTAAACTGCACGCTTTGCCAATACCATGTGCGCCAGCCAAAACTAAGGCGACTTTGTTTTCAAACAGAGGCATATCGACTCCTATTGGATGATAGTTCTATTGTCAGAAGCGTCATTGATTGATCAATGCGTTCCTACCAAGTCACAAACTATTGCTAGTATAACGCATACCTAAAAATTCGAGTTTCCATAAAAAAAACCATTGTTTTAGCATCGATCAAAAAAACATTCTCGCAACATTTCCGAGTCAGGTTCAGCTCCAGAATCACAGACTCCGCCAATCAAATAACGATCAAAAGCCATAGCAAACGTTTGCTTTTGATTAAAAAAACAACCATTAATCAAGAAAGTTCCGATGAATCGCTAAGTTTGTACTGAACTTGTATTGCCATTTGTGAATGATAAGTGTAAAAGAACAAGCGAGATAATCATCCGCCATACGAATATAAATTAGTGGTTAATCTTAGGATTCTAAATGTTACTAGCACAGAGGTTATGGAAGTGTTAAAAGAAAAGAGTTTACTAAACAACATCGGCATGCAAGTCGTCATTGCGATGATCGTTGGTACTGCCGTTGGTGCCTTCATGGGGCAAAGTGCGACTGTGTTTGCGCCACTAGGTACCATTTTTATAAATCTAATCAAAATGTTAGTAATCCCATTGGTTGCTGTCGCTTTGATTTCAGGTGCTGCTGGTTTGGGCAATAGCCAGTCTGCAGGCAAAGTTGGCTTGGTCACCCTAGGTTTCTTTGGTCTGACATCCGCCCTAGCAGTGGCGCTTGCGCTATTCATGGGTGAAGTATTCAAACCTGGCATGGGCATCGACGTTTCAGGCGTAGAAGGCATGTTCTCAACAGAATACGCTTCGAAAGGTGAACTACCTACTTTCTGGGCAACCATCACTGGTATGATCCCAACCAACGTTTTCCAATCCCTCAACGAAGCAAACATCCTGCAAATTTTGGTCTTCTGCCTATTCTTTGGTATTGCGATTTCTAAGCAAGCAAAAGAACGTCGTGACCCAATCATCAACGGCGTAAACTGCATTGTTGACGCAATGGTTTGGATGATCAATAAAGTGATGATCATCGCACCTATTGGTGTATTTGGCCTGATGGCCGAAGCCGTTGGTACCTTCGGTTTTGGTGCCCTAATGGTGGTATTCAAACTGTTCGTTGTTTACGTTGCAGCGATCCTAGTATTCGGTTTTATCGTCTACCCTGCAATGGTCCATGTCTTTACTAAGACTTCAGCGAAGAAATTCATTTCTACAATGAAGAAGCCACAAGCAGTCGCACTATCAACCGCATCTTCAATGGCGACACTGCCTGTCACTATGGACACGTGTGAAAAAGAGCTAGGGGTTAAAAATTCAACCGCTTCTTTCGTTCTGCCGCTAGGTGCGACCATCAACATGTCTGGTAACGCAATCTACTACGGTTTAGTCGCTATCTTCTTTGCACAACTGTTCAATATTGACCTAAGTATGGGCGCTTACATCGCGATTATCGTTACTTCAACGCTAGGTGCCGTAGGTCAAGCTGGTGTACCTGGCCCTTCTTTCCTCGTTGTTGCTGTTTTGATCGCGGCAGGTATTCCAATTGAAGGTCTACCACTGCTGTTTGCACTTGACCGTATCTTCGACATGATTCGTACCGCGCTAAACATCACCGGTGATGCGGCGTGTGCGGTGATTGTTGATGCGCTTGTGGAAGAGGAAGAAGCGCAAGCTGAACTTCAAAAACAACAAGCATAATCACGCATGTCAGTGAAATAAGCCGCTCAGCTGAGTGGCTTTTTTGTATCTTCAATACTTGTCACGATTGCTCTGTTGCAAACCGACCTCACTTTTCTTTATTGATACCCCTTCAGTATGAACAAAATGGCAAAGTGAACGTACAAAATGCTATGAACTAAGTTACGGTAAAAGGTTTGAATAAGGAGGCTCCTATGCTGCTTCATCGCCACACTTACTACCGCTTGATTCATCACGGAATTAAAGCGCTACTTTTAGACCGCGTAGGCCATTTCACTGAAGAGCGATATCACCAATACCTTCTTATGACGACTGGCAAATCAAGCTGTTTCACTCTGTCACTTGAAGAACTGGAGTCAACGGTAGAAGCACTTATATCATCGGGGTATTTAGACGATGTTTCTGACGTTATCGAGCAATACCAACACGTCGCCTAGTAAAAGCGGGATGAGACTTACTGAGCGTGATCATTAAGTAAATCGCATCTCGTGCTGTCTGGATGTATTCACATTGACTAAAATTACGTTAGACTGGTTATAAACTCAGCAACTAGGTAGTTATTGTAACATGAAGCAAGTCATTGACTTTATTCCACTCATTGTCTTTTTTGTCCTCTACAAGATGTACGACATCTACGTAGCGACAGCTGCGCTGATGATTGCAACAGCGATTCAAATCGTGTTGACTTTTGCGCTATACAAAAAAGTAGAAAAAATGCAGTTGATCACTTTTGCTATGGTCGCGATCTTTGGTGGCATGACGATTTTCCTTCACGATGACAACTTTATTAAGTGGAAAGTCACCATTGTCTACGCTGTATTTGCGATTGGCTTGGCAGTGAGTCATGCGATGGGAAAATCCGCGATCAAAGGAATGCTAGGTAAAGAAATCACGCTCCCAGAAGCAATCTGGACCAAGATCAACTGGGCGTGGGTGGGGTTCTTCTCCTTCTGTGCGGGTCTGAACGTTTATGTCGCTTTCGAATTGCCACTCGATGTTTGGGTTAACTTCAAAGTATTCGGTTTGTTGATTGCTACATTCGCTTACATGATCGCAACTGGTTTCTATATCTACAAACACATGCCAAAAGAACAGAAAGACAGCACCTCCGATGTGTCAATTGATGATTAGACAAACATTTTTGCTATAATCCAGTCAATTTGATTATTTACAGCGACCTACGGGTCGCTGTTTTGTTCGTCGCTCCAAATAATATTGGTGCACGTTTTTGCTCTTTCTATGAGCACCGTTAAAGATTGTAGGATGTCATCATGAGTCAAGAAGTTAACTCTCCAACTGGTCAACTGTTGCTGCGAACTCTCGCTATGCCGGCTGACACGAACGCCAATGGCGATATCTTTGGTGGTTGGATCATGTCTCAGCTTGATTTAGCTGGCGCAATTTTAGCAAAAGAAATTTCTTTAGGACGCGTGGTTACAGTCTCTGTTTCAAGTATCACGTTTAAAAAGCCAGTCAGCGTTGGGGATGTTGTATGTTGTTACGGTGTGTGTACTAAAATTGGCCGTACCTCCATGAGCGTCGATCTTGAGGTTTGGGTCAAACCCGTAAAAGTTGACGGCGTCGAAGATCGTTTTATGGTCTGTGACGCAACGTTCAACTATGTCGCCATTGATAGCCAAGGCAAACCACGTCCAATTCAGAAGCAACGAACGAAACTCGATACATTAAATGCTCGAATACACTCATAATTTCCATTGTCGACTTGTGAGTGACATAAAAAAGGCGTTAAATTAGGGCTTTAGCCCATTAACTAAGGAAACATGCTATGTGGTACGTCATCTTTTCTCAAGATGTAGAAAATTCGTTAGAAAAACGTTTGAGCGTTCGCCCTCAACACCTTGAGCGCCTACAACTGCTTCAAGATGAAGGCCGCCTACTGACAGCAGGTCCTATGCCAGCGATTGACTCTGATAATCCAGGAGAAGCAGGCTTCACTGGCTCAACAGTGATCGCAGAATTTGATTCGCTAGAAGATGCTCAAGCATGGGCAGATGCTGACCCATACATCACCGCGGGTGTTTACGAAAACGTCATCGTAAAACCGTTCAAAAAAGTATTCTAACTTATGAAAAACTTACTGTGTCTCTTTCTAGTACTTGGTGCACTATCGGGCTGTTCATCCAATGATGATAAGCAACGTCAACTTGAACTGATGGCATCGAACCGTGCGGGCGTACTTTCTGTGGGCTTACCACTTGAATACGGCCCTCTTAAGATCATGCGCATTTCTTCTAACAAAAATGTGATTGAAATGATGATGATTTATAACGACGGCGCACTTGGCGCGAAACCGTTAAACCAAGTACTAAATACCAGTATTTACACCTACTGCCATACTCCTGCAGTACGTGAACAAATCGACATGGGTTTGATGTATCGAATTCAGATCCGTAACTCTCGCGGTCAGTTAATCGCTGACGAGTTAGTATCGGAACAAACTTGTACTGCGACTCAACAACCACAGTAATTACGTCGAGCGTCTCTTTAGCAGTCTGCGATAAACAGAAATAGCAAAGCGAGGACAACTATCCTCGCTTTTTTCGTTTTAACGACTCATTTATTTAACGAATGTAACCAAGAATGAGTGTTGTCGTTGCCATGTCCGTATTCCTTATTCATTGTCCGATGTTAGGGTTGAGCATCAAGAACTTTCTCAAAGAACCCCTTCCAAGCCGATAATACGCTAATGTTGGTGCAGATGGTCTCGGCAAGATTAGGGGTCTCAGCATTACCAAACTGGGCGATTTCCGAGTTTGCACGGCAAGGTCTGATTACCAGTATGCCTTTGGGGAAGGGTTATGGCGTTGTCTGTTTGCAGCGACACGAAACTCAGAGAAAAATAAACGCTATCTACAGGCGTTCTTCACAACAGCGCGTCAGCAATGCAAAAGCCACCTTGACGGCATCAAGATGGCTTAACATTCAGGGAAATGAAACGAAACTAACGTTCGTACGATTTGAATTGATTGGTCAGTGGGTCATATTGGTAGCCGAGCACATCAAGTTTACCCACTACTGATTCCACATCCATTTCATACATAGTTACAAGTTCTTCAAAGCTGTCACACTCTAAGCGCAGCTTTTCATTCACTATACCTAGCAAAATAATGCTATCCCAGTTTGTAACATTGCTTAAGTCCATCGCGACACTCCTCTAAAACAAGGTGTTTAACCTCTATTCTGTTCAACGTCGATATTGCATTGATATGAGGTTATTAAGTAAGCGTAGACTTAATCTAATGTTTTGAAAGTGAACTCGCTCTAAATATCGAGCTCATCAACGTGATATTGAAAAAGACGATTATGCGCCTAGCAAGAACAGACCTTGTAAGCTGGTCATTGAGGCCAAAGCAAGCATCAGCGCTGCCGCTAGCTGAACTTTAGTTGGTGCTTTATGAGTAAAAATGTGCCAAGACCAGACAACAATTGCGATGATCAGCAAAGCCAGTGACGCTAAAATATGCGACGTCACTGAGTGAAGCGTCGCTTCATCCAATTGGTAAGCGGAGAACAGCGTCATCACCACAAGCAACATACCTGATACCACACCTGTCACTGGCAAGATGCGATGAAACGCTTGAAGACGACTACGCGCAATAACCAAAAGTAGCTGCGCAAATGCGCCACCTAGGAAGAAAACCATCAGTGCCATTGAAGCAGACGCTGCCCAATGTGGCTGCTCAAATACTTGAATACTCACATACGCAAACGCCAGACCGTTCGCTAAATGCAGTGCCCATAGCGGGCCTTTTTCGCGCGTCTTCTTAGTTTGAACTTGAGAGTAGAAATAGAAAATCGCAAACACGATCATGAACGCTTCAATACGAAGTGAGGCTACTGCCAACCAAAGTAGCGCAATTGATGGCAACATCTTATGCAGACGACCACGCTGACCCGGGCAAATATCACCTTTAATCAAAAGCAATGTCAACAGCGCTTGCGCGCCAAATAACATTGGAGGAAAAGTTAACAGCAGTTGTTGAATCATGTTGAATACAAACTCAAAAGTCATTTTAGGGTGGCGATAATAACAAATCGCCTAACCGCAAACCACCTAAACTAAATAACCTCAGCTCGGGATAATCTAAGCCATTCAGCACCGCGCTTTTAGCGCCTAACGTCGTTAAAATGACCGCAATAGACTCGCTATTGACTTGTAATTCTGCCTCGTTATCCATCTAAAAGAGCTGTACTGACGCCAATATCAACTCAAGTGACTCATAAATTTAGCTATGTAAACTTTCTTATCCCGAGTTGAGGTTTAATAAGCGGCCGACTAAAAATTGAATGCCTTAACCTCAATTACAATAAGGGCTTAAAGGGCATTACGCATCAAAACCTAAAAACGTATTGCGAGTTATTTTCATCTAGGAATAAAAGTGGCTCAACTACACTTTATTATGGGGGTTAGGTATAGATACCTGATCACCAAATCGCTATAATTCGCGCTCCCTAGAACAGAGAGCAAAATATGACCAACGACATTACTCCTATTCATGAGTACAAAAAATACTGGGCCGAGTGTTTTGGTACGGCACCTTTCTTGCCGACCAGTCGCAAAGAAATGGATGCCCTAGGATGGGATAGTTGTGACATTATCATCGTCACGGGTGACGCATATGTAGACCACCCAAGCTTTGGTATGGCAATCATTGGTCGTCTTTTGGAAGCACAAGGCTTCCGTGTGGGTATCATTGCTCAACCAGAATGGCAAAACAAAGATGCGTTCATGCAACTTGGTAAGCCAAATCTGTTCTTCGGGATCACCGCGGGTAACATGGACTCCATGATCAACCGTTACACGGCGGACAAAAAACTTCGTCACGATGATGCGTACACGCCAAACAACGAAGGCGGAAAACGCCCAGATCGTGCAACTTTGGTATACTCACAACGTTGTCGTGAAGCCTACAAAGGCACACCTATCGTTCTTGGTGGTATCGAAGCCAGCTTACGTCGCGTAGCGCACTACGATTACTGGTCAGATAAAGTTCGTCGCTCTGTTCTACTTGATGCTAAAGCCGACATCCTATTGTTTGGTAACGCAGAACGTGCGCTGGTTGAAGTAGCACACCGCCTAGCTGATGGTGACGATATTTCAGCTCTGACTAACATCCGCGGTACTGCGGTTAACTTGTCTGCGGAGCCAGAGGGCTACACGATTATTGATTCCTCTCGTATTGAGAAGCCACGTAAAGAAGCGTTCGTACCCAAGAACCCTTACGAAGTGGAAACGGAATGTGCGACGAAAAAGGATGAGCCCGTTGCTCAGCCAATTACGATTCGTCCTTCCCGTCACGATGCGGCGACCACTGCTGTGCGCCTACCGCCTTTCGAAAAGCTCAACAACGACCGCATTCTTTATGCCCATTCAAGTCGTGTGATGCATTTAGAAACCAACCCATACTCTGGCCGTGCTTTAATTCAGCGTCACGGTGACCGTGAACTTTGGGTAAACCAAGCGCCAATTCCGTTGACGACAGAAGAAATGGACTACGTATTCGGTCTGCCGTTCGCGCGTGTCCCTCATCCTATGTATGGCAAGGCAAAGATCCCTGCTTACGACATGATCAAAACCTCGGTTAACATCATGCGTGGTTGTTTTGGTGGCTGTTCTTTCTGTTCTATCACAGAGCACGAAGGTCGCATCATTCAAAACCGCTCTCAAGATTCGATCATTAACGAGTTGGAAGAGATCCGCGATAAGGTTCCTGGCTTTACCGGTACGATCTCTGACTTGGGTGGCCCTACAGCCAACATGTATCGACTGGGTTGTAGCGATCCGAAAGCAGAAGCAAACTGCCGTCGTCCATCGTGTGTGTTCCCTGGTATCTGTAACAAGCTAAACACAGATCATAAACACACCATCGATCTTTACCGCGCGGCACGTAAAGTCAAAGGCGTGAAGAAAGTCATGATCGCATCTGGCGTACGTTACGACCTTGCGATTGAGTCACCAGAATACGTCAAAGAGTTGGTGACGCATCACGTCGGCGGTTACCTGAAGATTGCTCCTGAGCACACTGAAAAAGGCCCGCTGGATCTGATGATGAAACCGGGCATGGGCACTTACGATCGCTTTAAAGAGATGTTCGAGAAGTACAGCGCGGAAGCCGGTAAGAAACAATATCTGATCCCTTACTTCATCTCTGCGCACCCAGGTACAGAAGATGAAGACATGCTGAACCTTGCGCTATGGTTGAAGAAAAATAACTTCGAGTGTGACCAAGTACAAAACTTCTACCCGTCGCCAATGTGTAACGCCACGTCGATGTACTACTCAGAGACGAACCCTCTGAAGCGTGTGAAGTACAAACAGCGTGAAGATGTGCCTGTTGCGAAAGGTGAACGCCAGCGTCGCCTACACAAAGCGCTACTTCGTTACCACGATCCAGCGAACTGGCCAATGATCCGTGAAGCGTTGAACAACATGGGTAAAAAACACCTGATTGGTGACAAGCCAAACTGTCTGGTTCCGGCAGAAGACATTGATGCACAAACACCTGCACAACGTCGTAAATCTGGCCGCCATGGCGCAAACCGCTTTGCAACCAAGCACACTAAGAACCAACCGGGCTTCGGTGGTCACTTGAACAAACGTTCTGAGGGTGGCTCACATGATGGTAAACCATCCGGCAACCGCAACGGTTCAGGAAAAGCACAAGGCGGTCAAGCGGGCCAAAATCGCGGCAACGGCGGCACTAACGGTCAACGTCCAAGCAATAGTCAGCGTCCTAATACTGGCTCACGAACTGGCGGCAACAACCCAAACCGTTCAAATGGTGCTAGCTCTCAAGGTAAAAGTCATTCTCAAGGTCAAGGACGTCCACAAGGACAAGGCAAACCAACCGGACAACGTAAACCTAAACATCGTTAAGCACGCGCCGTTAATTCAATAGAATTTGAATACTAAAAAGGGCTCCCGAGATACCTCTGGAGCCCTTTTGTTTGGTCTGTAACTTTCTAATAAGGCTTATTTCGCGACGTTACCAGCAACGTTTAGCGCATCCCACGTGCGAGAAAATGGTGGTGCATAGCAAAAGTCCATGTAGCCGAGCTGTTGTGTGGTCATCTTCGCTGTAATTGCTACCGCTAATGCATTGATGCGTCCTACCGCGCCTTTCTTACCAACAACTTCACCACCTAGCAGAACATTGGTTTTTGGATGGTAAACCAACTTCACTTTGATGTCTTCTTGGCCTGGGTAGTAATCGGTTTGGTTCTTATCTGAAATGGTCGAAACCTTCACTTCCAAGCCGTGCTCTTTAGCAAGAAGTTCCGATACGCCCGTGCACGCTAGCTCGTAGTCCAGTACCTTCAGGCATGATGAACCTAAGAAGCCTGTCATGTAAGTATCTTTGCCTGATAGCTTGTCTGCCATCATACGCGCTTGTTTGTTTGCCGTTGTTGCAAGCGGAACGTATACCGATTTGCCTAACGCCATGTGGTGAACGACAGCACAGTCGCCCACGGCATGAACGTTCGCGTCTTCTGTTGCACCAAACTCGTCCACGAGCAGTGCGCCATTAGCTGCCTTTGGTAGCTCAAACGCTTCTGTGTTTGGTTTAAAGCCAAGTGACATGATCACCACATCTGCTTCCACATTGCCATTGTCGGTTTCGACGATGTAACCACCCTGATCGGCGTCGCGAATGGCGGATACGCTGCAACCGGTTTTAAGCTCTGCACCCGATTCACGAATCGCGCCTTCTACTACTTCGATCATTTCAGGGCTGAATTGACGGCTCATCACGTGCTGCTCACGTTCAATGATGGTGACGTGCTTACCAAGCAAATGCGCTGCATCGAACACTTCAAGCCCGATAAAGCCACCGCCGATAACGCAAACACGTTGTTTGTTGCTGTCCTTAAGCACTGCTTTCACTGCCAAGCCATCTTCCATGCTGGTTAGCGTGTATACGTGCTCTGGGTTGAACTCACCAAACGGCGGTACGATTGGGCGTGCACCGGTTGCGATGATCAGCATATCGTAATCGAGTACGCCCTCTTCACCTTGATGACGTACCGTGATCTGCTTTTCAGCGCGGTTAAATGCCACCATTTCAGTTTCAACACGTACATCTAAACCTGATTGAATGGCTTGCTCTGGCGTACGAGAGATCATGCGCTCAGTGTCATCAAACATGCCACCAGCAAAGTAAGGCAAACCACATGCACCAAAGGAAATGTAATCACGCTTGTCTAGCACAATCACTTCATCTGATGGCTGATTCCGTTTGTATTTCGCCGCGAAACTCATTCCAGCAGCGCTACCGCCTACGACAACAACTTTCATATCTATTACCTAAATAACCTGAACTCAGGAAAAACTGAAGAGCACCCGCCTTGGGTGCTCTTAATTAAGTTTTGTAAATTATACTGCCGCTTCTTTCGCTGTTGTTACAGCGACATCTGCGTTGTATTGCTCTGTATTCAAAGAGCCATTTTTCTTAGCGGTGACAACACCTGACAACATTGAACCAGAGATGTTCAGTGCCGTACGAGCCATGTCGATCAATGCTTCGATAGAAACCAGAATCGCCACAACGGTGATGTCTAGACCCATGATGGTCAGAACCGCGACTGCTGCGAACGTAGCGCCACCACCAACACCTGCGATACCGAATGAAGCAATCGCGATAACGGCAATCAGTTGTAGGATGAAACCTAGGTCAACAGGCATACCCATTACTTGTGCCGCCATGATGGCTAGCATTGCTGGGTAGATACCCGCACAGCCGTTCTGACCGATACTGGTACCGAAGGTTGCTGACATGTTTGCCGTTTCTTCGTCGACACCTAGGCGTTGAGTTTGCGTTTCAACGTTTAATGGAATCGCCGCCATACTTGAGCGAGAACCAAAACCGAACACAAGCACTGGCCAGGTTTTCTTCATGAACTTCGCTGGAGATAGACCGAACATCGATACCATCACAAAGTGAATCGCGAACATAACACCGATTGCGACGTAGCTTGCTAGTAGGAAGCGGCCCATTTCAGCTAGTGCGAACAAATCGTTAGTCATCATGAACGTGGTCATCAGAGCGAATACACCATAAGGCGTTAGCTTCAGAATTTCACGTACCATTGAAAGTACCACTTCTTTTGCTGCATTAATGAAATCAACGAAGCTTTGTACTTTCTCCGGCTTACGGTTTTTCACTTGTAGAATACAGTAGCCAAGGAACATACCGAACAGTACTGTTGACAGCGTAGAAGTACGCTCTGAGCCTGTTAGCATGTCGAAGATGTTAGTTGGGATGATAGACAGCGCCATGCCAGACAGACCGCTGTTGGTCATTGCATCTTGCGTTGCAACCAGAGCATCACCACGAGCTTCTATTGCACCGTTAGATCCGATGGTGCTTACTAATGCGTTGGCATCGATACCGAATAGGTAGATACTTGCGATACCAACGCCAGCTGAAATAGCACAAGTGAAAAGTAAAATACCGATGATTTTTGGTGCAATTCGAGATAATGCACCGCCGCCTTCTACGTTCATGATCGAAGAGATCATCGCCACAAACACAAGCGGGATAACGATCATTTGTAGAAGCTTAATGTAGCCTTTACCGAAAACAGAAATCAGTTCAGCAAAACCTGCGGTAGCAACGTTGCCAACGCCAAACACAAGCTGAATAGCGCCACCGAACAACAAACCCGCAGCCAACGCACTTAGTACTCGGAAGTTAAAGCTTTTCTTTTGTTTTTTGAAGTTCGCAAGTAACGCGTAAAATCCAAAGAACAGGACGCTCAATCCAATAAATGAAATACTCATGAGAATCTCCTATTGATACCCATTATGTCCGAAGAACGGTTATTTTTTGTAGGCGATGGCTTCAACTTCAACCAATGCATCTTTTGGTAGTCTTGCAGCTTCAACGCAAGAGCGAGCTGGTGCATTCTCTGTACCGAATACGTCGGTATACACTTCATTGAATGCGGCGAAGTTCTCCATATCGGATAGGAAGCACGTGGTCTTCAGTACGGTGTCTAGACCCGCACCACTCGCTTCAAGTACCGCTTTCAAGTTTTCTAGCGATTGACGAGCCTGCTCTTTAATGCCGCCTTCAATAAATTGCATGGTTTCTGGAACAAGAGGTAATTGGCCTGAGGTATACACCATATCGCCGTAAGCGGTACCTTGAGAGTAAGGGCCGATAGCTGCCGGTGCTTGCTGCGTGGCAATGATCTGTTTCACGATATAACTCCTAAATGATTATATTATTCTGATTTAAATTCTCGGATGAACTTATAAACCGCCTGACGGCTGATCCCAAGTTGCTCGGATACTTGTGTGGTCGTCTCTTTCAGCTCGAATACACCATTATCAAATAAACAGCGAATGATGGCTTTATTGCGCCCCTTGGCTGAAATCGTTTCATCTTGGTCCACCTCAGTGATTGCTGCGCTCAACGTTTGTTGGATCACATCGTTCGCGTTATTACTGAACGTTTCATTGACCTGCGATACATTGCATTGCGGCATCAGCGTTTTGACGATTTCTGGAAAAGGAAATGACAAGTTCATATTGATGCAAAGCATACCGATCGGCTTTTGCTTTGGCCCCGCCAAAATACAAGTGGTCGATTTCAACAATGAACCATTTGATGCGTTGGTGAAGTAGCTCTTTGGTGATACTTCCCCCGTCTTCTCGAATGCTCGCCACATACGCAAACCTAAATCGGTGATTGGAGAACCGATTTCACGCCCGGTATGATGCCCATTAACGATTTTCACCACTGAATTGTCTAAGCTTTCAAATGAATGAATCACCACCTCACAGTGAGGACCAATGAGATCGGCAATCGTGTCAGCCACACGAAAATAGTGGCTTAAACACTCTCTGTCTGCTTCGGTGAATCGAACCTGTTTTACGCTCATCATTTCGGTTTACATTTCTTAACTCAATGGCTAAAAACTACTCCTTTCGAGCTGTTTCAGCAATAGATAGTAAACTTATGTAAACCATCAACAACTGCCTAAAACAGCAACGAAAACCGAAATTTTGATCGAAATCACGCATGCGTTTTGAACAAGATCACTAAAAAGCATTGAGCTGGGTTTAATTTTTTAAACCCTGTCAAAGTTTAATAATTTAAAATCACATTTTGCATTTTTGCACATTTCAATGATCTAAAACAAATTTTAAAACGCAGTACAAACTGCATACGGTAATACTTGCGTATAATCCAACCTCTGCGGTCAATTTATCTAACGTAATGTTGAATAAATCATCACTTGGGTTAGTTCGTTATGAGCGCAACACCGATGATTCACCAACAAGAAGTATTACTGAGCAAGAAATAAAACAAATCATTGCGCAAAACCAAGCTCAAGCCGATGAAAAAAATCTTGGTTTCGATATACAAATAGATGCCATCTGACTACGCATGTTACCAATGCTGTGCTGACTATTATTTTAGGAAACCTTGTCCGTAATGTTATCGCGGCAACACCAACCGGTGTGATTCACATTCACATGAACGACAAGCAAATTTCAGTTCGAGATGAAGGAGAGGTGCTTTCCGATATTCCCCACTCCAATAGTCATGGCTTAGGGTTAATGATTGTCGATGACTGATGCCAACGATACGGCTGGCAATTTAGTATCGGGACGCACCCAAAAGGTGGCTGTGAAGCCGTGAGCAAAATCGCTTCGGAACATCAAGAATTGCCGAAGTGATCTTGCCATAACTACATGAGGTCGCTCTAAATATCCAGTTCAGTTAGGCGTTGATATTCATCACACCCTACTTCCGATTTCTCACAAACAGACAGTAAATCATCGATGAAAAATCGTAACGCGCGAGTTTCGATCGTTCTGATTGCCGTTTGTTGCTCCTCTGAAAGGTAGCCGTAAATACTCGCCGCACCAAAATCGCCAAATATCATCTGCCCTTGTTCATTGATCAATGTATTGTGAGCATACAAGTCGCCATGGCACACTTTGTTGTTGTGCAGGTGGTTAAACACATCCACCATCTGTTCAACGATACATGCAATTTGCTTGATCGTCAGAGAGAAGCCTTCTGGAAACGTATCCCTAGTGCAGGTTGCAAGCGTTGGGGGCAAACCTAAGTTGTAATAACTGTCAGGAATCAACTCCATCACCAACGCAAGATCATTCCTATCATCTACTTGCGCGATCGACTTCACCAAGTTGTTGTGATGCCCTGCTTGTAAACACGCTTCGAGTTCATCATGAGGGAAGCCATCACTGGTCACTTCGCCTTTGAACACTTTCACGGCGACTTCATTTGGGAAATCGTAATCCGAATCTAGCCAATTGGCATGAGAGATCACCCCACTCGCCCCTTGCCCTAGCACGCGATTGAGTGAATAACTGCTCGTCGAGACTTTAGGCACACTGTCTAACGAAGAGGGATGCTGACAAAATGGATTCCCCGCGAAAGCACACCAAGCTAGCTTAGGTAACTGAGTCAATACGTCAGGAAAAAATTCAAGCTGGTTAGCAGAGAGACGGATCAGCTCCAAGTTCACCAAGTTTTCCATACTACTCGGCAAACGTTTAATGCGGTTGCCCGCAAGTGCCAGCTTTTGTAATCGAGGTCTTTCCCCCAAACTATTCGGCAGGGTTTCAATCTCGTTGTCAGTTAAAATGAGCCAACGCAACTGAGCAGGCAGCGACGTTTCACTTACTTCTTTTATTTTATTGGTTTTAAACCCAACCATCTCAAGATTTGGCAGTTTGCCCAACACGTCTGGCAAATGTGTGAATTGGTTGTTAGAAGCAAAGATGATTTTTAGCTTCGTCAGTTTACCCATTTCTTTAGGAAGTTCAGAAAGCGCATTGCCCGATAGGTCTAGTACTTCCAGCGTGTCTGCAAGCTCTATAATCTCCATAGGAAAATCCGTTAGCCCCTCGGCCAACTTGAGTTGTTTAATTCCTAATAATTGCCCTGATTTTAGTTGTTCTAGAGTCTGCAAACCTAAGCCTTCTGCTTGTATAAAATAAGGCGCGTAGTGTACGTGGCTTAGACTCGAAAGGCGAGTAACACGAAGAATGTCGTTGACGGTAGATCATCGAATCATCAACGACCTTAATTGATAGTGCTTAACCCTCGAACGAAGCCAAGCTCTAAACACAGACTTTTTATCTCGATTTAATGGCGGTAAACTACGCCCCCTCTTGAATGGCAAGGTGGCGTGGTTGATTCCGCCAATAGCAGTATGAAACTTTCTGAAAGCCCGATAACGCAGCACAGCTATAACGGTCACACCTTTTTCCTTAAACGTGATGACATGTTGCATTCCCACTTTTCTGGGAACAAAGCGCGTAAGTTGATGGCGTTAATGGAAGCGAAGAACAGTAAAATCAAAACTTTGATTAGCTATGGGTCTGCTCAATCGAATGCCATGTATTCTCTGGCGGCACTAGCACAAATCAAAGGTTGGAACTTCGAATTCTACGTTCAGCACATCCCGACTTGGCTAAAAAACACGCCCATCGGTAATTACCGTGGCGCACTTGATCTCGGCATGACCATAACCTCAATGCAAGCCATCGGCTCTGAGCTTCATCCACGTGATTACATTGAACAAGTTCGCCGCTTAGACGAGACAACACTTGTTGTGCCAGAGGGTGGTCGTGCATCAGTAGCTGAACTCGGTGTAAAACAATTGGCAATGGAAATTCTTGAGTGGACACGTTTTGAAGGGAAGAAACCATTTGTCGTGGCATTGCCATCAGGAACTGGCACCACCGCCCTGTATTTGAGCAAGCACCTAAAACCGCACGGGATAGAAGTCGTCACGTGTGCTTGCGTGGGTGATGCCGATTACCTCACTGAGCAGTTCAATACGCTGGAAACCGGCAACCACCCAACGATTCTGTCAGTACGCGATAAGCATCACTTTGGGCGTTTGTACCAAAGTGATTACGAGACCTGGAAAGCACTGCAGAGACAAACCGATATTGAATTTGATCTGCTATACGATCCGTACATGTGGCAATGTTTACTGCCATGGCTGACTGAGAACCAAGACAAGACGCTTATCTATATTCATCAAGGTGGATTACTTGGCAACGAGTCGATGTTGCCAAGGTATCAGCGAGAGTTTGATTAAAGCGACAATATCATCTACGTTCGGGTTACTTAATCAGCGTCAGAATGTCTTTAAATTCTGGCGCTCGGCAATCTTCGAGCATTTCATACAAACACATTTCTACACTGGTCAGGCCGATCCCATTGGCGGTCAGTTTCGCCAAGGCTAAGGCTTTGTTTGCCGCGGTGCGTGAAGAAACACAATCCGTCACCAACTCCACTCGGTAACCCATTTGGCGCAGCGATAAGGCGGTTTGGTACACACAGATGTGCGCTTCAATACCACAAATCAACCAAGTATCAACGTTGGCATTCTCGATCGCGAGTTTGAATGTCGGTGCTTTACAGCCATCGAAGGTGTATTTGGCGATAGCAAGATGATTTTGCGACAATACTTCACGCACCGGCTCAACCGTCGGTCCTAAGCGCTCCGGGTTTTGCTCTAACCAAACAATCGGTAGGTTAAGCGCCTTCGCCCCTTTGACTAGCTTCGTGGTGCTTTCTATCAGCGCTTCGCTCTCATGCATCAGGCTCGCCAGTTTGCCTTGCACGTCGACAACAATCAGACCGGTGGTATTTTTCGATAACATTCTCATCTCCTATGAGCGACTTGAGGCGCGAATATTTAAGTTCTTGAATAACAAGAATGTACCAGAAGTCTAGCGCAATCAAATCCGCGAATTCTGCAAAGTTACAACCCACTCACTCTATTGGAGCTGCTCTCTGAATAGATCAATCAGCGCCTTTACCTTGTTAGGCAAAAACAGATTGGAAGGATAAATCCACGTCAGATGCTGCTTAGGGTGCGTGAACTCTGGCAGCACTTCCACCAGCTAACCATCTTCCAAATCGGCCATCGCGTTCTCGGCGATGTCTGCCCTATCCGTGCCACTGACGACGTCATTAGTACCAGAACAAAAAGATGCATTCTTCTCCATCTTGTACCGCTTCAGTTCCATCTTTGTCGCGGTACTGCTTACTGCGATGGTGATGTGGATAGTCCACCACTGGATTCGCATCATATTGTTGAACCATCTGAGATTCAGGCTGTGACGGATAAGTGAGTTTCAACGACTGATGAGTCTGCCGGACAAAGACCCCTTCGGATAAAAGTTATGGCTTCAAGTAGGCTATGTTTAACTTGGGAGGGAGGCATAACTTATGATTTATCGAATGCTGGCAGATCTTGTCGTCATCCTTCACCTTTTATTTATCATCTTCGCGTTGATCGGTGGCGTATTGGTACGATGGCGTAGCTATATGCTGTTTATCCATATTCCCGCAGCCCTATGGGTTACGGTGATCAGTTTTAAAGGCTGGATCTGCCCTTTAACGCCATTGGAAAACCAATTAAGGCAAGCGGCGGGTGATGAAGGCTATCCGGGAGGCTTTGTCGAGCACTATATCATTCCCATTATTTATCCGGTTGAGTTGCGCTTTGACGGGCAGGTTTTACTCGGTCTTGCCGCCTTGGGAATCAATATCGTTATTTATGCTCTCGTATATTATAGGTATAAACTCAACCAAGGCAGGTGACGAGAATGAAAAGTATATTGGTTACTCTAGTGGTGTTCTACGCCCTTTTCGCTCTTGCTTTTTATGCCTTACAGCGTCAGTTTCTCTACTTTCCCCAGCTTGCCAGTCATTTTTACGGCGAAAGGAATACCAGCTTCGCTGTGGATGGCATACAACTTTTTGGCTGGATGCTCAATGAAGGGCAACCTAAGGCGCTAATCTATTACGGCGGAAACGCAGAAAGTATCGAAGCCAATATCCCATTTTTTAAGGCGTTGGCCCCAGGCTATACTATCTATCTTATCCCTTACCGCGGTTATGGTAATAATTTAGGCACACCGACTGAGAAGGCTTTATATAGCGATGCGGTACAGATATTTGAGTCAGTTAAAACTCAACATGATTCGATATCGTTGCTGGGCCGGAGCCTTGGCTCAGGTGTTGCCACATACGTAGCGGCTAATCATCAAGTGGACAAACTCATCTTGGTAACACCATTTGATAGCATTGAAAATGTCGCAAAAGATATTTATTGGATGCTCCCCGTTTCCTGGATGATCAAAGACAAATACCGTTCTTCGGATAGGGCAAAAGATATTACGGCTCAAACCTATATCTTCATTGCAGAAGAGGATCGAGTGATCACGCGGGCGAGAACCGAACAGCTTATCGCTGAATTTGGCAATCAGTTAGCGGAGGTGTTTGTCATTACCGGTGCAGGCCACAATACAATTTCAAATTTCCCAGCCTATGCATCAGGGCTGAAACGTGTATTGGATTAACTCATGGTGTCTTCTAGTGAAGAACAATATCGTACCACGCTCATCAGGCCCAAAGTCGCTTGGTAATTAAGGTACGACAGAATCGCTTGGTGATCACACACGGAACTGACGTTGGCTAGCTCGTTTTTGGACATTTCTGAGTTAGCGGCTTTGCTAATTTAGCAATATACGAATAACTCTAGGTACTGGAAAATCGCGCGGTAGGGGGCTAATTTCGTAACATGGCTCGATATAGAGCCATCAAACAGATGCATCTCAATCCAAGCATTGGTATCGACTTACCAATCCAATTCCCCACAACTCTCTCACCCATTTGAACTTAACGCTGATGTACAACCTGTACTCAGGCTGTACATCACCAAAATTAACGCCAGTTATTGGTCAATCAGGACTAACGAGTCCAAAATACCCTGCCCGCTATGGATTCCACCTTCATTTTCACTGGCAGGCTTACTGCGTATTAAGTATCCGGCATAACCATTATTTTCAGTTACGGGCTCTCCTTGATAATGCGCAGTGAAGAGACCCACTTCACTAACAAGATCATTAACTAGCGTTTGCTTGCCATCTCTTACGGCAATGGTTGGGGTATCACGTTCGTGTGGGTACAGGCGCTGCATTAATGCCCACGCATTGTACTCTTCTGGCTTTAGCGTTTCTAAAGTAGCACTAATATCCTCGCCAAATACGCAGTGGCCACCGCCTTCCCCTTGGTTTTTTAATACCCACTCTTTTTTGTCTGCACTTTCATTAAACCATTTAATGCTCTCTGTCGTGATGGCTTTCATATCCGCCAAAACGCTTTTGATTAGATTGGCTTCATCAGGCGATAACCCCCATTGAGCATAAGCTTCGGCAGACATCTGCGTCAGTATCATTTGCATTGATTTGCTGGTCGCTAATTGTTGACTGATGGTGGCATTGATCGCCACGTAATGTTGCTCAATAAACAGACGAGTTTGGCTTAATGTATGACAACAGACATCTTCGTTTAGCTCTGGCGCCCAGTAATCTGAATATTGATAACCAGCACGCAAATACACGGTATCAATTGAGCCAATCCCATCAAGGATAAGACGTTGGTTATCACCACTTGAAAGTTGGGTGCTCAATTGTTCGAATGTTCGCCTAACAGTACGAACCCCCATCTTATGTAGTGCCACCTCCAAAAGGTGTTGGTCATACACATTATCTTCACCCTTTTGAACGATCATTAAGAACGTCGGTTTTTGATCAGGATTTTTGCTGTCATTATTAGCATTAGAATCTGCAAAATGGGCTTGAACCTTTTTTGCTGCCGTTGCGATGCCTAGGGCTAATTGTTCTAACCCTTGATTATCTGCGGGGGTTGCTGAATCATCTTCTAGCCACTCTCGGTAAACATTACCCCATTGGTTTTTCACAAAGCTATGCAGCTCGTAAGCACGTTGACCAAAGGGCCCCATCCCTGCAGCAATGCCATTAAACTCAATGACTTTTGCCCCGTGTTGGCGGTCATCCATAAAGTCTGTTCTCATTAATAACAGAGGCTGACGAGCGGGTTGCTTAGGGTCTGTTGCATCACCGTGAGCTTGTTGGTGAAGCTCCATTAAGCGACCGAAGAACGGATCGGCTTTCGCCATATCGCTCAATGAGGTTTGCAGAAAAGGATGGTCTTCAGAAACTTTGCTCACCAATTTAGCAATCAATGGTGTGACCTTACGTAGGTGGTCATACGCTGAACGTTCCATTGTCATTGGCGCAATACTAAATGGTACATGTCTTGCGGTATTGTCGGCCTGACGAAAGGCTACGCCGTGCATGATTTCCCACTCAAGGATATCCTCAATCACTTGCTCAGATACAAATTGTGCTTGATCAGTATTATTCGATTCGATGTTCATTGTTTGGTTTTTCATCATGTTCTTGCTCGTCATAATTAATCACTTATGCTGCACTGACGGCAGTTAAGCCAAGTGTGCTGTTCTGAGTGTCGTGTTCTTCTTGCGCTTTTTGACTTAGGTACAAATCTCGGTAGTCGCCATCTTGAGCAATTAGCTCTCGGTGTGTTCCTCTTTGTACTACCTTGCCACTGTTCATCACCAAGATTTGATCGGCGTTTTGAATCGTCGATAAACGGTGTGCAACGGCAATGACGGTCCTACCGTCCTGGATATTATCCAGCGCCTGTTTTACCGCTTCTTCCGATTCACTGTCGATATTCGCCGTGGCTTCATCAAGTAGAAATATTTTCGGGTCGTGGGAAATCGCCCGAGCTAACGCCAATAACTGTCTTTCCCCAACCGAAAGCGAGGCGCCGCCATTGCCCGGTTTGTGATCAAAACCATCAGGTAAACGATGAATGAAGCGGTCTGCTTTCACCATTTCGGCTGCGCTAATCGCTTTATCACGGCTCTTCACTAATGCGTTTGCACTCGTTTCATCAATGGTAAGAATATCCTGAGATAAGTTAATGTTATCCTCCATTGAACCACTAAAGATGATCGGGTCTTGCGATACCAAACCAAACAACTTACGTAACTGTGCTTCTGGCAGAGTTTGAAGCGATTGCCCGCCGATGAGAATGTCACCCTGCTGCTGTTGATAAAAACGCATTAACAGATTGATCACGGAGCTTTTCCCGCTGCCGGTATGTCCGACAATTGCGGTGAACTCACCACTTTTTGCTGTAAAGCTGACATCTTTAAGTACGGGTTTATCTTCTTCGTACCCCATAGTGACGTTGCGAAACTCAATATCGTGACTATCGTTGAGCTTTACTTCAGGCATCACTTGATGATGAACCTCAGACTCATCGTCTAGCAGCTCAAAAATACGTTTTGACGATACCGTGGCAACCTGCAATTTATGCAGTTCCATCGATAACTGTCGGAACGGGTCAAAGAAGCGTTCAACGTAATTCAAAAAGGCATATAACGTACCAACCTCAACAAGGGTCGACATTGAAGCCCCAGCAAACCAGGCAACAATACCTGCTGCAGTCAGCGTCGCAATCAAACGTGTCAGTGGTAACAACATCAAACTATCAATGGCTACTGACTTGGTTCTGAAGTTAAACCAGCTTTGATTTTCTTTCTCAAACTTGGTTTGAAAGCTTTTCTGCTGGCGAAACGCTTGAATCAACGCCATTCCCTGTAACGACTCATTGATTTGGCCATTGATGTTGCTGACTTGAACTCGAATGCCATCAAATACTGGCGTTGAAATCTTGCGATACAGATGCATGGTCATAAGTAATACAGGGATCAACACCAAGCTCAATAACATCAAACGCCAGTCCAATAACGCCATAGCGATAAAAATCGCCATGATGCGTAACGCACCTTGAACTACAGTTGGGAGCGTCGACACGAACATATTTCGCAGCGACTCGGTGTCGTTAGTAATGTAAGAGACCAGCTTTCCCGTCGGCAACTTGTCGAATGTCGCGATAGGAAAGTTCAACACATGACGAAATAACTGTTCTCGCACATCTTTGACCACCAGCAATGCACCGTGTTTAAAAGCGATGGCTTGCAAATACCCGAACACAGCAGCTAACACGTAGAAAACCATAACCAGCCCAATCAAAGTGACAAGCTGTTGCCACTCAAACTGCTGAGGCACAATAACTTCATCAAGTACAATTTTCGCCAGCCAAGGAATCGTCATTTCAGCAGTGACCGCAAACCCCAACATGACGAATGCAAAGCCAAAACGGGCTTTATGAGGCAATGAAAACGCCAACAATCGACGATAAAGTGTGCTATTTCTCATTGTTTGCCTCCTAACTGACTTTGGCGCTGATAAACCATCGAATACCAACCTTGATTTGCCACTAATTCATAGTGAGAACCACGCTCTTCTACCTGACCATCATTTAAGACTAAGATATGGTCAGCTTCGATAAGGTTGGTCAGACGCTGGGTGACTAGCAGCATCGTTTTATGAGAATAATGCGCTTTTAAATTTCGGCGAACCTGCACCTCTGTTTTCATGTCTAACGCACTGAAAGGGTCATCCAGCAACAGGATATCTGCATCCGACAGAAGAGCCCTAGCAAGCGTCAATCGCTGTTTTTGGCCCCCCGATAGATTGGTTCCTCCCTCTCTCAGTGAGGTATCAAAACCGTCTGGCATCGCTTCAATCTCTGCGAGAATGCCTGCCATATCCGCCACATGCTTTATTTCTGACAGCGACGCATTCGGTTTCGACAACGCAATGTTCTCTGCGATAGTGCCTGAAAACAGATACGGCTTTTGAGGAACCCATGCCAATTTACTGCGCAAGGCATCAAAGGTGAGGCTATCACTTGGCATACCTGAGATGTGGATGCTAGATGGCTTTTCCAGTTTGAATTGACGCAACGCCAGATGCAGAAGTGTGCTTTTGCCACTGCCTGTTGGCCCAGTAATGCCCACTAACCCACCAGACGGCAGTTCAAACTTGACGTTATCCAGAGCTCTTCGATTTGATTGCTCATAGGTAAATTCACGGATATCAAATGACATACTTGAATCTGAATCTGGGGCTAGCGTTTTTTCACCTTCGACGACTTCTAGGTTTTCAGCAAACAATTGCTCTAGTCGCTGCCAAGATGTTTTGCCGCGTTGAAAGACATTAAACTGCCAACCAAACTGCATGAATGGCCCCAGTAGTTGACCAAGGTACAAAGTAAAAGTCGTAAAGAGTCCGACGGTGATGCCACCTTGTTCGATTAGCCATGCGCCGTACCCAAGAGCGATCACAAACGACAAGCCATAAACCAATTGTATTGTTGGAGCGAACGCTGCATCCACTTTCGCCACAGTAAGATTGGCATCGACCGTTTGGTCTAAGGTTTGTCCGAAACGTTGTTCTTGACGACCAGAAATACCATGTGAACGAACCGCACGAATGCCCGATACCGTTTCACGTGTCTCTTCTGTCAAATCAGAAAATGCAGCCTGCGCCTTGCCAAAGGCTTTATGTAGCTGCACACCATAACGACGAGTGATCAGCACTAACAATGGGAAGGGAAGCAATGCAATCGCCGTGAGCTGACCGCTGACAACAAATATCATCCCTAAAATGACGGTCATACCTGCGATGAACGAATCCACCAATGTCATAATACCCATGCCCATGGTTTCTTCGACAGCATTCAGATCATTGGTCGCATGCGCCATTAAATCACCAGTACTGCGGCGAGCATAGAAGGCTGGAGCGAGCTGTGAGAACTTTTGAAATAGCTCACTGCGCATCACACGAGTAATCGCAATAGACGCCCCATATAACTTGCTTTGCCACACAAAGCGCAGACCATACATTGCAGCGCCCGAAACAATGATCCCACCAACGTGGATAACTAGGGTTTGTGTATCTAATGTTCCTTCACTAATGCCATCGACTATTCGGCCAATCAACCATGAAGGAACCAAGTTGACCAAAGCCACCAACTGCAGAGCCACAAGGGCAATCAGGTAGTGTCGGCCAAACATGGTTAAGTAGCCTTTTAACTTCCAAAGGATATTCATAATAGATTTACGTGCTCTTTATTACCTTGAGATGGGTTTAAATGTTCCGGCATTGATTGTGAGGCATCACCTGGAGAAGGGACTCCACAATCAATTTGACTTTTTTGAGCTAAATAGTCATCAAAATTGGTTTCGTTTTCGGCCTCTAGCCGTTTTTGCTCAACCAGCGAGTTGTCCACAAGCAATTGCAGTTGCGTCATTTCTTCGGCAGAGAGCGTATCGTTCAAATAGCCTTGCTTGTGTTCGCCTGAATACCTTCTCATTAACGTCGTGAAGCTTAGGCTTTCTTGTTCCATGACCGCTAGGATCTGTGCAGAGGGCGTTAATTGGCTATCATTAAACTTTGCTTGTTCACGCATTACTGCCTTTACATAGCTATTGGTTTCCTGCGCGTCATCTAGGCTTTTCGCCATTTCAGCTAACATACCCATTAGTGGTTTAGCCAAATCTGTCAGTAACATGTCGCCATTCACGGTAGGCAGCATCAAATTCGGCTTCCTTCCCTGCATTGCCACCAGCTCTTGTCTTTGCATGATCAGCTTGCTTTCCTGCTCACTCATTTCAGGGCTTGGTGTGAGTGCGCTATACAGCAAAAATAGGTCGATGAACTGACTTTGAAGTTCATCTATACCAAGTGGTAATAAAGGATTATTGTCCAAAGTGCGTAACTCTATGTATTCCACCCCGTAGTGACACATGGCAACCAACGGGCGCATTTGAGCACTCACAATTTTAGGGCGAACAGGACCATACAGTTCATTTTCGAGTTGAAGAACCGATCCATTCAACTGCTGATGCTGAGCTAAGTGAGCATACTGATCACTTGGCTGAGTTAATGCGTGGCATAGACCGGTTAGATAGTCTTGTTTGTTATTAAAGCTGATCGGGAAGCGAGATTGTTCACTACTCCCGTAACCTAAGTTACTCAAACGTAACGATGTAGCCCATGGTAAGTAATCTGTCGTGCTATCCCACTGGTTTAATGCGTGAGGTCGATCTTGCAGGTAGCTCTTATCCGCCGCCGGTGAAGCGCCAAACAAATACGGAATAATCCAACCGTTGCGTAGAACATTGCGGATCAGATGAAAATATCGCTCAGAAATAAAGGTTTCTAACGGCAATTGACTTTCAGTGTGAGTATGAAGTGCCTGCCAGAAAGACTCTGGTAACGAAAAATTGTAATGAATGCCTGAAATAAGCTGCATTCTCTTTCCATAACGATTCGCTAACCCTTCACGATAACGAGTCTTCGCTATACCCGCATTTGAGGTCCCATAATTTGCTATCGCTATATCATTATCGATAGGTAAGGCCGGTGGCATACTTGCCGCCCACATTGTCTCACCTTCATTCAGATGTGACGCAACAAAGTGGTGTAACGAAGCCAATGTTTTAAATGTCTCCTTTCTATCGGTCACTGCAGGTGTCACTAGCTCTAACTGGGCTTCCGAAAAATCGGTGGTGATATATGGGTGAGTCAGTGCTGAACCTAGAGATTTAGGATGAGGCCGCTGAGAAAGCGCACCACTCTGTGTCACTCGAACCATTTCGCGCTCAATTCCACGGCGAACACCTTGCAGAGTCTCTTTTACATCATCACTTGTAATAAATGCCAACAACGACTCGTTCGTCAGTGTGTGCATTTCATTGGGGGAGGCTTCTTTTTTCATTCGTCTTATTCGATAAAAATGTTATTCACTCAGTTAAGACGCAACAAAACAGAAAAAGACGCAAAAAATGTCGTACTTTTTGATATTAATTTTGATGGTAGTGTGATTTAGGAGCCGATGTGAAGAAGGGAATGTGCCATTGAAGAAGATAGTGAGGCTGTCACAACTGCGACGTAGTAACAATCACGCAGTTGCACGCCCCCGTATTCAAGAAATCATCTGATCAGTCGCCCGGGCTGATTCATGATCAAATTCATTCATCGCGCTTGCTTTGCAGAAGTCTACGCACTTTGGATCAGGGTCAAAGTCGACAATTCCCTCGCCTCCTGCTTCGATGTTACAGCAATCCGTTAAAATGTCTTTTAGCTTCACCCGGCCTCGTTGAATGCGACTTTTCGTTGCTGAGAGTGATAGCCCTAACTGTTCAGCAACAGCCTGCTGCGACAATCCATCAAGTTCTGCAAGAATCATCACTTGACGGTATTTCTCAGGCAGGCAATCAAACATTGGACGTAAACACTGCGCCACCTCTTGCAGGTTAATTAACTCAGAAGAAATTTCTTCTTCTGCTTGGTTGTCGACCAACTCTTCATGGGTTTGGTGGGTCCGATAGAAGTCCATAATCGTGTTATGAGTTATACGATACAGCCAGTTCTGAAGATTATCTCTCGTTTTTAGCTGTTCAACCTTTTGACTGGCCTTGATGTAAACGTCCTGCAAGATGTCATCAGCTAAATCAAGATCACCCGTCTTTTTCACTATGTAACTTCTTAGTTGGTCTTTGTGTGTAATCCACTCCGCTAACATAGCTTTTCCTCAATTATCGATACGAAATCAAAACATTTCGATAATAATCGAAATATCGAAGATGTAAAGCGCAAAAACCACGCGATTTAATCAACCATTCTCTGAAGCTTCTTGCCATGCAGCCAAACCACCTACAAGGTTTCTCACAAACGCCAACTATTATTTCGCCACATTCCCTGCCACATTTAAGGCATCCCATGTACGCGAAAATGGCGGAGCATAGGCAAAATCTAAATAGCCCAACTGCTCGGTTGTAAACTTTGCAGTAATTGCAACGGCTAGAGCATTGATACGACTTACCGCACCTTTTTTACCAATTATCTCGCCGCCAAGAAGCACTTTTGTGTCTGGCTGATAGATCAATTTAACCTTAATATCCTGTTGTCCTGGGTAGTAATCGGTTTGGTTTTTGTCAGCTATCGTCGACACACTGACATTCATGTTGTGAGCCAGTGCCATCCGTTCTGAAATGCCAGTACGCGCCAATTCATAATCAAGAACTTTGAGCGATGAAGAACCCAAGAACCCTACCATATGCGTGTCTTTCCCTGCTAACTTATCGGCCATCATGCGAGCCTGTTTATTCGCCGTGGTTGCTAGCGGTAGATAGGTAGTTTCGCCAAGTGTTAGATGATGCACCACCGCACAGTCACCCACCGCATAAATGTAAGCATCTTCAGTCGCACCATACTCATCGACCAACAAGGCACCATTAGCCGCTTTCGGTAGTGGGAACATTTCCGTGTTCGGCTTGAACCCGAGCGATAGCACAACGATATCAGCCTCAACATCGCCGTTACTTGTGTGAATGGTGTAACCACCTTGCTCTGAATCTCGTATAGCCGATACACTGGTGCCTGTTTTTAAACCTGCGCCAGAGTCACGAATCGCCTCTTCAACAACATCAATCATTTCAGGGCTAAATTGCTGACTCATGATCTGTGATTCACGCTCAATAATTGTGACCTGTTTACCAAGCTCATGCGCCGCGTCGAACACTTCTAACCCGATGAAACCTGCGCCAATCACTGCTACACGCTGCTTCTGGTTGTCTTTTAATGCATTTTTGACTGCTAACCCATCTTCTTGACTGGTTAACGTATACACATATTCATCATTGTATTCGCCAAAATTTGGCACCACTGGGCGGGCGCCCGTGGCGATGATCAAACGATCGTAATCGAGCACACTTTCGACACCTTGGTGACGCACTAGTACCTGCTTTTCAACTCGATTGACTGACAACATTTCGGTGTTCATTCGAACCTCTAGCCCTGAGGCTATCGCTTGCTCTGGGGTTCGCGAAATCATTCGCTCGGTATCATCAAACATACCACCCACGAAATAAGGCAATCCACAGGCTCCAAAAGAGAGGTAATCCCTTTTCTCTATAACAACAACGTCATCTGATGGTTGGTTTCTTTTGTATTTTGCGGCAAAACTCATTCCCGCAGCGTTTCCGCCAATAACGACTACTTTCATTTCATATTTCCAAATTTGAACAAGATAAGTAAGAGAAATACGACCTTTAACGACGTACTTCTCTTAAGCTGTTCTGGGCATTGATACGTTTCAATCGACTCTATGCTGCGATTTCACCGCTTTTTGGAGTAGCACTGTCAGCAGAGTATTGCTCGGTATCCAGTGAACCATTTGTCTTAGAGGTGATCACACCGGAGAGCATTGAACCTGAAATATTCAGGGCAGTACGCGCCATATCAATTAATGCCTCGATTGAAACTAGAATGGCAACCACGGTAATGTCTAACCCCATGATAGTGAGCACAGCAACAGCAGCAAACGTCGCCCCGCCTCCGACACCGGCAATACCAAATGATGCAATCGCAATCACCACGATCAATTGCATAATAAAGCTAACATCAACAGGTACACCCATGACTTGTGCAGCCATGATGGCGAGCATTGCTGGGTAAATACCGGCACAACCATTTTGGCCAATGCTGGTACCAAACGTCGCTGACATGTTTGCGGTTTCTTCATCAACACCAAGACGCTGGGTTTGAGTTTCAACGTTTAGCGGTATCGCCGCCATACTTGAACGAGAGCCAAAGCCAAAAACAAGCACCGGCCATGTTTTCTTCATGAACGTGATTGGAGATAAACCAAATACTGACACTATGATGAAGTGAATCAAGAACATTGCACCAATGGCTGCATAATTCGCCAGTAAAAAGCGGCCCATTTCAGCCAATGCAAACAAGTCATTGGTCATCATAAATGAGGTCATCAACGCGAACACCCCGTAAGGTGTCAGCTTAAGAATTTCGCGTACCATGGACAGTACTACTTCCTTTGCCGAGTTAATGGAAGCAACAAAGTTCTCTACTTTTTCAGGCTTACGTTTCTTCACTTGTAGAATGCTGTAACCGAGGAACATACCAAATAGCACGGTCGATAACGTTGACGTACGCTCAGACCCAGTAAGCATTTCAAATATGTTGGAAGGAATAATCGATAGCGCTAAACCCGAAAGGCCTGAATTTACCATTGCATCTTGTGTGGCAAGCAGTGAATCACCTCGAGCTTCAATAGCACTGTTCGTGCCCACCACACTGACTAGCGCATTAGCATCAATCCCAAATAGGTAAACACTTGCGATGCCTACTATGGCTGAGATAGTCACGGTCACTATCAATACGCCGATAATCTTAGGCGCAATCTTAGATAAGGCACCGTTACCATCCACGTTCATAATGGATGAAATCATGGCGACAAATACCAATGGAATCACAATCATTTGCAGCAGCTTAATATACCCTTTACCGAACAATGAAATAAGCTCAGCAAAACCCGCCGTTGCAGTATTCCCAACCCCAAATACCACTTGAATCGCACCACCGAATAGCAACCCAGCAGCCAGTGCGCTTAGCACTCTGAAGTTGAATGTTTTTTTCTGTTTTTTTAATGTCACTAGAAGCGCATAGAATCCGAAGAAAAGTGCGCTCAACGCAATGAACGATATGCTCATGGAAGTTTCCTATTAATTGGTTGTATCAATAAGACGCTTTCACCGCAGAAAAGACGCAAAATTTATGGATAAGTGGTTTCGAGAAGCTAATGAGAGGACGTTCTTTTTATCTTCGATCTAGTTTTATCACTAGATTTATTGTTCCACGAAGATAGCCAGCAAACACGGAAAGGGGCATAAATGCGCTAAGAGCAAACAACAAAAAGGCAGCGAGATCGAATCTTCGCTGCCTTTTTAGTATCAGACTTTATTACTCTCCCACAATAGATATCGGAGAACAATAAATTTTGATCGACTTAATAGCGGATATGTTTATCGTAAGCTCTTCGCTTTTATAGTTTGATCAAATGTGAATTATCGTTCAGCTCGTTAGTTAGCGTAATGACAAAGTCGCTTGGTAGTTAGAGTAAGACAGAATCCCTTGGTGCTCACAATTATCACCAAGCCATAGAAACTCGTTATTGAATAAAGGTAAGTCAACCAAATCGGTGGGCGGTTGATAAAACCTTCACTCGTTTCATTTCTTGATCCACACAATCCAACTCACGCAAACGATGTATCAAGCCAAGACAATAATTGCCTGGTAACAAGGGGATGATTAAGCAGTTCCATGTGGTGGATATTTTGAAAAGTTTCGGTCTGCGTAAATCGCAAGGCTCGCGATGAGTTGGTATTCTCCCCTAACGCACTTGTCAAAGGTACGAGTCCATCACCGACTAAATGATCAGCGATATAGTTGTGTGCTTTTTGAATTATTGACCCCACCGCATAGGTTCGTATATACGTCGGTAATGCGATAACTTGCGGTCGCTCAACTGGCGCAGTAAAACGACAGCTCGACTGCCAATCATCATCACGGATATAACCATAGCGAAGATCGGTCACACCAGCACTGCGTAACCGAGTGAGCTTTGAGAATGCAACGGTGTAAGGAACACGTTCCAGCATAGCAGCAAGTGTGTTGCCTGCACGCTCTAGTGGCGCCCCCTTATGGGGGGTACCCAAAAAGAATGCGTGCTTAACGCTCTTGTGCCAACTCAAGCCGAGCTTTTCGGCATAATACAATGCACTGCGTATCACTAAACCACCCATGCTATGCCCGATAAAGGTTAAATCTTCTATTGTCACTGGCCATTGATGTACAACTTGTTCTAACTGCACGGCCAGTGCCTGACCATTTTGTGAGACATGCAAGCCACTGTTGTAGTGCAGGTGGAGGGGGGTATAGCCATGAGCGGATACAAGTGCTTCACTATGACTCTGCTGTTGAGCCAGTCCTTCCCAGTGAAGTGGACTAGAGCACAGACCGTGAACCATGAGTAGCACTTTATTAGTGGGGAGATCCACAGCAGAAACGTTGGTGGCATCTAGTGGCTGTTTGCCGTAAAAAATGGTCATCGGCAATGCCAGAGGATTACCATCAGCGACAAAGCGATCACCTATGATCCCATTTAAAAAAGATAAGGTTGCCAATCGTTGGGGATCGTATGCGTCACGACTATCAATAGATTTAATCCGTGTTTCGTTATAAGCAAAAAGCTTATCAACCCCGCTACCGACTACATTCGTTGTACCATAGATCAGTCTGTATATGCTGCCCGTTAGCCCACAACACTTACGTGACGAGGTGCCATGAGGCATGCCCAAGGTAGTATAAACCGCTTGGTGAACACCTTCTGTCACCTCAGTAATATCAAGGGTGAGCTGATGGACAAGTTTACTCAGACCTCGTAAGTCAGATCCACGTAGTTTCGTAATCCCCTTAATTGCAGCATATCTAGACATAAACGTCCCTCCAAGAATCGTTTAAGTCTAACACTTAACACGCTAGTTGCAGTGTCATCTCAATCACAACTGGACAAAAGCTTGTTAAATACATTTCTAAATTAGCCAATCATGAATTAACTGACGTATGGCACATACCACTAATCGAGTGGTCAAGTTTTGTCAGCCACTACACTATGAATCATATACCTTATGGCTCGATATAACTTACCACTTCTAGGCCAAATCCAGACAAAGCATGATACTTCTTATCGCACGAAGAAAGTAAGTTCATCTTACTGACCCCAAGATCAGCCAATATCTGCGAACCGACACCGACTTGGCGTGACGTTCGATCTTTCTTATTCGGCTTAACGCTCACTCCAGTGTCGAGCGCTTGATAATGCTTTACACGTGCAATAGTCGATTCACACGATTCTTGTTGGCCTAATATCACCAATACACCGCCATCAGCACCAATCTTTTGCATTGATTTGTTCAATGGCCAACTTTGCTTACTGTCACGAGTCGAAAACAGCACATCATTGAAGGTATCTTGCAAATGCACTCGTACATTGGTCGGTTCGCCATTTACATCGCCTTTACTCAATGCATAATGCACTTGGTTATCTACTGTGTCGCGATACGTGGTCATAGAGAACTCACCAAACTCAGTGGGTAGTTTGCACTCAGCAATACGCTCAATGGTGGTTTCTGTTGCATTGCGGTATTCAATCAAATCCGCAATAGTGCCGAGTTTAATGCCATGATTTTCCGCAAATACCTCCAGTTGAGGGCGCCTTGCCATCGTGCCATCTTCATTAAGGATCTCTACGATCACCGATGCTGGTTCAACCCCGGCAAGCTTCGCTAAATCACAGCCTGCTTCAGTATGGCCAGCACGAACGAGTACTCCGCCCTCTTTCGCCGCTAGTGGGAAGATGTGACCAGGGGTTACCAAATCAGTATGCTTAGCTCCTTGTGCGACTGCAGCTTGGACAGTAATAGCTCGGTCTTCTGCTGAAATGCCCGTTGTCACTCCTTGAGCCGCTTCGATAGAAATGGTAAAGGCTGTGGCCCAGGGTTCCGTTGGGTTAGATACCATCGGGAACAGGTTGAGCGATTCACAACGTTGCTTAGTCAAAGTTAAACAAATCAAACCTCGACCATGAGTAGCCATAAAGTTGATATCTTGTGCGGTCACATGCTGCGCCGCCATCATGATGTCGCCTTCGTTTTCACGATCTTCATCATCCATTAGGATGACCATTTTACCTTGGCGGTAATCTTCAATAATTTCTTCAATTGTACTAATTGGCATACGACCGCTCGCTTAGTCAGTGATAGTGTTAATGTGTTTAATGCATTGGCTCAGTACCGAGGTAATGGTCTCCATACTTTCTGGTGAGCGCCCTCGGATAGGAAAGGAGTCCTTGCGACGATACATACGTAAAGGTTTTTCAATGCTAAAAGGGATTTGTCGTGACGCCAAAGACTGCATAATCGGCTGATAGTTAATCACTCCTTCGCCCAGCACTGGAAAGGTGAACTTGTCGTCATGCACTTGGACGTCTTTAACATGGAAATGACGGCAAAACGGCAGTGCGATCTGTGCTTCTTCACTCGGACTTAAATTCGGTACTAATGACACTGAGTTACCGGGATCAAAATTCAGAGCTAGCGCCGAATTGTCTACTTCAGACAGAATTCTTACTCCATCATGCGCGCTCGCAAACGCGTTGAAGTTATGGTCGCCGCCATTTTCGATACAGATGACACAGCCTTTATCCTTGGCATATTCAGCCAATATTTTGAGATTTTCGACAATGATGTGGCGATCGGCAATGGGACCAGTACAGGTATTTAAATAGGTAACACCCAGCGCATGGGCGAAATCGATACGCATCATAAAGTCTTCAATCGCTGACGGAGACGCTAAGTTCATCGTGCAGCCTAAAGCTTGTGTGGTCAATTGTTCTTTCTCTAGCAGAGACAACAAATATTGGGCATGGTTTTCAGAGAACATATCGCTGTCTAAACTACCGACGTAGCCCTGATTGAATGCGAACTCAACTTGGTTTACACCCAAGCTTTCAATCGTTTTTAACGATGTTTTAAGGTCATGCCCGTCAAAAATAGCCGTATTGATGGCTAGTCTTTCTAATACATTCATAGTGTCCAACCTTTTAGCAATTCATTATTTAAACCACCCACTGCTGCAACAAGACTTCCCAACCCAACAAAGAGATAAGCGAAAAACCGGTGGTAAATAGGATCACTCCCGCGGTGGCTTCTTTGGCGACTTGGTAGCGCTCGGATAGCAAGTAGACATTCAATCCCGTCGGCAGACTGGCCAAAATAACCAACACTTGAATTTCGATAACCGAGAGATAAAACACATACTGTGCGCATAACAAGATAAACAGTGGAAATAGAAGAATCTTGATTGCCAGCAATAGGCCTATTTTTTCTTTAATCAACGAGCGAAGAGAATAAAAGCTCAAGCTCGCGCCTAAGATGAATAAAATAATCGGTATAGCGGCAGCACCAATCTTGGATAAACCATCAATGAAAAGGGCCGGAAGCTCAACATCCCACTCGTTAAGTAATAGCCCAAGCACGATGGCCAATAGGATCGGATCAGTTGCCACCTTACGGTAGCTATAAAACCCCTGCTCCCCCGAGCGAATCATTAAGATATTAACCAGTGGCAAAACCAATAGCAGGTTCGTCACGATCACACCCATCAACACTAAAGTGGCTTTAGGGCCATAAAGCGCAAGCACTAGCGGCCCCCCCACCCCAACAGCGTTAGGGTATAAAGCCGCGACAGCTTTGATATTGGACGAAGCCACCGTGTGATTGCCCTGCGTGATGAGCCAAGTTTTCACTCCCCAGAAAACAGCGCCAAAACACAAAATGTAAGTGGCAAATACCGACAATGATGGAAGATTTTGTAGATCCGTTCGATATACCGATGAAAAAAACAAGCACGGCGCAAGATAAGTAAAGGCAAAGCTTCTAACCCAATCCACTCTGGGTTTGGAAATCCCAGCAATCAACTTGGCACACCCAAGGCCAAGAATGATCCAGGTCATTAACGTAGCTTGCTCCATGCCCGACCCTAACCGCAGCTGCGTTCAGCGATACTCAGTAACTCTGAGTAACCGTCTGCTTCCCATGCAGTTCGGCCAACAAACACACCATCGATATCCGGCTGTTCGATTAAGCCACTAGCATTGGACAAATTCACGCTACCGCCATACAGCAGAAGCATGCTTTGAGAGACGTCTTCACCATATAGCTCTGCCAGCGCTGAGCGAATCGCTTGGTGGATGGTTTGCGCTTCTTCTTTAGTTGCCGGCACGCCATGTTCACCTATCGCCCAAACGGGTTCATAAGCAATCACGACCTGCGTTAACGACTCAACGGGAACGTCATACAATGCAATTTTCACTTGTCGAATGACAGTTTCAGCCGATACGTCCCACTGTTTCTCTTGCGCGGTATCACCAACGCACACCAATGGTGTTAAGCCATGACGCAATGCAGCATGCACTTTCAAATTGACCGTTTCGTCGGTTTCACCAAACATGGCACGACGCTCAGAGTGACCAATCTCGACAATCGTGGCACCGCAGTCTTTCGCCATCAGAGGAGACACTTCCCCCGTGTATGCGCCGTCATCCTGCCAACAAATGTTCTGCACACCGACTCGAATTGGCTGTTCGCTGAACAAATTGGACACCATTTGTAGGTAAGGGAAAGGTGGGATAACGAAAGGTTGAATGCGACTCGAACAATGCTTCAATGAAGGCAAGACAGCAGAAGCCCAAGCTTCGGCTGTTTGCGTATTTTTGTTCATTTTCCAGCTAGTGCCGATCCAAATCTTCTTCATGCGGTAACCTGCTCAGTCGCATATTCATTCATGTACTGCAGAATAAACGCCATCGACATCGCACCGGGATCTGGATGGCCTAGCGAACGCTCGCCCAGTGTTTTTGCTTTACCTGTAGTTGCAATCATGTCTTTGGTTGCTTCCACACCTTGCTCCGCTGCTTGAGCAATAGCCGGCAGCGTGTCGGTTAATGGACCAGAAAGTTGTTCTGATTTCTCGACCGCAGCCACTAATGCATCGATCATGGTTTTATCACCCGGATTAGCACCACCGCGATCATAAACCCCTTGTAAGCCGCCTGCTAGGAACGTAGATAACGTAGCCGTATCCAGTTCTGTTGCACCTTTAATTGACTTCGCACCGCTGCGAAATAGAGTGCCGAAAATCGCACCGGAAGCACCGCCCATGGTCGCCATCATCGTCGAGCCGATTTTCAACAGTAATTTGCTGACATCTTCCGGCTGATAATCACTGTCTAAAAGCTCTGCAACCGCTTTGAAGCCGCGCTCCATACCAATACCGTGGTCACCATCACCAATCGCTTGGTCGTATTTGGTTAATACTGACTCACTTGCAACCATCTTTTGAGCAACATAAGCCATCATGTTTTTCGCTGTTAATGCATCCATCTTTATTTCCTCAACGCAAATGATTCACAAGGTAGGTCAAATAATGTTTTTAGTTCGTCATCGAGCTTCATAAGAGTGATCGAGTAACCTGACATCTCTTGTGAGGTACAGTAGTTACCGACCAAGGTGTTATGTACTTTGATGCCGCGCTCGGTCAACTTGACGTGGGCACGACGGTTAGCAATCAGCAGCTCCATATAAGTCGAAGCGCCAAGGTTATTTACTAGCAAACAGACCTCGTCACCTGATTGGTAAGGCAGATCATCACACAGTTGGTCTATCAAGCGATCCACCACTTCATCTGCCGACGTCATTTTTTCGCGTGATACACCCGGTTCACCATGCAAGCCCATGCCGATTTCTAACTCGTCGTGTGGCAGTTCAAAGTTGAAGGTATTGGTTTGTGGAATCGAACCTGCCGATAGCGCAACACCAATGGAGCGAGTGTTATCACGAGCACGCTCTGTCACCGCTACAATCTTGTCGAAGTCATTGTATTGCTCAGAAGCCGCGCCTGCGATCTTCAGCACATACAAATCTCCTGCGGTGCCACGGCGCTCTTGAATTTTGTCTAACGGTGCTGAAGCCACATCATCCCAAACACGAATGGTGTGAGTTTTGATGTCATCATCATCCGCAAGCTCGGCCGCGATATCGAAATTCATATTATCGCCAGCGTAATTACCATAAATGTAAATCACACCTTTACCGTTATTGACCGCTTCAGTAGTTTGTAAAATCACGTTAGGCGCAGGCGCTGCAAAGATATCGCCGAGTGCCGCTGCATCCGCTAAGCCTCGGCCAACATAACCCGCAAATAAAGGCTCGTGCCCTGCACCACCACCAGTGACAATCGCCACTTTGTCTGATGGAAAATCTGTGCGCATCGCCGCGGTAATCCCCGGTAATGCTTCCAATTTTCCATTCATTGCCGAGAGCAAACCATCGAACTGCTCCTGAGCAACATTCATAGGGTCATTAATTAATTTTTTTGGCTTTCTCATATTCTTCCCTGCCCTACTACTGATTGTTAACTTGGTAGCTAGATGCCATACGGACCGTCAGCTTGAGTGCATTTTCCATCGCTGGTGTCGACGCGACATTCTTGCCGTAGATATCAAATGCGCTGCCATGGTTTGCCGTTGCAATCGGAATTGGGATCCCTCCTTGAACGGTCACACCACGATCGAAGCCCATCATCTTCAGTGCGGTTGCACCTTGATCGTGATACATGGATACGATTGAGTTCATGCTCTCTTTCTCCACCACCCACATCGTGGTATCACCTGGGAAAGGTCCGAACGCTTGGATGCCCTTCTGCTTAGCTTTCTCAATCGCTGGTGTGATTACCGTGATTTCTTCATCACCAAACAGGCCACCTTCACCGCCGTGCGGGTTAAGTGCTTGCACCGCAATACGAGGCTGCTCAAAACCAGCAGACTTCAAGGTTGTGTTCATCAACTCGATGGTTTCTAGCACAGAATCTACCGTGAGATTTTCCACCACATTCTTGAATGGAATATGCGAAGTCACGCGTCCAGCCCAAATGTCATCGACCACATTCACTTCACAGCCAAAACCGTGGAAGTCCGTCAGTTCTGCAAACCATGACAGTTCATCACGATGTGCTAGCCCTGCCATGTTCATCGCTTGCTTGTTCAATGGTGCGAAGCAGATACCATGTGTTTTGTGCGCTAACGTTAGGTCAACAGCAATTTTCAGTGTTTCCAGTACATAGGTACCACCTTGCGGCGTGGCTTGGCCGTATTCAATTGCATCCGCGTGAGAGCTTGAGAAGCTCAGCAATACAGGCTTACCCGACTGGAAATCTGCTTGTTCAAAGTTGTCGACCACATCGTAATCAAATGACACTTGCGCGATGTCCATGCCTTTGCGCAGTTCATACTCATCGGCAATGATCAGAATGTTTGCTTGTTGGCGGTTTGCTTCCTCAGCCAATACTTTTACTGCCACTTCAGGACCGATACCTGAAGGGTCGCCAAGTACAAGAGCAATAGTAGGTTTAGTCATTTTTCAAATCCTTGAAGTTATTTATACATGTAGTCTACAAAGCCAACAGACAGTGCTGGAACGTAGGTCGCAAGCATTAACACTGCGAACAGAACACCAATAAATAGAATGTTCACTTTAGTTACTTGCCAAATGTCACGCTTCGCTATCGAACACGCGGTGATCAGCACACTCGCAACCGGAGGCGTCTGCTGACCAATCGAGATATTAAGCGCAAGCATTATGCCGAAGTGGATTGGGTCGATCCCCAACTCATGAATCAGCGGTAATACAATTGGCACCGTTAAGATGATCGCTGCCGCACCATGTAGGAACACGCCAACAACCAGTAGCATTAGGTTCAGCATCATCAGCACAACGTATTTGTTTTCGGAGATGCTAAGAATGCCTGCAGCCATTGCTTGTGGTACTTCTTGCTCAGTTAGGAACAAACCAAGCACCGCTGAAGTCGCCACCAATAGCATCACTACTGAGGTACCCGTAACGCCTTCCATCATCGCTTTGTAAAACAGCTTTAGGTTCATTTCACGGTAGATGAAAACACTGATAACAATCGCAAGTAGTACTGCAATACCCGCAGCTTCTGTGGCGGTCATAAAGCCAGAAAGAATCCCGCCTAGAATGGCGAACGGCAGAGTCAGTGCCCAAAACGCATCTTTAAATGCCACCCACAACTTACGTAAGCTGAACGACTCTTCACGAGGTAAATCGTATTTCACTGCGTAGTAGTAACATACCGCAAACATACCCGCCGCACCCAGTAGGCCAGAAATTATGCCAGCGACGAATAGCTGCGAGATCGATACGTCCGCCATCGCGCCGTAAATAATCATAGGTAGAGAAGGTGGGATGATAACCGCGAGTGAGGCTGAAGAAGACGTGACTGCCGCAGAGAAACTACCCGAGTAACCTCGTTTTTTCATTGCAGGAATCAAGATCGAGCCTAGCGCTGCAACGTCGGCTACCGCGGAACCCGAGATCTCAGCGAAGACCATCGATACCCCAACGTTAACCATTGAAAGGCCACCGCGGACAAAACCCACAATCGCGTTAACAAAATTAATCAAACGCAGCGAGATACCACCGGTATTCATCAATGCGCCAGCAAAAACAAACAATGGAATAGACAGCAGGGTAAATTTAGAGCCACCTTCAAACATCGCCAATGCCGCGTTATAGATCGCATCGATGCCCGATGTCGCTACCATACCAATCAGAGCTACAGCGCCAATCGCTATACCAATTGGAACGTTGATCATTACCAAGCCAATTAAACAAAATAGTACAACTAGCGCGCTCATTTCACAGCCTCCATGGCTTTAGCCATATCTTTTTTCGCATCCTTAATGGCTTCTCTGATCTCTTCGTTTTCTTGGTTTGAACCTAGGCGAACCCATGCCCATGCTTTAGGGAAAGAACACAATTGCGCCACAATGAACAGCACCGCACCAATTGGTAGTGCTGATTGCGCAAAGGCTAAAGGGATAAAATCTAGACTGGTTAGCGTCTCGTCACCGAAGATTTGTAAGATGTAGTAGCTGGCCCAAGCAATCACTGCAAAGAACGCAATGACGATGAATTCACTCAATAGGAAAATGGCTTTGCGCATACCCAGCGGCATATTAGCCACCAACCCACCAAAGCCCATATGCGTGCGCTTTAACGCACACAAAGCCGAGCCATAGAAGGTCAACCAAGCTAAAAGAATGGCCGACACTTCGTCGTACCAATGAAGAGAAGCGCCGCTAAACCGTGAAAAAACAGCGACAATAATAATGGTGCTTAATGCGATGAGAATCGTCATCGAAATCGTGATCAGCACTTTTTCTAGAATATTTGAAATTGTATTTATGCTAGCTAAAAAAGACATCGTAAGCCCTCGTAACAAGTGACAGCTAGACTGCGCTTTCCAGCGCAGTACTTAGAGATAAACGTTAGGGCGTTTTACCTTAGTTACTTGCCGCCAGAACCTTGTCTAACATCACCTTGCCGTTGTTTACGTTTTTCACGAAGTCGTCGTAGATTGGCTGACTTGCGCTAACAAAGGCATCGCGGTTTGCAACGTTAAGCTTCATACCACCCGCAACCAGCTTATCTTTTAGCTCGTTCTCAAGTTTTGTTGCTTGTTGATAGCCCCATTGCTGCGCTTGCTTCGCAGAGCTTTCTAAGATTGCACGAACATCATCAGGGAACTTACCATAGTGGCGTGCTCCCGCAGTGAGGTACGCTGGCGTGTACACGTGGTTTGTCACACTTAGGTAATCCTGTACTTCATGCAATTTTGCCGCGTAAATGTTGGTGTATGGGTTTTCTTGCCCATCGATAACACCAGTTTGTAGACCAATGAATACTTCACTAAAACTCATTGGCGTTGGGTTAGCCCCCCAGTTTTTGAACATTTTCACGCGCCATGAGCTGTTTGGCGTACGAACTTTCAAGCCTTGCAAATCTTCTGGTGTATTGATTGGGCGTTTCGCGTTAGTAATGTTGCGGAAGCCATTTTCCCAAAAGCCAATGACTTTGTAGCCTTTCTTCTCAGCTGCAGGCGCAATGTATGGCCAGAATACGTCTTGCTCAATTTTGGCAACGTGTTCACGGTCAGACACGAGGAATGGCAGTTCAAACAGTGCCATTTCTGATACGTGAGTTGGCAGTGTTGACGTTAGTAGCGCCAAATCCACTGTGCCCAATTTCAGTTTTTGTTGAACATCTTTGTCTTTACCTAATTGAGCTGCACCGAAGAACTTCAGGTTGTAATCGATGCCTTGTTTCTTAAACTCTTCGTTCGCAACTTCGGTGAAGTATTGAGTTGTGTTGTACTGGAGTGAGCCGACTTGAGCACTGGTTGCCACTTTCAGGTCTTCTGCAAATGCGTTAGTCGATAGTAGGGTTGTGATTGCAAGTGCAGTAAGCGTTAGTTTGGTATTTTTCATTTTTATTTCCACGTTATTCCATTAAACATTGAATCTAAATTAACTAATAAACTCTCTCTCTATCTCCTTGATTCTATTTAACTTTTCAGTAGATGGACCATCAGAAAACTCAGAATCCAACCAAGTATCCAAAATCGACTTAGCTAACTCATGACCGATGACTCGCGCTCCCATTGTGATAATTTGAGCATCGTTACTTTTACGCGCTCGCTCTGCTGAAAAAGTATCGTGGCAAAGAGCAGCTCGAATGCCCGGTACTTTGTTCGCAACTATTGAGACACCAATCCCCGTACCACAGAGAATAATTCCGCGTTGATGTTTACCTTCTCTGACAGCAACACTGACTGTCTTTGCTATGTCTGGGTAAAGCTCTGCATTTTGTGGATCGATTCCATAATCAACAAATTCAATACCTTTCGAAGCCAAGTGCGATTTCAGGCACTCTTTCAACTCAATCGCCGCATCATCACAACCTATTGCTATCATGTTTCCTCCTGTTCATATGACCACGAAAGTTACAAATGATATTGGACCATTACACAGACAAATAACATATCAACATTTACCAAGTGGGATTTTGATCACTAATTAGTTACACCTTGATAACAACTGCGTGATCGCCATAGCGCTGGATATTTAAATTTATAATTATGTGAACCGTAACAGTCAATTTTACATAAAAATGATTAAGATCAATAAAAACAACAATATAACTCAATGAAGTTCTATCTAAATAGCATCATAAGTAGAGCCTTAAATCTAATTTTAACTATGAAACACTCAGCAAGCATTCACTAAACCAATGCGCACATAACAATTAACCTTTGAACTGGCTATATCGTGTTCGTTTGTTTTGCACAATGAGCACATGTTTAGTAATCTGAACAAATGAACAACCATGAATACTTTGATAAGGACCTGTACCATGGATGAACTAGGCTTCGCTCTCGCACAAGTAGCCGAGCATGCCGCTTTAGCTGGCTACCAATGGCTTGGTAGAGGAGACAAAGAAAAAGCAGACGCCGCTGCTGTAGAAGCAATGCGCTTGCAACTGAATTGAACTCAGGTCGACGCAACCATTGTGATTGGCGAGAGAGAAATCGATGAAGCGCCAATGCTATATATAGGTGAGCAACTCGGGCTAGGTGGTGTTGAGATTGATATCGCAGTAGACCCTATTGAAGGTACGCGCATGACAGCCATGGGACAATCCAATGCGCTTGCCGTACTCGCGGCAACCGGAATCACTAGGGGCGACGTACTTAACGGTGTTCATAAGCAGTGCCTATCACTAACTACCGAGACTCTACTTGTACAAGGCAAGTCAAAAAAGATTAGAATGTTCAAATCCACTCATGATTCACGCCTGCTAGATAGTGAACTTGAGTCAGCCGCGATATAAACAAGAGCCGCATTAAGCGGCCATTTCACAAGGAACAACATGGAACTGAATAATATTGAACAGGCCGAAGAGACTAACCTACTCACCGAAATCTCGGTTGCGTATTACCAAGACGGTGCCACTCAGGAAGAGATTTCAAAACGATTTGGTTTATCTCGCGTCAAAATTGGCCGCTTATTAAAACGCGCTAGAGACCAAGGTATTGTCGAAATTAAGGTCAAGTACCACCCTGTATTTGGTGCCAAGCTGGAAGAACAGCTTAAAGAGCGTTTTGGCCTTAAGCGTGCACTGATCGCTCTGGACCAACCAACCGAAGACGAACAGCGGTCACTACTCGCCGGAGTGGTATCGACATACCTATCCGCGACTCTCAAAGACGGCATGGTCGTGTCGGTTGGCCAAGGACGAAATGTGTCTGCGGTATCGGAACATACCGGTATTGTGAACCCTAAAAAGTGTACCTTTGTGTCAAGTATCGGCGGGATTCACCCACGAGGCGGTATCCTCAATGCCGACCATATTTCGCGTCGCTTCGCTAAAACCTTTGGCGGGGTTAGTGAGACACTGTATGCGCCAGCGTATATCCGTAACCCTCAGTTACGTAGCGCACTACTAGAGGATGAAACGGTACAGCAAACCATGGACATTGCTCGTAAAGCTGATGTCGCATTGGTTGGTATCGGTGATTTGAACGAAAGTAGCTATATGGTCAACCTAGGATGGTTCTCAGTACAAGAAATGGTTGAGGCCCGTATTCAGCAAGGCGTTGTAGGGGAAGTTGGCGGTTATGATTTCTACGACATCAAAGGGGAAGTTCAGGACACAAAAATGAGTAATCGTGTCATTGGCTTAACCATTTCCGATTACCAGAAGATCCCTCAGGTTATCGCCATAGCCGCAGAAAGCAGTAAACCATTATCGATTGTTGGAGCTCTTCGTACCGGAGCAATTGATATTCTAGCAACGAGCGTTGCCAACGCGATTACCATCTTAAATTTGGACGCGCAAAAATAGAAGTGCCAACTCAGTCGAGGTTTATAAACGAGGGCGTTCAGGCTTCTGTGTCTGCTAATTTTAGTTAGATATCTAAGACTTCATCCAAGCGCCCCTCAAAGTGAATCGCCAGTTGAGACAATGTCATATTTCAGTTCTGGATTGGCATTGTCCATTTCTTAGATGCGTTTAATATCCTAGCATAAAGCGGCTTGAGCAAGCTATTTTCATTTGGGAACCCACCCTTAGTTTTGGTCAGTTTACGGAAGTGACGATGGACGGCTTCGATAGCAATCGCCTCTGGGAAGCCTGTAAGCCCATCTACGCAGGCGATAAGTTTAACTCTGCTAATGTTTTATTCTCTTTTAACGAAAAACCATATCGATAAAGCAAGCCTTCCGTTTCTCTCGCCGTGTAAAAAGTTATCCAAGGCTCCCCTACTTTCGCAGAAAAATGCTTTATTGCTTCCGCTCGCTCACTGCGTTGGGATAACCCTTACCAAAACAGGCTGCTGGATTTTCATCCAAGCATTTATCAACGTACAATATAAAAAAAGTGGCGCTTGTTTCTTGAGTCAGCACCGCGAGCTCTTTCATCGTCGACTCATACTTCTCTTTTCTCCGCGACTAGAAATCAAACGCAAACCCCGCTCCAAAGGCACTTTCATCAAAATCATAATTTGATATCGTCAGGCCATAACCAGTCTCCGCTTTCATGTAACCCCGCAAGCCCTGATAAACAGGGAAGTCCCAAGAGAGTCGGTAGAAACCGTATTGCCAATCTTTAGTAAACAAGTTCGCGACGGTGAGCTTTACTTCATTGTCATTGACTGGAAGCCAGCCTAGATCCAACTCACCGTAACCAAGATAGTCGACAATGTCTGGGTTGTAGTCTTTATTACCCACATCTATCCACGGCTTAACGCGCACAAAGCCCGTATCGAAATCCCATTTGGTGTCGAGATAAGCGCGGTTCCAGCTTACTTCGTCCGTGCCGCCAGCGCCATTAGACTGATGTTCAAAACCGAATGAAAGTTGCCATGGGTTAACGTTCCAACGGTAAAAAAGGTCAGGGTTGTATTGGTCATCCCGAAAGTAGGCAGAGTCATCATACGCTTCCCAGTTCGAACGTTGTGTGTAAGCAGCAAACAAGCCATGATCGCCAAAAGACAACAGCTTGTATTTCATACTTATCTGAAATTGGATAAATACGTCCTTTGCGGCATGACCATTAGGGTTTAGCGGTGCAAAGCGCTTCTGGTTGACTTTCGACTCGGTATAAAACGGGAGTAAATAATTGTCGCTATGTGCGGAAAAACGGCTCTCACTGGCCAAGATTTGAGGCACTATTATTAAGGGAAGAGCCGCTACACCCGCCAGTTGTTTAAACGTAAACATTTCTATCCTTTTAAGGAACGTAATCCATTGATATGAGTATAGAAGAAACTAAATTTATCACTATTTCATTTTTTCACCGAATTGGGCCCTGCGTATTCCCCACCCACGCAAAGCACCGTTTGTGAACCAAATGATCATTCATTTTGTGCCATTCAAAATCATTTTTGATACACGTCTGGTTGCCATATCTGCATAAAGTTCTCAACTGGTTCTATTGGTTTAAAACCATATTGCGCATACAACCCATGTGCGTCACGCGTCGCAAGCATCATCCTGCGCAAACCTTGAAGCTCTGGATGGGCCACAATTTCAGAAACTAACCACTTACTTATGCCTTGCCCACGGTAATCTGGGAGCACGAAAACATCGGCGAGATAAGCGAAGGTGGCTTTGTCAGTAATAAGGCGAGCAAACGCGACTTGTTGATTAGACTCTGTGAACACACCGAAACAAAAGGAGTTTCGCACCGCTTTATCTAGCTTGTCTCTTGACACTCCTTTTGCCCAATAGCTCTGTGAAATGAAGTGATGGATGCAATCCAGATCCATCTCTGCAAAGGCAGTGCTAATGCGATATCCTTGCATGGTGTCCTTCCCGAAAGTTGATTAACTTGGCTTTCTTAACTCCAAGAGCAAGTAACGGCATACATAGCCAGCACCTGATGTGTAGCCAACAAGGTTTTCTAGTGATACGACTTCAAGCCCTGCATTTTGGCTGAACTCATGGACTTCGCTCTCAGTGTAAGCGGTATGTACAACGGTCCCACTGTAGGTATTTCTCGGTAGGTCTTTTCCATCTGGGTCGTGACATTGAAAACTGATGAAACAGCGTCCGTCGGCATTTAGCTTATTAGCGATGCATTGCAGTAGCGACTGAGGATTGGTAAGGAATTCCGTGAAACCGAGTGCAGTAATGATATCGAAGGTTTGATTGAAAATCGGAGAGAAAGGTTGGTCTAGGTTATGGACGCTGACGCTTTGATAGAAGTTTGTCTCGCGTGCTTTATCGACCATTTTGGATGAAATATCCAAGCCGTGAAGAGTAGCTTCTGGGTAATGAGTTTTGATGACCTCCCCGATACTGCCTGTGGCACAAGCCAAATCGAGAGCAGAGACTTGTTTAAGATCGAGTGTTTTTAACTTTTCATCTACCCAATGTGGGCCAACGTATTGGCTGTCTTTAATTAGCTTCTGATAGCGCTCAGATACTTCATCATACATTTTGGCAACGTCCATGTTCCCTCCTTTATCATTGAACGCTGCCAATGTAGCACGCCATATTCACTTAAACACCTATGTTATTGTAAAAGCGTGAAAAAAGTCGACATGCTACACATTGATTTTGGCCATCCAGATCCTTGCTAAAATGCCTATTGGTGTCGTAACACCTGTGGTGATTGAGCTTACCTTTCCATCTTTTAATACATAGATAGTCGGCGTCACGCTGATGCTCCATTCTTGCATAATGCTGCTTTTCGGATCGTTGATGTTGTCGAACTGGTAGTCTTTCGCCTGCATGAACTTTTGTACGCGCTCTTCCGGTCCGGATGCGCCGGATACTGCAACCACTTCATAGTAATCGCTTAACCAACTCACGCTTGGGCTAACAAACTTACACGCCGGACACCAAGTTGCCCAAAAGTACACAACCACTGGTTCTTCATGACTTTTGGCAATCACATCGACAAACTCGCCATCGGCCATGATCGCACTCAGAGGCGGTGCTTGCTCTTTAGGGATGTCTTTGGTGCGGTACCAATCCATGGCGACCGAAATCACGGTCACCATGAGCACCATTTGCAACGCTTGACTAAGCCAGTATTTCAGCGACTTGCGCTTTTTTACTGTGTTCACTTAATCGTGCCTCCGCTCGCTTGCTCGATGGCTTTCACCACTACATCGTCAGTCAGAATCACTGGTAGAGGAATCCCCTCTGGCGCAGCTGGACCATAAACGATATTAAATGGCACACCAAAGCGACCGTGCGCACGTAAGAAGTCGGTGACGGAGCCGTTCGGGTGTGTCCAATCGCCTTTCAGTGTCGCGACATTAGGGCTTTGCAACAGTGAGTAAACCGGATCTTGCCAGATCACGCCGATTTTGTTGGCTTTACAAGTCACACACCAGTCTGCGGTGACATCGACGAACACCACACGGCCATTCTTCACGTGGTCTGCAATCGCTTCATTTGACAGTTTTTCCCAAGCCAAATCTTGTGGTAATGGCGTTGCCCAGTGATTGGCTGTCACACTGCCGAGTACCAGACCACCAGCAATCAGAATCAACGAAACCGTGCCGGAAATCGCTAACGCTTTATTGCCATAAATACGCTTAACTCGCGCCATGATAAGAATAAACGCGACCAAGCCAATTAAGATCACCCAAAATACTGGCAGATGGTTTGTCATCAGTGATAACAACCACACACTGGTTGCCAACATCATGATGCCGAATACGATTTTCACGACATTCATCCACTGACCTGGCTTTGGTAGCTTGAGTGCAATGCCCGGGAAAATAGCCACTAAGATCCAAGGTAGCGCCATGCCTAATGCCAATGCAGTGAAGATAGCAAACAGAGTCACCACGTCTGCACCCAGCGCAAACGCAACAGCAGTTCCAAGGAAAGGTGCTGAACAAGGCGTTGCTAGCAGAGTCGCGAACATACCTTGCACGTAATGTCCAAATAGCGAGTTATCGCCTTTCGAAGCTAACCAAGTATTCGTACCTGAAGACAGGCGAATTTCAAACAAGCCAAGCATGTTGACACCAAACAGTCCGGTTACCAACAGCATTAAGCCTAAGAACCATGGGCTTTGAAATTGCATACCCCATCCGATAGCGTTACCTGTCAGTTTCAGCACTAAGATAAAGCCAGCCAATAACCAGAACGAGGTCAGAATACCTAACGAAGAAGCAATGAATTGCGTGCGAATTTGACGACGTTCCACCCCCTGCGCCGCCACAATGCTGCTTAGCTTCATGCCCAGAACTGGCAAAACGCAAGGCATGATATTCAAAATCAAACCGCCTAATAGCGCGAACAAGAATATGTTCACCAGTGAGGTACTTGGCAAAGCTTCAGTAATCACTCCTGTTTTTGCTTGCGCGGTTTCTTGTGCCAGCAAGTTATTGTCTTTGATTGAGACGTAAATCGATTGGTTATCCAGCTCTACATCACCCAACCAAGTATTCACTAGGTAGTTTACGGTAAGCGTATTGCCCTTTTGATGCTGCCCTTCTAATTTGAAGCTGTAATCGCTGGTTGCTTCATCGACGCCATCAACCAACACTTCTGGTTTTTGCCAACCTTGTGAGTTGGTCAGTTTAATTTGCAGCTTAGATTGGTTTGCATCCCAGTTTGCTTCTGTCACTTCAACAAATGGCGACGCTTGAGGCACACTGCTGACCGCTTGCGCGTAGGTGAACATCACACCTTCATCAACTTGTAAGTCGGAAGGCAAGAAAGACAGCTGAATGTGGTAATCCGTCAATACACAGATCGTTGTACACGAAGACAACGTCAGGGTCGCATCAATCACCACTGGTTTGCTCATGTCTTCAACATGGAACGTCATCGGGAAAACGGTATCACCTTTGTAACCTAACGTCTCGACACCAAGTAGCTCGTACTTTTTCGGATAAGGCCACTGCCAATCGACTTTAGTTAGGTTTTGTGATTTTTCCCAATCAATGGAAGGTGCGATGCCACCCTCACCCGGCGAACGCCAATAGGTTTTCCAATCGCCACTGAGTTTGACATCAAGGTATCCCGTTACGTTTTTTGCTAGACGATCTTGCTGCCCGGTAAGCACCAGACGCGTTTGTACTGGCGGGTGTTGCGGATTCGTAAGCCATCCGGTATCCGTCGTTTTCGCGTGCACGAATAACGAAAACAAAGTGAGTGCTAACGTCAGGAAACAGCGAAACGAAGCATGGCTTAAGATCGATAGACGCATTGTGAACTCTATAACAGTGGAAACATGGGAAATCATACGTGAGCGTCACTAAAGCTCAAGAGTTCTTGTTTTAAGGAACACTAAATAAGAGTGATAATCTTAAGGTTACTCTTTCTTCAAGTCATTCAACATGCTCAATAAAATAACCTTGCTGACATTCGCTCGTTCGTTTTGATCGCGCAACTGGGTAATTTCACTAAAGCCGCTGAAGCTCTTTCGGTGTCACGTTCTCATGATATTATCCTTATAAAAAACGCCTCCATCTCTGGAGGCGTTTATCTTAGTGACTAAATTGGTAGGGACTACTTAAGTAAAAAGTGTCATACCTAAGCTTGCACTGGAACTCTCTCTGCTTGAGTTTCTTGTTCAGCTTCCTCTTTATTGAAGCCTTCATGAAGATGGTAGTAACGTTGGTAAATCACGCCACTGATAGTCATCATGATTGCTGGTAGACCAATCATCATAAATTCTAGACCCATGATGGTGCTTGCTGATTGCTCAACGTTTGGTACGTAGCCCACAACAGATAGACCCACACCCACGATGAAGCCGCCCGCTGCACCTGCAAATTTCACTAGCATCGTTTGTACTGAGAAGATAACACTCTCACTGCGGCGGCCTGTTTTGTGCTCACCGTAGTCTACAACGTCAGCTAGCATTACTGTTTGAAGTGCGTTCGCGATACCTACGCCAAACTTAATTGCCGCACCCGCCATACCAATCATTAGCGCGTTTGCAGGAGCGATAAAGCCCATCAATAGCAGAAGTACGCAAGATAAAATTGGGAAACCACAAGCGATAGGCCATAGAAGCTTACGCGGCAGCAATGAAGCAATACGTGGGAACAAGAACACACCCGCCACTTCCGCTGCGCCAGCTACTGCCATGTAAACTGGGAATAGTTCTGCGTTGCCGAGTGCGTAAGAGAAGTAGTAAATCGCAAAGCCACCAACTAATAGATTCGCAATTTGGAAAGACAGAACGGTACCGATCAGCGCTTTAAGCTGGTCATTTTTACCGATGATAGTCAGTACGTCTTTGAAGTTGAATTTCTCTGCTGGTTTCGCATTCGCCGGTGCCGCTTTCTCTTTTACGTTACGAGCAATCAAGAATGCGCTCATCACAAACAGAACCGCAATCAGCATCGCAACATTGAAGAAACCGTCGCCTTGGTTGCCGTTACCTAGCTCGCCCACAATGTGCAGACCGTAAGTACCAGTAATGAACCATGCAAGGCTTGCGAACAGACGTGGCCATACCACAAGTTTTTCACGTTCTTGGCGAGAGCTTGATAGCGCAGGAATCATTGACCAGTATGGGATATCCATAATGGTGTACGTTAGACCCCAAAGGATGTATGCCGCCGCTGCGTAGATGTAAAGCGTAGTGCCTTCAAACATGTGTGTACTGAAAAGGCCAACCAGCACTACTGCGTTTAAGAGCGTACCAATCACAATCCAAGGACGGAATTTACCGAATTTTGAGCGCGTGTTGTCAACGATCACTCCCATCATTGGGTCAGTGATGGCATCGATAACACGAGCAGCTAAGAAGATGGTGCCAACGAAAGCAGCAGACAAGCCGGCTACGTCAGTGAAGTAGAACATTAAGAAGATGTAGATAGGTGCACATGCAAAGTCTTTACCGAGTGCGCCAAGACCGTAGGACAGCTTGGTTTGTAGCGTAATTTTATCAGACATAATCGTTCCTTAGTGTCGTACTGCTATTCATTCCCCTAACTAGAATTCATAACGTCGACGTCTTTTATTTATATTTCGATACTAATGCTACTCACACACTGAATGCCTTACTGTGATCAAAAACCGCTTTATGGGAACGTTTACAGGCAAGTTTTCAAAATGAGACATCGAACAATATTTAGACCTATTAATGGGAGGATATCGTGTTATTTGGGCATTTTTATCAACACTTTACGTTCATTAAGCATGAGAACGATTTCAAATATCCAATTAAAACCAACGCAAAAAGCCGTACAACCTTATAGGTTGTACGGCATACGTTTACGGTTGATAAGCGATAGGTCTCGAATATCGCGAGGTTTAGGGAAAATTGTTAACTGATACGCTCAAACTTCACCAACATTGCGCTTTCTGCATCAAGAATTGGCATGGTTAATCCGATCTCTTCACACCAAGCTCCTGAGAGTTCACAGCCTGATTCAGTCCAAGGCGGTTGGTAGTTAACAATGTCACCGTAATTCGATGGTTTATCTAACACAGACACTCGGTATGTCGCCTTTGGCTCTAACCCCGGTACTCGTAAGTGACCACTCAATGAGTTGGTTGGCATCGCGAGCTGAGCAATCATCACCACCGCTTCCGATTGGTCATGAGAAACCACCGCATGAATTTGATGTGCTTTATCGTCGGTTGGGATTCGCCAAGTTCTGCCGCTGTGTAGCAATGGACGCAGCATTTTGTGCAGCTTGATGTAGCGTTCAAAGCCTTCTTTTTCCACTTGTTCTTCTTTCACTGGGTCAAGCTCAATCCCCATATGACCGAACAGTGCCGTAAGCCCTCGGAACTCGATACTGTGACGACGGCGTGTACTATGACAATGACTCGCACCAATATGGCTACCCATCACTTCTGGCGGGAAGAAGTAGCTCATACCGCGTTGAATGGTTTGACGCTCAAGTGCGTCGTTGTTATCTGAAGCCCAGAATCGATGAGTCCGTTTCAGCACTTCAAAGTCAATACGACCACCGCCTGCCGCACAAGATTCGATCTCGACATTTGGGTGTTTATCACGAACTTTATCCACTAAGTCATAGTAACGTTGGGTTTGATTGTGCGCAGACGCCTGACCAAGATGCGCAGGCTGAACGACTTCACGATTCATATCCCACTTAATGTAGGCGATATTGTAAGTCGATAAGAAGTGATCCAATCGCTCAAACAGGAAGTTAAACGCATCATCATTTTGTAGGTTAATCACATATTGATTGCGACCTGTTGGCTGCTCGTAGCCGTCAACTGCTAACAACCATTCTGGATGAGCACGATATAAATCCGAATCTTTATTGATCATCTCTGGCTCAAACCATAGACCAAATTCCATACCGAGTTTATTCACGTGCTCAACAATCGGCAGCAAACCATTTGGATACTTAGTTTCACATAGGAACCAATCCCCTAGCCCAGCTTTGTCACCGTTGCGCCCTTTGAACCAACCATCATCAATGATAAAGCGTTCAACACCCATCTTCGCCGACTGAGTTGCCATCGACATGATGTATTCTGGATCGTGGTCGAAATAGATGCCTTCCCACGTATTGAGGTGGATCGGGCGAGGTTTTTCCGTGAAATCACTCGGTAGAATCGTTTCACGCACATGAGAGTGAAAATGATGACTCATGCCATTCAAACCAGAATTACTGTGGCTGGCATACAACCAAGGAGTCGTAATACTCTCACCTTCTTTTAAAGCCACTTCACCAGGCAGGTAAATAACTTCAGCCTGCATGTAACGGCGACCATCGGCTTTCACGTCTACACGCAATCTGTGGTTGCCACTCCATGCGAAATGGAAGCCCCACACATCGCCATTCATTTCATCAAAGTGAGTCGTGCCAACAACAAGCGCAGGATAATGTTCATGTGAAGTACGTCCGCGGCGGTTTTCTTGTTGGTAACCGCCTTGCAATAGCGGCTGACGAACCGTCTGGAATTCGTGCACCCAACGGCCGTAGTAAGTCATCAGCTCATTTGCACGAGCGGGTAAAGGTAAGGTGTTGGCAAGACGGTTGACTTGGTAAACACCAGATTTAACGTTAGTCAATGTATGGCGAGTTTTCACAACATCGTGTGCATCTAACTTGAGCTCTGTCGTCAAATGTAAGCCTGCAATGGTGTCTTCGCTTACAATCATTAAACTATCTTTCGTCTGTTGAACATCCGTGATAACAAACACAGGAGCCCAATCTTGCCCGTTTCGGTGCCCCTCTACGCCTGGGCTGCTGAAAACGCCACGACCTAGCTCAGGGTGCAAAGTCATTGATACGTCCACATCTAGGCGTCCGTATGGCACAGGGCGATGTAGAGCTAAACGGTAACGTTCAAGATCACCACCGACTTTTTGTCCCCAATGTAGGATCTCGGCGTACTCTCCTAACTCTACAATCAATTGCGTCTGCTGACCTGCTAGCTCAATCAGTGTTTTGTCCATAATCTTGTCTTACCTTGGAACTGGAAATTACGTCGCATCATAATGAAAAAAACAAAAGAATCTGTGAGCAACGCCAAAATCATGGGAACGTTTACAAAATTATTTTTGAAATTATATGCCTCATCGCTATCCCTTACTCCCACTTATATTACGCGCCAATCAGTTGATAAAAATCTAAGTTTCTTTGGTTACTGACTCCTTTAAGACTCTACACGTAAAAACAAATAAAACACCGATTTGTAAAGAATTTTTCACAATTTAACTCACTACCTCACCGCAACAAAAGAATAAATAAGGCTACGAATCACTCAGTTGAAAGCCTCACCTCTTGAAGTGGTTAACTGACCACCGTATTCTTGTGGCTTAGAGATTCTTTATGAAGTGTCTCTCTTGGGTCCTAACTCAAAATCCCAGTTTGACGATGCGGCAAATGCTCGTGTGCAGTGCGCCCGCGAACCATTTGTTGTATATACTTCCTTGTCTCACATGCCCAGTTGATTTCAATTGGGCTCTCTTTCCCCCTCTGTCCTTACTCAAAATAAAATCTGTATAAATCAGGGTATAACATAGAACAATCTTCAATTTCTTTTTTAAACCTCCTACATTTAAAGATAACGATTTCAACTGACAAGAACAAAAAGTAACCTCAAACCACCTTTCAAACCTCCATTTAAGTGACCCGAATCACACAAAATAGTAATACCCCCCTCATTACGACAAAAATGCCAACCTTGTCATGTAAACGTTTCCAGAGTTTATTTACACTGCGTAGCGAGTTAGGACTCAAACCAAAAAAAATAAATCCATATAAATGAAATGGAGACACTTCATGAAACAAAAGACGCTTGTAAGAGCGCTTGGGTTAACCCTCGCCCTAACACCGCTTGCTGCGATAGCAGCAGTGGAAAACGTAACGTACTTTGGCTACGCCAAGTGGGGCAACATCTACACCGATAACGATGAACAGAATGATGGGAAAGGTGAACTCAACCATGTGATTCGTGCTAGTCAAGGCTACGGCAACTACCGTTTGGGTAACGAACTGAACTGGTGGGAAGCAGGCTTGAAAGCAGACGTTTGGCAACAAGGCGATGCGTACTTTGACACCACGTTATACCTTGGCAGTGGCGAAAGCTGGGGGGACGTTAGCCTTATTCAAATGTGGTCCGCAGGTCACGGCCTGTTCGATGGTCAAGCAGAAGCCACGATTTGGGCTGGTGAGCGTTTTTACCGTCGTCATGAAGTCCACATGATTGACATCAAATACTGGGATACGTCAAGCACGGGGATCGGTATTGAAAACTGGGATCTTGGTTTTGCCAAAGGTCACATCGCATGGATGGCACCAAAATCCAGTGCGGATGGCCGCAGTTTACACAACATCGACGCACGTTTGAGCGGCATTGAACTGAGCGACAGCGCAGATCTTACGGTCGGTTTGAACTATGTGTTCACTCAAAACTCTAGCTATGACGAAAGTGACATCACCACTTCTGGCGCCATGCTTTCTGCACTTTACCGTCAAGCTTGGAACTATGGTTCAAACACATTTGCTTTCCAATACGGTACGGATGCGCTGGCTGGCGGTTTGATGAGCGCCGAAGGTGGTTCTGATCGCAAGTACAACACAGGTGTTGCACACGATGGTTACAGTTGGCGAATCTTCAACTCTGGTGATCTAAACATAAATGAAGATTTCCAAGTAATGTATTCCATCGCATACCAAGACAAAAATCTTGATAACAACGATGGCGATAAATGGTTCAGCGTTGGCGCACGTCCTCAATACAGTTGGACAGAATTCTTAGCGACCGCACTTGAAGTTGGCTACGAATCGGTAGAGGCTCAAAACGGTGCCGGCACCAACGACATGTATAAAGTGACCGTGGCGCAAATGTTCCAAGCAGGCAAAGGCGTTTGGGCTCGTCCATCCATTCGTCTATTCGCAACATACTCAGAAAAAACCGACGAGTGGAACCGTGGCGGCGAAGTCTACGGCCGTGCACAAAGTATAAATGTGAAAAATGAAGACGAAGTGACTTTCGGCTTTAACGTCGAAACATGGTGGTAACCCAAACCGGTTACTATTTTTGATCCCAACGGGGGTGAGTAATGCGCTCACCCCACAAAGGACAACACAGATGAAATTAAAACCGCTAGCAACTCTATTCATTGCTCTGTCACTTGGCGCATGCAGTGGATTATCAGAGCAAACCTTCAATACCGATTTGAGCCAACCACAATGTTGCTCAACGTTAGACGCTTTGCCTCTGACTGCCCTATCGATTCCTTTCCACCAGCAAGTGGTCATCGATGCGAATCTGCCAAGCTTAAGCGGTGCGGTTTTACTTTCTTCAGGTTCTGCTTCATCCAAACCGCTCCCAGTGATGAGCTACCAAATCACTTCTGACGCGCCATTCTCACTCTTAGTGCGCTCTTATGTTGATAATAACGCTCTATTTGCTGCGAACGTTCTTATTTATGACGCGAAATGGCAGCTTTTATCCGATTACTCCGCAACAGACTTCAACTACCACACAACTGGCATGCGCGGTTTAGAGCGTATCGAAAAAATGGTAACAATAAACCCGCAACTCAACGGTGCGGAGTACATCGTGATTGCTTCAGATCCATCACTATTAGGCGCGGATCTCAACCGTAAGCGCCAAGAAGAAGTCTACGCAGAAACGCAAAACGTCATTGGCAGTAAACAACTTCCGCTCACAGCTGAATTCCAACCTTTTGGCGTTATTGATGTCACGGCGAGTGCCTCCGACAACAACGCCGTATTGACGCTTTTGGCGGAATTAGGCACGCATACCAACGACACCGCAAAAGCAGAGTTAACCCCTGCCGCATCCCCTGAAGCACAAGACGAATGGACACTGTACCAATCTCAAATCGATTCAGCACTTAAAGACAACGACGTAAAACAAGCCGCGGCGATTGCCAACCAAGCGGCTGAGCAAGGCTTTACCCAAGCAAAAGATTATCTCGTGAAGCAGTTAGCAAAATAACGCTTCACAACAAGACCAAAAACACCCTCGCTACGGACTCAAATTCCGTCGCGGAACAAGATTAGAAACAAAAAGTTAAGTAGGAAAACCATGAAGGCATTTTCAGAAATTATCCAAAGACGCGACTGGGAAAACCCGCAATCAGTGAACATTCACTGTCTTAAGGCTCACAGCCCTCTTTCCAGTTTCCGCTATATTGACCATGCTCGCGATGGTATTCAAGCCCAGCGTCAATCGCTGAACGGACAATGGAAATTCAAACTGTTTGATGCGCCAGAGCAAGTTGACGGCGAATTCATCGAGTCACAATTTAATGACAAAGACTGGGACGAGATTACCGTACCTTCAAACTGGCAGATGCAAGGTTATGACAAACCGATCTACGCTAACGTGAAATACCCATTTGAGGTAAACCCACCGTTTGTACCAAGTGATAACCCAACGGGTTGCTACCGTACTATCGTGTCACTTTCACCAGAAGATTTAACCAATACGCAGCGCATTATCTTTGATGGCGTGAACTCGGCTTTCCACCTCTGGTGTAACGGTACTTGGGTTGGCTACAGCCAAGACAGCCGCCTGCCTTCTGAATTCGACCTAACGCCTTACCTTGTTGCAGGAGAGAACAACTTAGCCGTAATGGTGATTCGCTGGAGCGATGGCAGTTACCTAGAAGACCAAGATATGTGGTGGCTAAGTGGTATCTTCCGCGACGTGACTTTACTGTCAAAGCCACAACACTGCATTGAAGATGTATTCATCACGCCTGATTTAGACGCGTGTTATCGCGACGGTTCACTGTCAATTGTGACTTCTATTTCTGCGCCAGACACCTACCAAGTTCAAGTGCAGCTGTTTGATGGCAAACACGCCGTGACAGAGCCACGCATCGACCGTCCACATAACCGTCGCATTGACGAACGTGGCACTTGGGATGATGTGGTATTCCAAACGCTACACGTACGCGAGCCAAAGAAATGGACGGCAGAAACACCGAACCTTTACCGCTTAGTCGTTTCACTGTTGGATGAAAACGGCACGCACCTAGAGAGCGAAGCATACCCTGTGGGTTTCCGTAAAGTGGAAATCACCGATGGTCAATTGAAGCTAAACGGTAAGCCTTTGCTGATCCGCGGCGTGAACCGTCACGAACACCACCCAGAGCTAGGTCATGTGATGACGGAAGAGGACATGATCCGTGACATCTGCTTGATGAAGCAATACAACTTCAACGCGGTACGTACGGCGCACTACCCGAACCATCCTCGTTGGTACGAGCTGTGTGACCAATACGGCCTATACGTGTGCGATGAAGCGAACATCGAAACTCATGGCATGCAACCAATGAACCGCCTATCGAGCGATCCACAATGGGCGCACGCTTACATGAGCCGCTACACCCAAATGGTGATGCGTGATAAAAACCACCCTTCGATCATCATCTGGTCTTTAGGTAACGAGTCTGGTCACGGCAGTAACCACAATGCCATGTACGCTTGGTCTAAAAACTACGATCCTTCTCGCCCAGTGCAGTATGAAGGCGGCGGTTCAAACACCACAGCAACCGACATCATTGCGCCAATGTACGCACGTGTGAATACCGACATCAAAGACGAAGCCGTGCCTAAATGGGCAATCAAGAAATGGGTGTCACTACCAAACGAAACTCGTCCTTTGATTTTGTGTGAATACGCACACGCGATGGGCAACAGTCTGGGTAGTTTTAATGACTACTGGGATGCGTTCCGTGATTACCCTCGCCTACAAGGTGGCTTTATTTGGGATTGGGTGGACCAAGGCTTGAGCCAATGGGATGAAAACGGCCAACACTTCTGGGCTTACGGCGGCGACTTTGGTGATGAAATCAATGACCGTCAGTTCTGCATCAACGGTTTGATCTTCCCAGATCGCACGGTTCATCCAACGTTGGAAGAAGCAAAATACTGCCAACGCATGATCACCGTATCACTACAAGAACAAACCCAAGACGCTTGTTCACTATTGGTGACTAACGAGAACTTGTTCCGCGCGACCGATAATGAGCAATTGAACTGGTCTCTATTGGAAGATGGCAAAGTCATCCAAACGGGGTCGTTCGCACTTAACGTGGAAGCCGACAGCCAAACTAGTATTGAGATTGCCCTTAACTTCGCACCAAAAGCGGAAGCGCAATATCACTTAAATACCGACGTTACTCTGATTGCTGCAACGCCTTGGGCAGGCGCAGAACACGTAGTCGCTTCTGAGCAAATGGTGCTACGCAATAAAGCTGGCCTTGCTCTGCCAACATTAGAAACGCAACAAGCGCCAATGCTAACGCAGCAAGACAACGCCATTTTGGTGTCTAGCGTGGATGAAAAACATCAATGGCGTTGGGATAACCAAACTGGCTTGATGACAGACTGGCGTGTCAATGGCGAAGCACAAGTGCTTGCGGCACCACAAGATAACTTCTTCCGCGCACCACTGGATAACGACATCGGTGTGAGCGAAATTGACAACGTCGATCCAAACGCTTGGATGTGTCGTTGGGACATGGCGGGTATCGGCCAGTGGGAACGTCAATGCGTCGTTTGCCACAGTGAGACCCTATCGCATGCAGTGAAAGTGACTTCGACGTTCGCTTACCACTTTAATGGTGAAGTTCAGGCGATCACGACTTGGACGCACACACTGAGCAATAACGGTGAGATAGCACTGGCTGTCGACGTGAAGTTGGCTGATGATTTACCACCAATGCCACGTATCGGTTTAGAGTTCCAACTGCCATTGAATGATCAACATGCACCGATCACGTGGCAAGGTTTAGGTCCATTTGAAAACTACCCTGACCGTTTGGCAGCGGCGCGCTTCGGCCAGCACACACAAACACTTGAGCAAATGCACACGCCATACATTTTCCCTACCGACAGCGGTCTGCGCTGTGGTACGCAATGGTTGAAGGTGAATGAGTTAGAAATCTCGGGTGACTTCCAGTTCAGTGTGAGTCAGTACGCTCAACAACACTTAGCTGCAGCGAAGCACACCAATGATTTGGTAGCAGAAGAGAAGATTTACGTACGCCTAGATCATAAACATATGGGGGTTGGCGGTGATGATTCATGGAGTCCAAGCGTACATAAGGAATTCCAGTTAACGGACAATCAATACGCTTACAAAATAACGTTCAAACCAGCTCAATAATCGATTGATGACATAACCACAAAACACGTCAGTATGGCTTAATCCCCAAGTTTCGGCTTGGGGATTTTTTGTCTAACTGTTTTTATCAACTCACTAATACCTTGATACACCGCCACTATTCTCACTTGAGAGTTCATCCCCCGCGCATTGTTAAATGAATCAAATATATTATCCTGAGCTCCCTATGGCTACCATCAAAGACGCCGCGACGGTTATCTTGATGCATTGCGAGATAACGGCATTGAGAAGCATGAAGAATACATTGAATACGGCGAACCGGACGAAACTGGCGGCGAACAAGCCATGGTCAATTTACTAGCCAAAAACACGCCCATTACAGCCATCGCAACTTACAACGATTATATGGCAGCCGGGTGCATGACACTCCTGCAAGAAAATGGCATTCGCATTCCTGAAAACATGTCTGTTATAGGCTTCGATGATGGCCATATTGCACGCTACATCTACCCTCGCCTCACTACGATTCGGTATCCGATTCAAGTCATGGCGAATGAAGCCGTTAAACTCTCCCTGCAATTAGCCAATCATCAAACATCAAAACACCCTGAGCATAAGCTTTTCATGCCGATTCTCGTCAGACGTTCCTCTGTTGGCAGTATCACGGCCTAATAGCAGCAAAAATGCCCAGATATTCCCAAGCTGCCTCACGATACCTTGGTATGTAACGCGACTCTCTAAGCATCAGAAGTAAGATGCTTGTAAGACTCGCTATGTAAAACAAGCGCATATTTAAAAAAAGGAGTATTCTTAGATATAAAAGTCCGAAATAGTTACTGAATGAGCATTCAACCCAATTCACGTCAATTAATTGCCTGCGAAGAGTGCGGCTTAGTCGTTCGTATCCCGGACATTGAGCAAGGCCAAAAGGCACAGTGCCCTCGCTGCGAGCACTCGCTAACCAAGATCAATGCCAAACCTTATCAGAGCATTATCGCGGTATCTATCGCCTGCCTGATTATGCTGGTTTTAAGCGTTTCTTTCCAATTCATGTCTTTTAGCGTGCAGGGATTATCGCAACAGATTACCTTAATGCATGCAGCAGAAATGCTCGCAGAATTTCACTATGCTTTACTCGGTGCACTTTTGCTCGCCACGGTTTTAGTCCTGCCCGGCATCTATATCAGCCTTATTCTGTTTCTTCATCTAGAAGCACTGAAAACACACCAACGCACATTATCTCGAAAGCGCCAACGTACGGCGAAAGTGCTATGCAGAATTATCTTCCGTATCGAGCCTTGGCTGATGGTGGATGTATTCTTGATTGGTGTATTAGTGAGCTTGGTAAAAATCGCTGCCTTGGCCGAAGTCGGCATGGGGAACTCCTTCTGGGCGTTCTGTTTGTACGCGATACTCGTAGTGAAATGCATCTCAATGGTAGACCGGAGTTGGTTATGGGGGCACTTCATCCCTGTCATTGAATTAGCGAATGTCAAAGAAGGGGACACCCACCACAGCCACAACCACATCGGGTGCCATACATGCCACCAAATAAACCCTATTGAAGATAAAAAGCACCAAAAGTGCATTCGTTGCCAAAGCCCGATTCACAGATACAACCCAAGTGATAATCTTCAAAAAGCATGGGCGCTGCTGTTTGCCTCGGTGATTTTCTATATCCCTGCCAATTTGTATCCCATGATGTACACCGTCAGCTTGGGCAAGTCAGAAGGTTCAACCATCATGGAAGGGGTAATATTACTGTGGCATCTGGGCTCTTATCCCATTGCAATGGTGATTTTCTTTGCCAGTGTTTTTATTCCAATGGCAAAAATGTTTGCATTAGCTTGGCTCTATTACAATGCGCAAAAAGCTCGAAGCTTGCCTCCGGAGGAGAGTATTTCTCGCCTTAAAATTTATCGTATAACCGAATTTATTGGCCGTTGGTCAATGATTGACATTTTTGTGGTCGCTATCTTAGTTGCTTTGGTTCAACTGCATAACTTAATGGCGATTTACCCAGGCCCTGCGGCGTTATCATTTGCTGCCGTAGTCATTTTAACCATGCTTTCTGCCATGACTTTTGATTCACGTTTGCTTTGGCAACAACCTCAACATAATACGCAGAAACCACGAACGAATAACTTAACTGAGAAAGCCAAATATGAGTGATGATAATCAGGCAACCGCTCAAATAAAGCCTAAGAAGCAAGTTTCTGCAATATGGATTATTCCTATCCTAGCACTCGCAATGGGGGCGTGGATGTTATTCCAATATATAACCAGTACTGGCCCTGAAATTACCTTAGAGCTTCCAACCGCTGAAGGGATTGAGGTTGGAAAAACGGACATTAAAGCGCTGAACGTTAAAGTTGGCACCATTACCAAAGTAACGTTGAGCAAAGATTATGACCACATTATTGCCACGGCGCAGATGGATCATGACGCAGCTCGAATGCTGCGTGACGATACATTATTTTGGGTCGTTAAACCAAGGGTTGGCCGTGAAGGCGTTTCCGGATTAGAAACACTTCTCTCAGGCGCTTACATACAACTTCAACCTGGAAAATCCGGCAAAGAGAAACGTAAATTTACTATTTTAGATACGCCTCCTGTTGCTCCGCCTGATGCGAAAGGCCTAAGAGTTGTATTGACTCATCCCGAGGCAGGAAAACTCGGCGTGGGCGACCCTGTCATTTATAAAGGCTTTACCGTAGGACGCGTCGAAAAAACCAGCTTCGACGTGAAAGATAAACTTGCTCATTATCAGCTATTTATATTCCAGCCATACGACAACTTGGTTCGAACTAAGACAAAATTTTGGCTAAATTCCGGTGTGGATTTACAGCTTAATGCAAATGGTTTCGACTTAAAATTTGGCTCTTTAGAAAGCATATTAACAGGGGGGGTTACTTTTAGCATTATTCCTGACAATAGTATCAGTAAACCCTTAACCAAAGAATTAGTGCATTTTCGTCTTTACGACGATATTAAGCAGGTACGTGCAGACATGTACAGCAATTACGTTGACTTCGTTATGCTGTTTGATGAATCCGTTCGCGGTTTGAAAACGGAGGCCCCCGTAGAATATCGTGGTTTAAGAATTGGTACGGTGATGAAAGTCCCGATGGATTTATCACATAGTAACAACGAGTTTTCCGTAAAAAATATTCCCGTTCTTGTAAGAATTGAGCCAGGACGTATCTACGAAAACTTCAATCCAAGTTTATTACAAGACTTTAAACGCGAAATAATGTCTGAGTTTTCCAAGGGCTTGCGCGGCACGCTAAAAACTGGCAGCTTGCTGACTGGTGCATTATACATTGAAGCTGACTATTACTCTGATGAATCTAGTTACACTGCAAGTGAATACTCAGGTATTGATGTATTTCCGACTAAACGCGGCAGCTTTGCTCAGGTTCAGATTCAGATCAATGATTTTCTTAAAAAAATAAACAACTTACCTTTAGAAGATGCACTTTCCTCACTCAGTACAACATTGAATACAACCGATAAAACCTTGGCTTCAATCCAGCAAACGGTAGCCAATGTAAACCAATTGCTGACCTTGAATGACACTCAACAGATTCCGGAAGATATTCGCCAAAGCCTCCAACAACTGCAAAAAACGCTAGATGGCTACGGCCCCAACTCAACCATGTACAGTGAAATGGAATCTACGCTGAAAGAACTTGAGCAAGTCATGTCTGAATTCAAACCAGTGTTGAAGCAGCTTAATGAAAAGCCAAACTCTTTGGTATTTGGCGAGGATGACGTCAAAGATCCGATCCCAGTTAGAGGGCAAAAATAATGAAACGTGGACTTTTATTGATTTCCGCCCTGCTAGCCGGTTGTAGCAGTGCACCGGAAGAAACCGGAGCCTTGTATGTATTACCGGAAGCCAATGTAGTAATGATAAGTAATAGCGTGATCGCACAGCGACCTCAACTCGTTGTGTATCCCGTCGAACTTGCGAGCTATCTGGCAGACAGTGGCATCGTGTATCGCACTTCAGAAATGCAAATCATTCAAGCAAAAAACAATTTATGGGCGCACAGTATTTCAGAGCAAATTACTCAACGCGTGATCGATGAACTGCGTGCTAAACAAAGCCAATATTGGCCCGTTGAAGTGGATAACCTGCTCGCTCAAAGCAACGAGAGCAAGCTACAACTGACACTCAACAAATTCAACGGAAGCTACCAAGGCAATGCTGAACTTGAAGGTGAATGGCGAGTGATCAATGCCGATGGCAAAGTAACAACGAGAGCCCCTGTAAGTATCTCAGTGCCTTTGCAAGATGAGGGCTACGATGCCTTAGTCGATGCTTTGTCAACGGGTATACATCAGCTAACTGACCAAATGGCTAAGAATATATAGCGACACATTGCCTGACAGAAACGAAAAAGCCCTGACTCATGCTCATGAGTCAGGGCTTTGGATTATTTAACGTTTAGCGTTTAGTGACTAAAGCTTGTAGCGCTCATCAACCACGGTCACTTCAGGGAAGGCTTTGCCACTCTTCATCGCTTTTTGCGTCTCTTTCTTCACCGTTTTATCTATCCAGAAGTTACCGATGTCCATTGGATGGAACATGCTTACCGTATTTTTGGTCATACCCTCTTTTGGCACTTTCACCCAACGCCAGTGTGCATCACGTGTGTATGGAACCATATAACCTGGGACAATAACATTCGCATCGCCTACGTATTTTTGAATCTTACGTGATAAGTCGTAGCGCTTTTGCAGCTCAAACTCGTTGTCGTACGCTTCAATCAGCTTATCCAGCTCAGGGCTGCTGTAGTTAGTATGTGCGTTTGTCTGCGGCTTATTCGCATTAGCAGAATGGAAGTACTCCCAATAAGCAGGGATTTCACCTGACCCCATATTGAGGAATGCTAACTGGTGCTTTTTCTCCAGAATGAATTTAAACGCAGAAGAACCATCAACAAGGTTAAGCGTAAACTCAAGCCCCGCAAGTTTTGCCTGCTCTTTTAGGTAGGCAATACGTGGGGTATGAGAGTTGTAACCGTAAGTAATTGCAAAGCTTAATCGTTCGCCCTTATCGTTAACTCGAATGCCATCCGAACCTACTTTATCAAAACCAGCGTTTTCAAAGTGCTTAATCGCTGTTGCGGCATCAAACTTAGGCGGCGTATTACTTGGGTCATCATAACCACCATGACCAAAGCCTAAACCATGTGGCTTACGTGAGTAGTCACCGCGCATGATGTTTTCAATCATACCGTCATAGTCTGTTGCGAGCATCACGCCCTTACGTACTTCTAGGTTATCCAGCATTGGCTGAGCGGTATTCATCCACAAACCACCCGCTCCTTGTGGAGACTGATTAAACCCCCAATACTTTTGCACATAGCCATTTTTGTAAACATCACTATTGGTCTTATCATGCCAAAAGTTTGGTAATACCATATCAAAGTAATCGAGGTTACCTTTTTCAAAGTGCTTCATCGCGATGTCTAAGTCACGAATAACAGTAATACGTACTTTGTCTACATTATAACGATTTTTATAGTAACGGTTGTTATATCCCCACCAATCGTCACCGACATGCTTAAAGGTAACACTCTTGCCTTTTTTCACGTTATCTATGTAGTAAGGCGCTGCCGTAGGTTCCGCTTTGAAGTTAAATTTACGGACAAAATTGTCAGGCATGCCATCTTTGTTTTCGTCTTTTTCCCCTTCAAAAAAGTGCTCTGGACGAGGTTGAAAACCATTACTTGGCATATTGATCATCACCATCAACGAGTCATTACTTTGCGCAACGGCTAAGCTTACTTTGATAGTGTAGTCGTCGATTTTCTCAACGCTCACTATGCTGTTTTCAAAGAAATCGTTGTACCACGGATCGATAATGTCGTCAGAGGTGTAGTACTTCATCATAAACACGTAATCATCAGCGGTGATTTTTTCACCATCCGACCATTTAGCGGTATCATCTAACTTAAAGTAAACGGTTTTATAGTCATCCCCGAACGCCCATTCTTTTGCAAGCTGAGGGATCCATTTACCTGTATTTGGGTGGCGTTGAGCAAGCTTTGGCGTTCCATCCATTAAATACTGACGCAGCCCTGAGTTTGCATCAGGCCCGACACTACGTAATGTTTGGGGAAAGCTCTGTATATACGTTCGATAAGTCCCACCTCGTACCGCATCTTCTGAAGCAAATAGTGGTTCGTTATTATTCGAAATCCATTCTATATCTGCAGGCAGCTCAGCCGCATTTAGCTGAAAGCTCGTCGCAGCCAATGTCGCCAGTGCTGCAAATGGCAGAGTCTTTATCATTGTATCTTCCTTGTTGTGTTTACGTAGTAAGGCGAATAGAACAACAACAAGTGAATCTCAGAGAGACTGCGCAAAGGCACAGTAAAGGAAATGATAAGCGCTAATACAAAGCAAGTCCCTATTCGCTTCTGTATTAATATCAGAGAGTTTCACTAGGTCATCCTGACCTTACAACGCAGTGAATGCATCCACACCATAGTATTCGTTACACATTTGTAACGCAACCCATCAATAACACATGGTTGCACTTTCCGAGTATCACAACAATTTATGTGAGTAAAATGTGATCCCCGTAGTGGCAACAGCCACATCGTGTCCTCATACAATATCAATCGCAGGATTTTCAGTCCTTTTTTCAGCTGTAAAACAAAAAAGGTGAAGCGTTCCCACTCCACCTTTCGTAGCTAACTCTGATGAATTTTACATGTTCGCAAGGCTGTCGTTGATTGACTTAAGCACAGCGGCTGGATCCGTAGCCTGCGTAATAGGACGACCAATAACCAAGTAGTCTGACCCCGCTTGGATTGCATCAACCGGCGTCATGATACGGCGTTGGTCACCTTGCTCTGAGCCTGCTGGACGGATACCAGGCGTCACCAATTTGAACTCTTTGCCTAGTTCGTTTTTAAGTAGAGAAGACTCTTGCGCTGAACATACCACACCATCAAGGCCAGAGTTTTTAGTCAGCGTCGCAAGACGAATGACTTGCTCTTGAGGCGCAATATTTAAGCCGACACCTGCGAGATCACTCTGCTCCATGCTAGTAAGCACTGTCACACCAATCAGCAGTGGGCGGTCTTTGCCGTAAGGTTCAAGAATTTCACGTGATGCTGTCATCATGCGCTCACCACCACTCGCGTGCACGTTCACCATCCATACACCCAGTTCAGCCGCAGCGCGAACTGCTTTTGAACACGTATTCGGGATATCGTGAAACTTAAGGTCTAGGAATACAGAGAAACCCCGTTTATGAAGCTCACGTACGAAATCAGGACCAAATAGCGTAAACATTTCCTTGCCTACTTTTAGGCGACATGACGCAGGATCAATTCTATCTACGAAGGCAAGCGCATCAGCTTGGTTATCATAATCCAGTGCGACAATAACTTTTTGGTCGATCATTTCATCTCCTAACTATTTTCTTTTTGTTCTAAAAAAATGCAGCAGACAAAAAATTCTGCCTGCTGCATTAATACTATTCGCCGTCCAATCCGCGGATTGGCTTGATCGTCCCCCACCCTTTACAAGATGGGCAATGCCAGTAAAGGGAATGAGTCGAGAAGCCACACTTCCGGCATCGGTAATGCGGTTTTACTTTTAATTGTTCACCAACCATCGCTTGTAGCGTCGACAAACTGTCCTTCGCTCGACCATCTTCTGCTTCAGCAATGTGATAATCAATCAAGCGGTAAAAACCTTTCATGGTTGGGTTTTTCAGTAACTGTTTAGTCAGTAGTTCTTGCGCAGCCGCGACACTCTCATGATGAGCGACCATTTGCGCTAACATTAACTCGGAAGACACACCGGCTTTTTTGTCGATACATGCACGCAAGAATTCCACCAGCTCATCTTCTTGCCCTAAGTGGTGATAACACTCTGCGATAGTAGGTAATACATCACTAATGAAATCTTTATCCTGATCTAAGACACCGGAGAGGTACTTAATCGTCTGCTTGTAGTCCTCTGACTCTAGGTAAATCCTTCCTAAAGAGATGTTAGCACGCACACATTTTGGGTCTTCAGATAGTGCTCTCTTGAAGTGTTGAATCGCTTTACTGGTGTTGCCATCCGCTTGGTCAAGCATCGCCAGTTCACACCAGAAATGCGCAATGTTGGCACGGATTCGAGTACGCTTCTTGCCCATTTTGGCCAGTTGATTGGCGTAGTGAATCGCTTTATCCCACTCACGCGTTTGTTGGTAGATAGTGACAAGCTGTTGAAGTGCACTTTCGCGATGGTCGGGTTCTTCAACTAATTGCTCAAAGATTTTTTCTGCTCGATCTAAAAAACCGGAAGCCATGTAGTCTTTCGCAAGCTGCTGAAGTGCTAGATTTTTCTGATCTAGAGTCAAACCAGAACGAGAAATAAGATTTTGGTGAATTCGAATTGCGCGATCAACCTCGCCACGAGAACGGAAAAGGTTACCTAACGCTAGGTGAGTGTCTATCGTTTCGTTATCGACTTGGAGCAATTCAATAAAATGGTCAACCGCCTTATCTGATTGATCAGATAGGAGCAGATTTAGACCCGTCATGTATTGACGGGATATCTGATGAGATTGCTTCTGCTTGTCTTGCTGAGCGCTTCGATGCCCCATGTACCAACCATAGGCGGCCGCTATCGGCAATAACAAGAAGAGTAGTTCAAGCATTAAAGTTAAGCCTTATCCTTATGCCTGTTTTTCTATTGCTGGTTTCGCAGGTTTTTCTGCTTCAGCGGGCTCATACTTTTTAAGTTTCTTTTTCAGACGGCGAACTTGAAGCTGAGTCTTGAACTGGATGCTAGCGAAGATAACCCATGCCAAAGCAAAGCCAACCACAAACACCACGCCCAAAAGGGTTGATAAGTGGAACTCACCTTGTGCTAACAGGTAGTTGAAGGTCACGATCTCTTGGTTTTGAGAACCTAAAGCCAGTGCAATTAAAAAGAGCGCTAAAACAGCAATGATTTTTATAATTTTCATATTACATCACCCTTTGAGGAGTAAGTAGGTAAGATTATGCAGGAAAATGTTTCTTCAGACCATGTATATTACCAATAATCTAGTTATAAAAAAGCGGCATACACGAGAGTATGCCGCTTTTTTAATCTAATAAGAGAGCTTTAGCCACCCATATTCACTCGCTCACGAAGCTCTTTTCCTGGTTTAAAGTGAGGTACGAACTTACCTTCTAGCTCCACTTTGTCACCCGTTTTTGGATTACGACCTACGCGAGGTTCACGGTAATGAAGAGAAAAACTACCAAAGCCGCGGATCTCAATGCGATCACCACTCTCTAGTGTAGAGGCCATGTGCTCCAAAATATCTTTTACAGCATCCTCTACCTCTTTCGCTGATAAATGTGTTTGTTCAGCGCAGAGTCTTTCAATCAGTTCAGACTTAGTCATAGTTGCCCTCTTTGAGTATCTTTATCACTCATTATAGTAAGTAATACTAATTCCAACAAACACTTGCTACCAATTCTAGTCAAAAATCATGCAAAGTGCGCAATCAAAAAATGTCTTTTTTTAAAATAGATTATCGACATTAGTATTACCACTTCTGTTATCGCAAGCATAAAAAAGGAGCCTTGCGGCTCCTTTTTAGCTTAAGCGAGTAAATTATTCGCCTTTAGCAGCTTTGAAAGCGTCAGCCATTGCATTACCAAAAGCAGCTTCGTCTTGCTTGTTGATAGATGCCATTGCTTCTTGCTCGTCCGCTTCATCTTTAGCTTTGATAGATAGGTTGATTACGCGGTTCTTACGGTCAACACCTGTGAACTTCGCTTCAACAACATCACCAGCGCTTAGGATTAGAGAAGCATCTTCTACGCGATCGCGAGATACTTCAGAAACACGGATGTAGCCTTCAACGCCTTCTGCGATTTCAACTGTAGCGCCTTTAGCGTCAACAGCAGTTACAGTAGCGTTAACTAGAACACCTTTCTTAGTATCAGCAACGTAAGCATTGAATGGGTCGTTTTCCATTTGCTTAACGCCTAGAGAGATACGCTCACGCTCAGCGTCTACTGCTAGAACAACTGCAGAGATCTCGTCGCCTTTCTTGTACTCACGTACCGCTTCTTCACCAGTAACATTCCAAGAAATGTCAGATAGGTGAACTAGACCGTCGATGCCGCCTTCTAGACCGATGAAGATACCGAAGTCAGTGATAGACTTGATCTTACCAGTAACTTTGTCGCCTTTAGCTTGTGCTTCAGCGAATGACTGCCATGGGTTAGCTTTACACTGTTTCAGGCCTAGAGAGATACGACGACGTTCTTCGTCGATTTCAAGAACCATAACCTCAACTTCGTCGCCAACATTAACAACTTTAGATGGGTGGATGTTCTTGTTAGTCCAATCCATTTCTGAAACGTGAACTAGACCTTCAACGCCTTCTTCGATTTCAACGAAGCAGCCGTAGTCAGTTAGGTTAGTTACGCGACCAGTTAGTTTGTGACCTTCTGGGTAACGCTTAGCAATTGCTACCCATGGATCTTCGCCTAGTTGCTTAAGACCTAGTGATACGCGAGTACGCTCACGGTCAAACTTAAGAACTTTAACTTGGATCTCGTCACCAACGTTAACGATTTCAGATGGGTGCTTAACGCGCTTCCAAGCCATATCTGTGATATGTAGAAGACCGTCAACGCCACCTAGGTCAACGAACGCACCGTAGTCAGTAAGGTTCTTAACGATACCTTTAACTTCAGAACCTTCTTGTAGAGTTTCTAGAAGCTCGTCACGCTCAACGCTGTTCTCAGATTCGATAACTGCACGACGTGAAACCACTACGTTGTTACGCTTTTGGTCAAGTTTGATAACTTTGAACTCTAGCTCTTTGTTTTCTAGGTGAGCAGTGTCACGGATTGGACGTACGTCTACTAGAGAGCCAGGAAGGAAAGCACGGATACCGTTTAGTTCAACAGTGAAACCGCCTTTAACTTTACCGTTGATGATACCAACAACAGTTTCAGCTTCTTCGTAAGCTTTCTCAAGAACGATCCAAGCTTCGTGACGCTTAGCTTTCTCACGAGAAAGTTGAGTTTCACCGAAACCATCTTCAACAGCGTCTAGAGCTACGTCTACTTCAGCACCAACTTCAACTTCAAGTTCGCCAGCAGCGTTCTTGAACTGTTCAGCAGGGATAGCAGATTCAGACTTAAGACCAGCGTCAACAAGAACGTAACCGTTCTCGATAGCTACTACAGTACCTTTAACGATGCTGCCTTGTTGGAATTCTGTTTCGTTTAGAAACTCTTCAAAGAGTTGAGCAAAAGATTCAGTCATTTATTTAATCTTCAATAAATTAAACGTCCACGGGTATCCTACCGCATGGGGTTATTAAATTCGCCAGTCATCATCCTTGCGACCAACGCTCTTAGTCTAGCCGAGCGTAATTACTCAGCTAGCTTCGATTCGATATATTGTAGTGCTTTTTCTACCACTTCGTCGATAGTCATCGACGTAGAATCTAGCACAAGCGCATCCTCTGCAGGGCGTAGTGGCGCCACTGGGCGGTTACGATCTCGATCGTCACGCTCTTGGATCTCGCTTAAAAGGTCATCAAATTTAACATCTAACCCTTTATCTTGCAACTGTTTAAGGCGACGATTAGCACGCTCTTCTGCGCTCGCATCAAGGAAAATTTTCGCTTGTGCCTTCGTAAATACAACGGTCCCCATATCACGACCATCAGCAACAAGCCCTGGAGCAGCTTCAAATGCACGCTGACGACGTAACAACGCCTCACGAACGCGTGGTAGTGCTGCCACTTTAGACGCCGCCATACCAGTTTCTTCTTTACGAAGCTCGCCAGAGACATCTTCGCCTTCTAAAATCACTTTTACTAGATCACCTTCAGCAACAAACTGAACGTCTAGGTGAGTAGCAAGCGGGACAAGCGCGTCTTCTGACTCAGTGTCTACACCGTGGTGAATCGCTGCGAGTGCAAGTACACGATAAATTGCGCCAGAATCAAGAAGGTGAAAACCCAACTTCTTCGCTAGCAACATACATAAAGTGCCTTTACCTGCACCACTAGGTCCATCTACGGTAACAACCGGAGTTTGAGAGGACATGTTCTTCTCCACCTATAATTTCTTTTTTCAGCATTTTGCTCGATTTTCGAGGCGCATATTATACGGGCATTAGTCCTCTGGAGCGAGGAAAAATGTCGTGTAAAGCATTACACCCCATGCGCCGTTGGGTTCACGCTATTGAGGAAAGTTCCAATAAAAAGGCGAAAATTTTCACCCTCGCCGTTTTAAAACTTAAATGCACTCCAAACGATTAAACTATCGGCTTTTGTCCGCGCTCAGCCAACTTCAGTACCACACTGTCAGCCACTTTACCGGCAACACCCGCCAACTTGTCTGCTAGCTTCTTCTTCTGTACGTAGTGAATAGACAGAACGGTCTTCTCTTTGCATGCCGCAACCACGAGATCGTCAGATGTGCTGATTTCGTCCACGAGACCTAATTCTTTCGCCTGCGTACCAAACCAGTGCTCACCGGTCGCGACTTTATCAAGTTCTAGCTCAGGACGGCGCTCACGAATAAAGTCTTTGAACAAGACATGGGTCTCTTCCAACTCTTGCTTAAATTTATCACGCGCTTTGTCGGTGTTCTCACCAAACATCGTCAATGTGCGTTTGTACTCGCCTGCCGTTAACTGCTCGTACTCAATATCATGCTTTTTCAGCAGTTTGTTGAAGTTAGGGATCTGTGCGATAACGCCGATAGAACCCACAATCGCAAATGGCGCAGACACAATCTTATCTGCCACACACGCCATCATGTAGCCGCCGCTTGCCGCCACTTTGTCGACAGAAATGGTCAGTGGTAGACCCGCAGCTTTAATGCGGTCAAGTTGAGAAGATGCCAAACCGTAGCCATGAACCATGCCGCCGCCTGACTCTAGGCGAAGCAATACTTCATCGCCTTCGCGAGCCACCGCTAATACTGCCGTGATCTCTTCACGCAGTGATGCCACTTCTTTTGCATCGATGCTGCCGTTGAAATCAAGAACAAACAGGTGCGGTTCGCGTTTACTATCTAGCGCTCCTTCTTTGTTCGCTTGTTTGATTTCTTTCTCGCGAGCTTTGTTCTTTTCTTTTTCTTCTTTTTTTACCGCTTTGTCACGTGCCTTGATGAATGCTTCATCATGTAGATGATGCTCTAGCTGTTCTATCGCGTCTTTGTGACGTTCTGAAAGATTCGTTACCTCCAACTCACCTTTCGCTGCACCGGATTTACCACCCGCTGATTTAGCAATAACTAACAGCACAATGACCGCTGCAACTACAGTGACAATCTTAGCCAAAAACAGACCGTAATCTAATAAAAATTCCAATGAGAGCTCCTTTATCTCATACCAGTAATAGGCATCGATATGTTACGTAGAAAAATCAATAAAAAGGTAGGGAAATGTGTAACCTCTTGTTCTGATTGATAGGGTTCGCATAACATTCCGGACAACCGTTCTGGAATTGGTATAACACATGAATTGGTGTATTGTAACCATCTTGTCACGATTACCAAGATTTTCCATCGAGAAACGGGCGCATTAATACCCAAGTCACCTCAAGATGCTAATCTCAACGTGAATAACTTGGGTACAGCACCTATATATCGGAACTATATACAATAATAAGGATTAAACACTGTGAACTACTCCGTTTCAGCAGATGCCTTAAAAGGTAAAGTCATTCTTGTTACTGGCGCAGGCAATGGCATTGGCCGCCAAGCCGCTCTTTCATACGCCGAACACGGTGCAACGGTCATTCTACTTGGCAGAAACGTTAACAACCTTGAGTCTATCTATGATCAGATTGAATCAGCAGGCTACCCACAACCAGCTATTATCCCTCTCGATCTAAAAGGTGCAACCAAGCAACACTACATCGATATGGCCGAAACCATTGAAGGTCAGTTTGGTCGTTTAGATGGCCTACTGCACAACGCTGGCGTACTCAGCACGCTGTGTCCGTTTGAGCAAATCAATGAAGAAGATTTCGACGACATCATGCAGATCAACGTAAAAGCCGAAGTTCTGATGACCCAGACACTACTGCCTATCATGCGTAAATCAGAGGCGGGTCGTATCATCTTTACCTCTTCAACGGTGGGTCACTCTGGCCGCGCTTTCTGGGGACCATATGCGATTTCTAAATTTGCGGTAGAAGGCATGATGCAAGTATTGGCAGACGAACTTAGCGATACACCAATGCGCGTTAATGCCATTAACCCTGGTGCAACTCGTACTCGTATGCGTGAAAAAGCGTACCCAGGTGAAGATGCGAACACACTAAAAACGCCATTGGATATCATGCCGCTTTACCTTCACTTGATGGATCCAGCGGTCACGGACGTGAACGGCCAATGTATCGATGCTCAACCAAAGTAAGTAACAGACTCACGCAACCTCACTAAATCGATTAAAAAGGCAGCAAACGCTGCCTTTTTTCCGTTTTATTCGCCACAAAAATCTTCCGCCTTTCTATTACATAAACATACTGCACATACAGGCATTTATTTATGCGAGACATCATCCAACACTTAAAAAACCAACCTCTTGTTTGGCAAGCAAATTTACCCAAAGCGGACAACAATCAGTTCCTAAGCAGCGCCGGCTTTCCTGAACTGGACTCACTGCTTGGTGGCGACTTCCCTCCTAATGGCGTGGTTGCCGAGCAGCAAAGCATTTAGCAAAATATAAACTTAGGGAATGCTGCGCCGTTGTGCCGAGACTTGCAAGTGCACCCTTTTCTTAAAAAACGTAATGGTGATGAGCCAGTCAACTCCCCATCAGAGGAAGTAAAACGCGTACTAGAGCGCACCATGAGCGTTACATTTTTCACACTATAAGACGATACTGGCAGCATCAATGTGGTTGTATGGAGAGCAACAGCACGCGCTCAAAAGTAAGCTTATCTCACTTCAAAAGTACTGATGGTCAAGGGCATCTTAGATGCATGAGGGAGAAGTCACACACGTGATTGCTGGTAAGCTTATTGATTGCACACACAACCTTGCTGAGTATTTCCTATACAGTAACAAAAGCAAAGTCATGATAAGTTTAGATTTTAGCCATATCATTAAACGGAAATACCCTATATTGATAAGTCAAGATAGACTCATAAGTGAAAAGTGACGTGATATACCTACCTATTTCATTGTTGGAAATAGGTAAAAAAGCAGAGCGAATTGCAATACATACAACACCAGTACTTATGGGTAACTTAGTCACAAGATAAGAAATATTCGTTTATACGATTTGACGCATCCGCTCTTGTGCTACTTGGACCAAAAGATCAGGTTGGAATTTCGAGATAAAACGGTCACACCCAACCTTTTGCACCATGGCGTCATTAAAGCTACCGCTTAATGACGTATTTAGCGTAATAAACAACTGCGACATACGGGGATCAGAACGAACTTCATGCGTCAGCCTATAACCGTCCATTTCTGGCATTTCCGCGTCTGTTATCATCATCAACAGTTCTTTCTCAATGTCTTTGCCTTCATCACACCAACGATTAAGCAAAGTCAGAGCTTCTAAACCATCACGACATTCGATGATGTTCAATCCAAGCTGAGACAAAGTATCTCGCACCTGATTACGTGCAGTAGAAGAATCATCGACGATCAGAACATTACGGCCAACCAACGCATGGGCAAGTTCTTGGTCTACAATGCCATCAGAGATAATCACATCGTAGTGAACGATTTCTGCTAGCACCTTTTCTACATCAATGATTTCTACAATTTGAGAAGTATCGCTGTCTTTCACTTGCGTGATTGCTGTTAAATAATTAGAACGACCAGAAGTCAATGGCGGCGGTTGAATCTCTGTCCACGCTGTATTGATGATATTTCGTACAGAACCAACCAAAAAGCCTTGTACCGAACGATTATATTCCGTGATGATTAAGTTCTCTTCTTCCGCCTCACCACGTAGCGGTGGGAAACCGATCGAACCACGTAAATCAATCACAGGCACAGCCTCACCACGTAATGAAGCAACACCTCGAATGTTATGGTGAGAACCAGGTAGCTTGGTCAACGATGGGAGCTTTATCACCTCTTTCACTTTAAAGACGTTAATCGCAAACAACTGGCGACTATTTAACGTGAACAACAAAAGCTCAAGTCGATTTTCACCCACTAAATTTGTGCGCTGATCAACCGTATTTAACACTCCGGACATATTACTACCTAACGTTGCAAGACTATCTTTCACTCGTTATAGAAAACCGTGTTGAAATAACAAAGTAATACTTTAATATGAGCACTAAGGGCTGAAAGATGAGTGTGCCCTAACTACTTATGAAACTAACATTAATGCTATTGATATAGCAATGAAACGTTGCTCAGAATGACAACTTGTCAACCTCCGAGCAATTAAAAAAGGGCGAACTATCCCGCTCACCCTCATAAACATTTTATGAAAACGAAAATGAGGTTAACCCTCAATTACCTTCATCAATAACTGACCATCGTACAGAGCCTGCTTGATAAGCGCGGCTCCCGGCATGGTGGCTTGCTTGTAAAAACGGGATTCCACCAACTGCAGATCTTGGTGGTAAACTGGCAAGCTTTGTTCTTCAATGCAACGACGAACCGCTGGATATAACACTTCTTTAGCCTGATTTATCACGCCACCAATCAGTATTTTTTCAGGGTTAAACAGGTTAATCACTATCGCAATCGCAGAACCTAAATAACGGCCAAGTTTTTCAATCACATCAACAGCCAGTGGATCACCATTTGCTGCTGCTTCACAAATGCTCTCGATGCTCATCTCCTCTTGTTCAGCAAGAGCTGACGCTTCGCCATTCGCAATACGAGTGACAACTTCTTCTCTTATAGCCTGCGAACTGGCAACCGTTTCTAAACAGCCAATATTGCCACAATGGCAACGCTTGCCATTTGGGTCGATTTGAATATGGCCCAATTCACCAATGTTACCGTGGCGACCTTGTAATACTCGACCATCAAGAATAATGCCGGCACCCAAGCCATGGTGAATAGAAATCAGTACTGAGTTGTCGTTATCTTGAGAGTGACCAAACAGCTTTTCTGCTAATGCCCAAGCACGCGTATCGTTGGCAATAAAAACTGGCAAGCCAGTCGCTTTGTAGATCTCAGGGCCGAGAGCTAAGTTCTCGACATTGTAGTGAGGCATTTGCAGCACAATACCCTGATCTGAATTCACTAGACCTGGTAGAGTGATCGCAATACTGGTAACACGATCGAGTTGATCCGCGTAAGTTTGGAAGAACTCATCAATTTCATAAAGTAAACGTTCCAATACATCATCTTGGTCGAGTTCATGAATTTCGATTTTGGTGTCGATAAGTACATCGCCCCCCAATTCATGCAACGCGATGGTCAAGTACCCTCGCCCCAAACGCATCGACAGAAATTGCCAACCTTCATTATTGACCTGTAAACCCACCGCAGGGCGACCACGACTGGTCGCTTCCTGTACGGTTGTTTCATGAATCAAATGGGCTTCAATCAATTCTCGAGTGATCTTGGTGATACTCGCAGGCGCAAGCTCGCTTTGCTTGGACAAATCAATTCGAGAAATTGGACCCTTGAGGTCAATTAGTTTATATACACGACCAGCATTGACCTGTTTGATATGATCAATATGGCCCGGTTGAGCCATGTACATTTTTCGCTCCGAAATTCTATAACGGAGTAATTTTTTTACTTTGCGAAGTAATTGTGAAGTGAATTGATAAATCCCCGTGACAAGCATCACGTATAAACATGTTCGTTTGTGTATTCAATCAAATAACAAGAATTCTACTCCTGTTAAATTATCTGAAAAACAACTTATTTTATTCTTCAAATTAGTTAGCAAAGCCTGTGTCATCGTCTTTTTCAGCACTTTGCCCCAAATACAAACTATCTGCATGTGCCGTGCATATACTTAGCAAGAATAGAATTTGAGTGCTCTTATCCTACACCTGCATTCTTCGGAGAATCTATGACTTCCATATTAAGAAGAACAAAAATTGTCACCACACTCGGTCCGTCAACCGATAAAGGCAATAACCTTGAGGAGATAATCAAAGCTGGTGCCAACGTCGTTCGTATGAACTTCTCTCACGGCACCAGTGAAGACCACATCCAGCGCGCACAAAAAGTCCGTGCTATTGCTGCAAAACTTGGCCGCCAAGTCGCAATACTGGGTGATTTACAAGGCCCTAAGATCCGAGTGTCCACCTTCAAAGACGGCAAGATCACGCTTAGCGTCGGGGATAAATTCACATTAGACAGCGATTTACTAAAAGGTGAAGGTAACCAAGAATCGGTTGGCCTTGATTACAAAGATCTACCGAAAGATGTTACACCTAACGATATCCTGCTTCTTGACGATGGCCGCGTGCAACTGCAAGTTACTAGCGTTAAAGGTAATAAGGTTCATACCCGCGTCACCGTTGGGGGGCCACTTTCCAATAACAAAGGCATCAACAAAAAAGGGGGCGGGCTCTCCGCTGATGCGCTTACTGAAAAAGACAAAGCTGACATACTGACGGCAGCAGAAATTAAAGTCGATTATTTAGCAATTTCTTTTCCGCGTAACGGCGAAGACATGCATTACGCTCGTCGTTTAGCACGCGATGCTGGCCTAGAAGCTAAGTTAGTTGCCAAAGTCGAACGCGCAGAAACCGTTGCTAATAATGAGTCTATCGATGACATCATCCTTGCGTCAGATGTTGTGATGGTAGCACGCGGTGACTTAGGCGTAGAAATTGGCGATCCGGAACTTGTTGCCGTACAGAAAAAACTGATTTGTCGTGCGCGCAGCTTAAACCGCCTTGTTATCACCGCAACTCAAATGATGGAATCGATGATCACTGCCCCCATGCCTACGCGGGCAGAAGTCATGGATGTGGCAAACGCCGTGCTCGATGGTACCGATGCGGTGATGCTCTCTGGTGAAACTGCAGCAGGCCTATACCCTATTGAAACCGTGAAATCCATGGCTGAAGTGTGTATGGGAGCAGAAAGGATGTCGGAAGCGAGCCTATCGACTTATCGTATGGACCGAACCTTTGCCTCCGCTGAAGAAACCATCGCAATGGCAACCATGTATTCCGCCAATCACATGGAGGGAATTAAAGCCATGATCGCTCTCACCGAATCAGGGCGAACAGCATTGATGATGTCACGCCTCAGTTCTGGCTTGCCGATTTTTGCACTCTCTCGAAATGAATCCACACTAAACCGTGCAGCTCTATATCGTGGGGTCACTCCGGTTTTCTTTGATCCAAAAGGTGAAACTGGGTTGACGGCAGCGCAAGATGCTATTGACACACTAAAAGAGCATGGGTTGCTCGATAAAGGAGACCTCGTGATCATCACTCAAGGAGATGTGATGGATGTGGTCGGCTCAACCAATTGTTTGCGTATTCTTTCCGCTTAAATCCGTTATCGAGTTAATAAAACAAGATTCTTGCCGGGGCTCGCATCAGAGCCCCTTTGCTCGTGTAGTATTATTCCAATCATTTTTTGACGCCGTTATCGCGTCTTTTCAACCCGCTAGAATGAACCATCATTTACAACGATTAGTATTAACTATCCATGTTCAATTGATCATAGAGCTGAATAAGATTTAAACCTGTTTGTAAGCCAAGTTGGTAATCATGCTCAAGCGCTTCAGGATCACTAAGTAAAGAAGAAGAGCGCAGTTCCTGTTGCGGAGCGAGCTGTAGAATAAAAGTGTCATCGGGCGGAGTAGATAAAAAAGCCTGGGTAAGTTCAAACGTCTGATAATGTATCATCAGCATATCAGCTAAACCCGAGTCGAAGTTCTCGCCAATGAGATGACTCAAGCGATACAAGTTATCTGCCCCAAACAGCCATCGCCCTCCGTTGAGCAACTGTCTACCTGAAAGTTTGGAGTGATGAGCGATATTAATTTTCTGTTGAAAAAAGTTACTCCAATCGTCTTTCCACTGGTTCACACGCTGCTGCCAAGACTCTTGTACTGAGTTTATCGACTCTCGATACCACTCAACTTCTGTATCCCCAATTTCACTTTGTGATTTGGCTTCTGATGCCGAAAATGGCTCGGTCCGGATCACAATAATATTACGGGCATTTTGACGCCAAGCTTCCTGAACAGGGATAGATGCCGAGACTCCACCATCGACAAACATTTGATCTTCAATCGCAACTGGACCTTGATACAATTTTGGTATGGCACATGTAGCGACCATCGTGTCTCGCCACTCATTCCCCAAAATTGGTAAATAATGATCAGCGAGTGTCTGTGCATTGGTCACTGCTGCAAACGCTCCCCGCCCTCGTAATGCCTTTCGACCAAGATCGACGTCTAATTTATAAGGGTAATCTTGAATACGCTCTAGTGCCCATTCTAAGCCCAAATATTGCTTATTTCGTATGTAGCGGATGAGATTAAAAAATTCGGGGGAGGTCGTAAGTTCTGTGATAAAGGCTTTACCCAAACCATGTTGACGACATAAGTATGAGCATAGGTTTAATGCGCCAGCAGACGTGCCATAAAACTCATCGAAAGGGTCAAAATTCGAAAGCAAAAATGCATCTAAAACACCAGCGGTAAAAATCCCTCTCTGCCCACCACCTTGAGTGACTAGGGCAGTTTTGCCTCGTCGAAAATGCTCGTAAACGTCAACATTGAGCTCGACATAGCTATTCGTGATGATACCGCTGTTACGCATCATAGCCGTAGGGCCTTAGGATTAAGCTGTCGTGATCGCAATAATGCCAAATGATAATAAAACGGCGAATACTACGATGACAATAAGTAACGCTGATTTTAGATCGTGTTCCATAAACACCTCCTTCACTTTAACAAAGTAATAACATTGGTGTGGGGTATGTTCAAGATTTGTCTGATTTAGTCGCACAATTTTGGCTAAGGCATCACAATTAACTTAGTCGTAATAAGGAGATAAGAAATGAATAATAAACTTAACTGGCTAGTTGGAAGTATATTATTAGGCTGTTCTATGGGCGCTCAAGCAAACGTGACTATCACTCCATTTATCGGTTTTACTGTAGGTGGCGCAGCTGAAGATGAAAATGAACGCGACTATGACATTGATCCTACAATTAATTATGCTTTAGCAATCGAAACACCGTTAGAGTTGGGTAAAATTGGGCTGTTTTACTCAAACCAATCTTCAGAGCTGAAAGATGTCAACAACGCTTCAAATATTCACTATCTTCAGTTTCAAAGCAGTATTTACTACCCGGTCTCCCCAAGATGGCAAGCCTATATTGGTTTAGGCCTAGGAGGAGCTTACATCGACGCGGATTGGGTCGATGATAAATACGGTTTTTCTGCAAGTGCATTTTCTGGACTTGAATATGAGTTTTCACAGAACGTTGCCCTCACCGCACAAGTTCGTTGGCTTGGCACGGTGGTCGATAATGATACTTCAGGAGCGTGCGTGCTGCCGACCGATGGTTCAAATTGTGTCATCAGATTCGAAACGGATTGGATGAACCAACTCCAGTCTAATATTGGTTTAAGCTTCCGTTTTTAATTAACGGCGAATGACAACAATAAGTGCCGGTAAGTTACCGGCATGTTGCAATCACGGTTAACGCCTTGCTTCAAATCGAGGCTCATGAGTCAGAATTCCAGTTGCTTAAAAATTGTATTTCATACCAATCGCACCACCAATCTGAAGGTCTGGACCTTGATACAATTCTAGCTCCGGTTGAATTTGTGCGTACAAATCCCACCCTTTAGATAGATCCCAGTTCAAACCCAACGGGACACGAAGACCAAACTCATCATTCCATTCATACCAGCCACCAACGCCGACATACCAACTGACTGGCATATTCTGGTCAAATGAACCACGTTTGGCGATGTAATCAAATGCCATTCCATCGTTGCCAATAATGCCTCGGTACTGCTTATCGATTTCCACAACAACACTGAGTTGTTGGTCTACCGCCATTCCTACTGATAAGTCTTTTGATTGACTTGCCGCTAATACGACACTTGGCAGCATTGCTATCACTAGCATCAATTGCTTTTTCATACTCGTCATCACTCTTAAAAAACAGCGTACATAATTCAAACATGGCGGGGGTTTGTTGTGTCAGCAGCAGGTAAGAGTAGCGTACGAAAAAAGCGACACACGTAAGAATGAGAGCAAGATCACAGCACACATCAACACTATGGCAGTGACACCATAGAGACAGAAACCAGAAAAGAAATCGAGGAATGGTAAGTATAAAAAAGGAGGCCGAAGCCTCCTTTTTATCAATGATTGAGATTAGCCGTGACTACGAATCCACTCATCCATTTCAGTTTTTAGATTGTCAGACTTGGTACCGAAGATAGCCTGAACACCACCTGCTACAACAACAACACCAGCAGCGCCAAGTTGTTTCAGTTTGTCTTGGTCAACTGCAGCCGTATCCGCTACTGCCACGCGTAGACGCGTGATACATGCGTCTAGACCAGTGATGTTTGCTTTACCACCGAATGCCGCAACAAGTTCTCCACCCATTTCTGAAGCAGCAGTCTCTACAGATTCAGCTGACTCGTCTTCACGACCAGGAGTTTTTAGGTCAAGAGCCGTAATCACTGCACGGAATACTACGTAGTAGATTGCAGCGTAAACTAGACCAACAGCAACCATCAGACCCATCTTCTGAGAGTTACCAGATAGAACTAGGAAGTCGATCAGACCGTGTGAGAATGAAGTACCGTGCACAAAACCTAGAGTGTTAGCAACAACGTATGCAGAACCCGCTAGTAGAGCGTGGATACCGTATAGTACAGGAGCAACGAATAGGAATGAAAATTCGATAGGCTCTGTAATACCCGTTAGGAATGAAGTCAGAGCCGCTGACGCCATGATGCCCATTACTTTCGCGCGGTTTTCTGGTTTAGCACAGTGCGCAATAGCGATTGCTGCAGCTGGTAGACCAAACATCTTGAACATGTAACCACCTGCTAGCTGACCGAAGCCATTACCAGCAGCGCGAGTTGCTTCGTCTGCAACTAGGTAACAAGTAAGTACGCCGTTTTGAGTTTCGCCAGCAGCGTTCACACAAGTACCAGCTTCAAAGAAGAACGGTACGTTCCATACGTGGTGTAGACCGAATGGGATAAGTGTACGTTCAACAACGCCGTAGATACCGAACGCTAGTTGTGGGTTCTGGTGTGCAGCCCAGTCAGAGAATGCTGAGATAGCACCGCCGATTGGTGGCCATACAACAGAAAGAATAACCGCTAGAAGAATCGCAGCGAAACCCGTGATGATTGGTACAGCACGTTTACCTGCGAAGAAGCCAAGGTATTCTGGAAGTTGGATTTTGAAGAAACGGTTAAATGCCCAAGCAGCAACACCACCGATAAGGATACCACCTAGTACGCCGGTATCGATTTTCTCAACACCCATGATGCCAGCCATAACACCTAGCGTTGCTGTCATGATGCCGTAACCAACGATTGCAGCAAGACCTGCTACACCATCGTTGTTTGTGAAGCCTAGTGCTACACCAACAGCAAATAGAAGTGCCATTTGGCCAAATACTGAGCCACCAGCTTGTTCCATTAGGTTAGAAACGATGTCTGGAATGAAACTTAGGTGGGCAGCACCAACACCTAATAGGATACCTGCGACTGGTAACACTGATACTGGTAGCATCAGAGCTTTACCAACTTTTTGCAGGTTGGCAAAAAGGTTCTTAAACATGTTTATGCTCCTGATAAATTATAAGTTTTATTTGGGCACTAACGGATCACCCCCGTAGCCTAAATGTTAGCACCCATGAAAATGTAACCACACGTTGCATTATATTTTTCGAGGCTAAATATATATTGATGACCCTCAAACTTTCCACATAGTTACGAAATTTAATTTCAAAACAAGTCTTGGATCACATGAAAAACCAGCAACAAGAAGGATTATATCAAGTCTAATTATCTGTTTTTAAAGACACTTTTCATGTTGATAATTAATTTTAAGGCGTGAAGAAAATAAAGCGCGATGTTATTTTTAGTAACAAAATTACATTTGCAGTTTTTGAATGCTACTAAATCAACAAATTCAGTATACATTAAACTAAACAATGCTTTTGATGTATTTATAAACAAAAAAGAGGCAATAGCCCCTTTTTGATACACATATTGATTTTTCATCGCAAAAAAAGATTTCGGAAGTTTTCGGTGGTTTTTTGCCCTACCTCACCCAGTGAACACCCTTTTAGTTGCGCAATATAAGCAGCGACTTCGACGACATAGGCTGGCTGATTCTCTTTTCCACGGTGTGGAACAGGCGCAAGGTAGGGGGAATCGGTCTCAATTAACAACTTTTCTAACGGCAGCGCTTTCACTACCTCTTTCAGTTCTGTCGCCTGGCGAAAAGTGACAATACCGGAAATTGAGATGTAGAAGCCCAAATCCAACGCAGCTTCTGCAAAAGGTAAATCTTCAGTAAAGCAATGGATCACACCACCACATTTATCTGCCCCACCGTTACGTAGGATATCTAACGTGTCGGCGCGCGCATGGCGAGTATGAATGATCAAGGGTTTATTGAGCTCTACCGCAAGTTCGACTTGCTGCTCAAAACGCGTTTTTTGCAGCGAAGCTGTTTCGGGTTTGTAATGGTAATCCAAACCCGTTTCACCAATAGCCACCACTTTATCGTGAGAGGCATGTTGGCGTAATGTTTCCATAGAGAACGCGCTTTCTACATCTAATGGATGTACACCACAAGACGCATAAACGTTGTTATATGGCGTGATCATTTCCAGCATTTTAGGGAAAGAGTCCAACGTCACTCCTACAGACAATAGCTCTTTTACGTTAGCTTGCTTTGCTTTGTTAATAACGTCTTCCACATTAATATGGAGATCATCGTAATTCAATTTGTCTAAATGACAGTGCGAATCTACGAACATAATGCCTCTCGTGACTCAATTAACCAGTTCATTGATAGTAGCTCAAGGTTTAAACCAGGTGAGCTCTGTAATTGGGCTTTCAACGCCAGCAGTTTCTGTGCTGAAAAGTAAAATCCATTATAATTATTGGGCTGGAACTTAGTTGCTCCGGGTAACTGATCGGGTTCCATGACGCCAAACTGGGCTTTTTGTGCGTCTGTGAGTAAATACCACGCCCAATCTAACGTTTTACTAGGGTTCTTAGCCATCAGTGATGCACACTGATATACATCGGAGACCGGTGAAGACAACGTCTCAATAATGCAACGCTCAAACGCTTGGTATTCATCAAGCTCACCGCTCTTAACAGCATCTAGCGTATTAATCGGAGAGCCCATGTTCAGCTTAAGTGCATAAGCTGGTACTTGTGAAGCGCCCTGCTCGTTCATCCAGCTCATTGCTTGGTCCGTAGAAGGTGGGGTCACCACCCACTGCTGACAGCGACTCTGAATCGTTGGCAACAATCGTTCTTGGTTATGCGTAACCAACAAAAACAAACACTTTTGTCCAGGCTCTTCCAAGGTTTTCAGCAGAGCGTTAGAGGCTGACTCATTCATTGCATCAGCAGGTTCAATAATGAACACTCGGTAGCCATTAAGCTGAGAAGACTCATGTGCTAAGCGGTTACATGCTCGAATTTGATCGACTGTAATCGATTTCCCCTCTTTTTCGGGTTTGATCCAATGTAAATCAGGATGATTATTAGCCTGGCTCAACTGGCAACTATGGCAAAAGCCACACGCTTCACTACTATAATTTTGACAAAGCAGTACTCGACTGAACAAGCCGACTAGCTTATCTACTGCTAGCCCTCTCTGACTCTGCAGCAGCAACGCCCCAGGAATACGGTCTGAGTCCAAGCTTACTTTGAGGTTATCCCAAACGGGCTGTAACCATGGAAAGTCATTTAACATGAGCTACCTCAATCCACGTTTTGCTTACAATGATGCTAGCCATTCGTTCAAAGCGGCTTTAATGTCTTGCGCCACTTCTTCAATCGACTGCTCAGCGTTGATCACTACAATGGAATCATCTGCATTTGCGAGCTCCAAGTAACGCTCACGCGTTCGCTCAAAGAAGCTAATGTCCATCTTTTCAATACGATCGAGTTCACCGCGACCACGTGCTCGCTCGAGGCCAACACGAGGGTCAAGATCCATGTATAACGTGAAAGCCGGCTTAAATTCACCTAAGGTGGTGTCACGAAGATTTTTCATCAACGACTCGTCGATTTGGCGGCCACCACCTTGATAAGCTTGAGAAGACAAATCATGACGGTCGCCAACTACCCATTGACCATTTGCTAGCGCTGGCTTGATCACGTTCTCAACCAATTGAACACGTGCTGCGTAGAGTAAAAGCAGCTCTGTCATGTCTTTCAGGTCTTCGCCTTCGTGCCCTTCTTTAACCAAAGCGCGCATTTTTTCGGCTAGCGGTGTGCCACCTGGCTCTCGAGTATTGACGATATCTTCGATGCCCGCAGCATTTAGCGTGTCTAAAACGGTTTTAATCGCCGTGCTTTTACCCGCGCCTTCGAGGCCCTCAACGACAATAAAGTTTGCTTTCATCATTTGTTCTTTCTTAGTTCTCTTAAATAGGCACGTACAGCACGATTGTGCTCTGCAAGGGACTTCGAAAACACATGTCCGCCCTTTCCACTTGCTACGAAATATAGATAATTACTGTTTTCTGGGTGTAAAGCAGCTTCAATCGATGCCTCCCCCGCCATGGCAATCGGCGTTGGCGGCAATCCATTGATAGTGTATGTGTTGTATGGCGTTGGAGTACGCAAATCTTTCTTACGAATATTACCATCGTAGGCATCACCCATGCCGTAGATAACGGTCGGGTCCGTTTGCAGGCGCATACGTTTATTTAGACGGTTTACAAATACAGAAGCCACGCGCTCACGCTCTGAATCAATCGCGGTCTCTTTTTCGATAATAGAAGCCAGAATCAGCGCTTCATATTTGTCTTTCAGTGGCAGTTTTTCTTGACGCTGTTCCCATTGTGCATCAAGAATTTTATTTAACTTGCTATGTGCACGATCTAAGATCTGACTTTCGCTTGTGCCAGCGGTGTAATGGTAGGTTTCAGCAAGAAATAAGCCTTCAAGCTTTTCACGATCAATCCCCAATTTTTCAGCCATCTCTTTTTCAGACAGACCTGTCAAATCATGTTTTACATAAGGCGCGGTGCTGAGTTGGTCGACCCACTCAGAAAAGCGGCTGCCTTCCACAAACGTGATAGCAAACTGATGTTCTTTACCCGTATTGAGCTGTTCTAACGTTTGATAGAGAGAAAGCTTTGGCTCTAGTTGATAAGTGCCCGCTCTCACCTGAAGAAGCTCTGGATAAAGATGAGGCATCAAGCGAGTGTAGTCAGAAGCTTCGATAATGTTATCTTTCACCAAGTCGCGCATTACTCGGTGAAAGCTAGTGCCATTTTCTACTGTAAACAGCTGCGGCTGCTCAATAAGAATAGGCGAGTTAACGTATTGCTTAGTTTGTGAAACAACGTAAAAAACACCTGCTGCACTAATAGCGGCAATCAGTACAACAAACGCAAACAATTTTTTAATCACGTATTTAGATTCCCTTGAAGTCGTCGTGTCAATTTTCCAATTGGAAATTCAATCTTGTTATCTGGTGTTGAAATACCGGAAATCGGCGCAACACCCAGTAGTGAGTTACACATCCACACCTCTTCTGCATCAAGCAAATCCGTCAGTGTGAATTCGGCTACTTGCACTGGGTAACCTTCAGTTTGGAGAAACTCCAATACCTTACGGCGCATCACGCCAGCCACACCAGACAAACTCAACCGCGGTGTGTATACCCGTTTACCATTAACCCAAAAAAGGTTTGCCATTGTAGTTTCAATGACATGATTTTGCACATTTAACGTCACAGCGTCGGCAAATTCAGAACCTTCAATTTCTGCCTTTGCGAGAACCTGCTCTATTCGGTTGTTGTGCTTATGGCCAGCTAGGAGCGGTTGAATGCCTAGGCGGGTTTTGCAAACGCCTAACTGCACGCCATTTTCTTGCCACAAAGTATAATGAGAAGGAAATGCGAAGTTCGAAATGGTTACAACCGGACCATCTATACCGACGGGACTGTATCCACGTCCACCAGTGCCACGACTGATGTGAATTTTGATTCCTGCCGACTCGTCTTTTAAGACCGCAAGCATCGCCCAATCAAAAACCGTATTCCAATCAGGAAAAGGTATGTGCAATGTTTTTAGACACGCCTCCATACGCTCAATATGTGCTTGCCAGTGCTCCAACTGACTATGCTTAGTCTTGATGGTGGTAAAACAGCCATCACCATATTGAAACGAGCGATCACCGAGCGAAACATGCGTTTGTGGAAGTCCATTTACCCAGAACATTCAGATACCCTTTGATTTCTGATCGACAAATAAAACAAAACGGCTCAATGCTAAGCATCGAGCCGTTAGAATACAAGTTTCACTACTCTAAAACTGTGTTAAAGAGTTTTACTCTGCAAACTTTTTGAATACAAGTGAGCCGTTTGTTCCGCCGAAACCGAACGAGTTACAGATCGCGTATTCCATATCAACTTTACGCGCAGTGTGCGGTACAAGGTCAATATCGAGGCCTTCTTCTGGGTCATCTAGATTGATCGTTGGTGGCACGATTTGGTCAACCAGAGACATCACCGTGATGATCGCTTCAACTGAACCCGCCGCACCTAAAAGGTGACCTGTCATAGATTTCGTTGAAGAGACAAGTACTTGTTTTGAGCCTTCTTCACCAAGAGCACGTTTCACACCCTTGATTTCAGCTACGTCACCGGCAGGAGTAGAAGTACCATGAGCGTTAACGTAACCCACTTGTGTACCCGTGATCTTCGCATCACGCATTGCCGCTTCCATCGCTAGTGCGCCACCTGAACCATCTTCACTTGGAGAAGTCATATGGTAAGCGTCACCAGACATACCAAAGCCCACTAGCTCTGCGTAAATCTTAGCGCCACGTGCTTTCGCGTGCTCGTATTCTTCCAGAACCATCATACCTGCACCGTCACCAAGAACGAAGCCGTCACGGCCTTTGTCCCATGGACGAGATGCTTTTTGAGGTTCATCATTACGAGTTGAAAGTGCTTTAGCCGCCCCAAAGCCAGCCATACCCAGTGGTGTAGATGCCTTCTCTGAGCCACCTGCAACCATTGCCTCGGCATCACCGTATGCGATCATACGTGCAGCGTGGCCGATGTTGTGAAGACCTGTCGTACATGCTGTAGAGATCGCGATATTTGGACCACGAAGACCACGCATGATAGATAGATTACCTGCCACCATATTAACGATGGTCGAAGGCACAAAAAATGGGCTTACTTTGCGAGGGCCTTTTTCAACAAGCGCTGTATGGCCTGTTTCGATTAGATCTAGACCGCCAATGCCTGAGCCGATTGCTACACCAACTCGAGCCGCGTTTTCTTCGGTAATTTGTAAGCCAGAGTCATCTAACGCTTGGATACCCGCGGCGATGCCGTACTGGATAAAGAGATCCATTTTACGAGCATCTTTTTTAGACATGTACTCTGTGCAATCGAAATCTTTAATAAGACCTGCAAAACGAGTTGAGAAGTTTGTCGTATCGAAATGTTCGATGTTAACAATACCACTTTGACCTTCTAGCAGGGCTTTCCAAGATGATTCTACTGTGTTGCCTACCGGTGACAACATACCCATGCCAGTGACAACTACACGACGCTTGGACACGATATAATTCTCCGGGAATTGAATATTTCTATGAGAGGATAGAAGAAGTTAGAAAGAACACAGGCGGTCTAGGAGACCGCCTGGGAGAGATAATTACTGAGCGCTGTTTACGTAGTCGATTGCAGCTTGAACAGTAGTGATTTTCTCTGCTTCTTCATCAGGAATCTCAGTGTCAAATTCCTCTTCTAGAGCCATAACTAGCTCTACAGTATCTAGAGAATCAGCACCTAGATCGTCAACAAAAGAAGCTTCATTTTTAACTTCTGCTTCGTCCACACCTAGCTGTTCAACAATGATTTTCTTTACGCGTTCTTCGATGTTGCTCATTTTTTTTTCCTTTACAGATTTCGCCTAATGCGATGATTCCGTAGTTTATTCGAACTATTGAAAGTTGCAAGGGGGTCCTTGCTGGTCAAACCACAAATTTAGCGAAATTAACCGAATTTCAATACATTTTTGACTTATATCATGCACAAATGTTGTGCATAACCATGACAAGTTTACGACAGTTAACAGCAACTATAGGCTATTTTTCACAAAGTAAAATAGCTCATTTTGCACGAACTGTGCGTTAAACCATATACATACCACCATTTACATGCAACGTTTCACCAGTAATGTAAGCCGCTTCAGGTGAAGCTAGGAACACAACTGCAGAAGCAATTTCACGAGGATCACCTAGACGGCCTGCTGGCACGTTCGACAACGTTGCTGCACGTTGGTCGTCATTTAGCGCCTTAGTCATGTCAGTTTCGATGAACCCTGGCGCTACCGTGTTAACCGTTACGCCGCGAGAAGCGACTTCACGCGCCATCGACTTAGTAAAACCGATCACACCAGCTTTTGCTGCTGCGTAGTTCGTTTGACCAGCATTACCCATAGTACCTACAACTGAGCCTACGTTGATGATACGGCCAGAACGCTTTTTCATCATGCCACGTAGAACGGCTTTAGACATGCGGTAGATTGGCGTAAGGTTCGTATTGATGATGTCGTTCCACTCATCGTCTTTCATACGCATTAGTAGATTGTCACGAGTAATACCGGCGTTGTTGACTAGAATATCGATCGCGCCAAATTCATCGTTGATGGTTTTTAGTGTTGCTTCGATAGAGTCAACGTCCGTCACGTTAAGTGCTAGACCTTTGCCATTTTCACCTAGGTATTCGCTGATCGCCGCTGCGCCGCCTTCAGAAGTCGCCGTACCGATTACTGTCGCACCGCGCTCAACAAGAAGCTCCGCAATCGCACGACCAATGCCACGGCTTGCGCCTGTCACAAGAGCGATCTTACCTTCTAGATTCATCATGTTGTGTTTTCCTTTTCTTATCGTGAACGAATTACTTAGCAGCTTCTAGCGAAGCAACGTCATTAACGGCTGCTGCGCTTAGTGTTTTCACGATACGTTTCGTTAGACCTGTCAGTACTTTGCCAGGGCCAAACTCAAGTAGGTTTTCTACACCTTGCTCGCTCATTAGCTGTACGCTTTCAGTCCAACGTACTGGGCTGTGTAGCTGACGAACAAGTGCATCTTTTATTTTTGCAGGATCCGTTTCCGCCGCCACATCAACGTTGTTGATTACAGGAAGTTGTGGTGCATTGAATTCGATAGACTCTAGCGCGACAGCTAGCTTCTCTGCTGCAGGTTTCATTAGTGCACAGTGTGAAGGCACTGAAACAGGAAGAGGAAGTGCACGTTTTGCACCTGCTTCTTTACATAGTGCGCCCGCACGCTCTACTGCGTCTTTACTACCTGCGATAACAACTTGACCAGGCGAGTTGAAGTTTACTGGAGAAACCACTTCACCTTGCGCTGCTTCTTCACACGCTTTTGCAATCGCTTCATCATCTAGACCGATGATCGCGTACATTGCACCAGTACCAGCAGGTACTGCTTCTTGCATAAGTTGACCACGTAGTTCAACCAGTTTGATTGCTTCTTTAAAGTCAATCACGCCAGCACATACCAATGCTGAATATTCACCTAGGCTGTGACCCGCTAGGTTTGCTGGTTGCTCAAGACCAAGCTCTTGCCATACACGCCAGATAGCAACAGATGACGCTAGCAAAGCAGGTTGAGTACGGAAAGTTTGGTTTAGATCTTCTGCAGGTCCATTTTGAACAAGCGCCCATAGGTCGTAACCTAGTGCGTCAGATGCTTCTGCAAATGTTTGTTTTACTACGTCATATTGTTCGCCTAGATCAGCAAGCATACCTACAGCTTGTGAGCCTTGGCCTGGAAATACGATAGCAAACTTGCTCATGTTGTCTTCCTTTAAGCAAAGTAAAAAGAAATAAGATGCACCTTAGCGCATCTTAAATTTTTAATTCTTATGAAACTTAGAATTTCACTAGGGCAGAGCCCCAAGTGAATCCCCCGCCAAACGCTTCAAGAAGCAGGGTTTGACCACGTTTAATACGACCATCACGAACCGCTTCATCCAGTGCAGTTGGCACTGTTGCAGCAGACGTGTTGCCGTGTTTATCTAATGTAATCACGACTTGGTCTAGTGACATCGAAAGTTTCTTCGCTGTCGCTGAAATAATACGATAGTTCGCTTGGTGCGGCACTAACCAGTCTAATTCAGACTTGTGCATATCGTTCGCTTCAAGCGTATCTTTTACTAGCTTAGAGAGCTGAGTTACGGCCACTTTAAAAACTTCGTTGCCCGCCATGTGCAGCCACTGGTCGGCATCTTTGCCACGTTGTGGCACAGGAAGACTCAGTAGATCGCCAAATTGACCATCTGAATACACGTGTGTAGAGATGATACCAGGCTCTTCGCTAGCACCCACAACCACAGCGCCCGCAGCGTCACCAAATAGAATGATGGTTGAACGGTCAGTCGGGTCACATGTTTTTGACAATGCGTCTGCACCAATCACAAGTACGTTTTTGCACATACCCGTTTTAATGTGTTGATCAGCGACAGACAATGCGTATACAAAGCCGGAACAAGCAGCGGCTAAGTCAAAAGCAGGACAACCTTTAATACCAAGCTTTGCCTGCACCTGACACGCAGATGAAGGGAAAGTATGGCTACTGCTTGTGGTCGCAACGATAATGAGGTCGATATCATTTTTATCGATGCCGGCCATATCGATTGCATTTTCAGCTGCGTAGAATGCCATGTCCGCAACAGTTTCATCTTCTGCTGCAATTCGACGCTCTTTAATACCTGTGCGAGCGACGATCCACTCATCACTTGTATCTACCATTTTTTCTAAGTCAGCGTTCGTACGCACTTGAGATGGCAGGTAGCTGCCAGTACCTAAAATTTTGCTATACATGAAGACTAATAATGCCTCTCGAGTAAAACCGCTTCCAAACGATCGCTAATACGGCTTGGTACTTGTCGTTTGACCTCGTGTACTGCCTCGCCAAGTGCATTGACAATCGCAGATACATCCGCACTTCCATGGCTTTTTATGACAATGCCGCGCAATCCTAGCAAACTTGCGCCGTTATACTGGTCGGGGTTCAGTGTTTTTAGTTCATTAAATAGCCGAGAAAACAACTTTCTAGCAATCCACCCCTTTATCGTTGATGCCATCATGCTCGTTTTGAGCTTTTCGATAAAGAGATGCGCTGTTCCCTCACTGGCTTTTAAGCATACATTGCCGACAAAGCCATCACAGACAATAACATCGGCAACATCATGCAAAATTTGATTACCTTCAATATAACCAACAAAGTTAATCGTGTCGGTTTGAGAAAGCATTTCTGCACAGCGTTTAACTAAATCGTTCCCTTTGATTTCTTCTGCACCAATATTCAATACAGCGACACGAGGGGGACGACCTAAATGTTCTTCTGCTAGTGCACTACCCATTACAGCAAATTGGAAAAGACTGTCGGCATCACACGACACATTCGCCCCAAGATCTAACATCCAAGTACGTTTTCCACTGATGGTAGGTAAAGCTGAAACTAATGCAGGACGTTCAATACCAGGAAGCAGCTTAAGAATAAAGCGTGACAGCGCCATTAGCGCGCCGGTGTTACCACCACTCACGCAAGCATCGGCCTCACTTTCAGAAACGAGATCGAGCGCCATACGCATAGAACTGTTTTGACTATTACGCAGCGCTAAAGAAGGTTTTTCTGAATTTGAAATCACTTTCTCACTATGAACAATGCTCAAACGAGAACTGGTTGATGTACCTAGTTGAGATAATTGAGACGTGATCAGAGATTGATCACCTATAAGAATCACTTTTAGCTCTGGGAAATGAGACAGTGCCTGCACGGCGGCAGGCACTGTTACGCGTGGACCGAAATCCCCGCCCATTGCATCAAGTGCAACGGTAATATTTTGCAAAGGTCAACCTTACTTGTTGATAACCTTTTTGCCACGGTAGTAACCTTCAGCAGTTACGTTGTGACGTAGGTGAGTTTCACCTGAAGTTGCATCTACAGAAAGTGCTGCTGTAGTTAGTGCATCGTGTGAACGACGCATACCACGCATTGAACGTGACTTCTTGCTCTTTTGTACGGCCATTGACCCTACTCCTATACTATTGGGTTCAAAGATGAGAAAGCATCAATTACCACACTGATTACTTTTTCAAACTTTTCAAAACGTCGAATGGATTCGGTTTCTTTTCCTCAATTTCTTCAGGAATCTCACCAAAAACCATGTTATTTGAATCAACGCTACAATCCGCTTCATCATGCATCGCAATTTGAGGTAATGCTAAGATGAACTCGTCTTCAACCAGTTGTATAAGGTCTAATTCACCATACTCATTTAGATCTACCAAATCATAAATTTCTGGTGCTTCCTCTTCCGTCTTCTCACCGTAGTAAGGAGTGTAAAGGAATTCAACTTCACACAGATGTGTGAATACCTCGTTACAACGCTGACACTCTAATTCGACTTCGATGTTAGCTTTACCAGAGATAACAACAAGTCGCTGTTCATCTATCTCAAATGACAATGAGACTTCTGCGTCGCGTTTTACGCCATCAGTCATTTCCGCTAAGCGCTTAAAAAGACTAGCTTGGATGATGCCATCGAAATCTAGTCGTTTCTGTGCCGCTTTAGCCGGATCAACCGTTCGCGGTAATTTTACCTTTTGCATAGGGCGCGAATATTATCTTCCAAATCAAAATTAGTCAAAGAAAAAGGAAAAAAAGTTGTACTTTTTTACGCTTAACATACAGAGCATTAGCCAGAATCAATTTTGATCGATTATGCTATCTAAAATGCTTTTGTGAATTGTAATTCAAAATGAAAAATTACCAACTTGTTTTAGCCTCAACTTCCCCTTTTCGTAAACAATTGCTGGAAAAACTTTCAACACCGTTTATTTGCGTGTCGCCAGATTGCGACGAAACACCACAGCCTGATGAGCGTCCGTTGGACTTAGTACAGAGGCTCGCCATCGATAAAGCGACATCCTGCGATACAGAGCAGCCTAGTTTAGTCATAGGTAGTGACCAAGTGTGTGTCATTGATGGCAAAATTGTTGGTAAACCACTTGACCGTAACAATGCCATTGCTCAACTACTTGCCCAAAGCGGCAAAGTCATCACTTTTTATACTGGACTCGCCGTGCACAACACCGCAACAAACCATACTGAAGTTGGCTTCGATACTTTTGAAGTTCACTTCAGGGTGTTGAGTCGTGAGCAGATTGAACGCTACGTCGATAGAGAAGAACCCTTTTACTGCGCGGGCAGTTTTAAGAGTGAAGGAATGGGTATTTGTCTGTTTAATAAGTTAGTAGGCAAAGACCCGAATACCTTAGTAGGGCTGCCACTTATCGACTTGATTGATATGTTACAAACGCAAGGTTTTGACGTTTTGTAATGTTCTATGGCATATATCTTAAAGACAAAATGAGCCTTTACGGTAAAGATTCCTTCCCCCTCTCTTTGTCAGTTTAAGGGATAGTTGAATTGGTAACATTAAAAAGGGAGCGCTATGCTCCCTTGGTGATACCTTTAAACTCATGTGCTGGATTAGCTTTTTCTCAAACCCACTAACACTTTTTCTAGTTTAGGTCCCATCGGCGCATTAATTTCCATCCATTCATCGTTTGATGGATGTTGGAACTTAATATTTGCCGCATGGAGAAACAAACGGTCAAGGCCAACCTGTCCGGTGTAAGCATCAAAGCGTCGGTCACCATAGCGGTCATCCCACGCAATAGGATGGCCGGTGTATTGAGTATGCACTCGAATTTGGTGAGTACGGCCAGTAATTGGGCTCGCTTGAATCAACGTCGCTTGCTCAAACTTTTCCAGAATTTTAAAACGTGTTTCAGAAGGCTTACCATTCGGGTTAACGCGCACGATGCTGTTCACTTCATTTTTCAGTAATGGTGCATTAACCACTTTACAGCTGCTCTTCCACTGTCCCATCACCAATGCGAAGTAAAACTTTTTCACTGTTTTTTCACGGAACTGTGCTTGCAAATGACGAAGCGCTGAACGTTTTTTTGCGACCAATAAAATGCCTGAGGTATCTCGGTCAATACGATGTACAAGTTCAAGGAAACGAGCTTGTGGTCGTAACGCACGTAGTGCTTCGATAGCGCCAAACTTCAAACCACTACCACCATGCACCGCTGTGCCGGACGGTTTATTAAGAATCAACATATGATCATCTTCAAAAATGATCATATCTTCAAGCTCAGCGACTTTATTCAACTTAGTGCTTGGCGCTACGTCGTCTTCTTTCTTCTCTACCGTTACTGGTGGAATACGAACGAGGTCACCCGCTTTCAGTTTATACTCAGCCTTAACTCGCTTTTTATTTACGCGCACTTCGCCCTTACGCACGATTCGATAAATCATGCTTTTTGGGACATCTTTTAATTGGTTGCGTAAGAAATTATCAATACGCTGACCCGCCATATCTTCGTCTATATCGACAAACTGGACTTGTGTTCTTATTTCGCTCATGTGCGCTATTGTAAACGCAAATCTGTATGACTTCACATTATTCTTGCGACGAAAGAAATACTTGTTGGCATAAATTGAGCCAAAATGCGCCAAGCTTTTGTTTAAATTATTAAAACCCACCACCAAGTTGGCGGTTTGTTTTACATCTTTGTTATTTTCAACAGCCAAGTGCTTATTAAACAGCCAGTTATGAATTTGAAAAATTGAATTAGCGCCGATTTTTCTATCGTTTGCGTGAAAGCCGATTGCTGATATCCACTCGCGCTGCTATAGTTCACAGCTGCTAAGGAAGGTTTGGTTACATTTTGTTCATTACCAATCATCTATCCCAAGCAATGTGAGTAGACTATTGAAGATCAGGTGCAGCATTGGCGTAAGACTCTTTGAATTCAAAACACTTACCACTCTACTCCTCGCATATTCACGTTGAGTATCTACCGCCCGAATAGCGGGTCACAAGTTTTTCGTTTCTAACCGAAACCCTAAGAGATTTGTGATAACTGACGTGCCCAAGAGCATCCCCTTCCAGCCGGGAGGCTGCAATATATAAGCCATGGGATCAGGCACCGTGAAAGAGCGAAAAAAAGTGGTAAGAAAACGAGAAAGATAAAAGAGAAGACAACGAGAATTTTCAATGAAAAGAATGTTAATTAACGCAACTCAAAAAGAAGAGTTGCGTGTCGCTCTGGTTGATGGCCAGCGACTTTTCGATCTTGATATCGAGAGTCCAGGACATGAATCTAAGAAGGCGAATATCTACAAAGGCCGTATTACACGTGTCGAACCAAGCCTAGAAGCCGCATTTGTTGATTACGGTGCTGAGCGTCACGGTTTCCTCCCTCTCAAAGAAATTGCCCGCGAATACTTCCCTGAAGGTTACACTTACCAAGGTCGTCCAAGCATTAAAGAAGTGCTAAGCGAAGGGCAAGAAGTAATCGTACAAGTGGAAAAAGAGGAACGTGGTAGCAAGGGCGCAGCTCTGACTACTTTCATTTCTCTTGCAGGTAGCTATCTAGTCCTGATGCCTAACAACCCACGTGCTGGCGGTATTTCACGCCGTATCGAAGGTGACGAGCGCACTCAGCTAAAAGCAGCGTTAAGCACTTTAGAACTGCCACAAGGCATGGGGCTAATCGTTCGTACCGCTGGGGTTGGAAAGAGCGCTGAAGAGCTTGAATGGGATTTGAACGTACTACTTAATCACTGGAGTGCGATTAAGGACGCGGCAGACTCTAACCTTGCCCCATTCTTAATCCACCAAGAAAGTAACGTTATCGTTCGTGCAATCCGTGATTACCTACGTCGCGACATTGGTGAAATCCTAATTGATAGCAACACCATTTATGAACGTGCTAAAGAGCACATCAGCTTGGTTCGCCCTGATTTCATTAACCGTGTTAAGAAATACGAAGGCGAAGTTCCGCTATTTAGCCACTACCAAATCGAAAGCCAAATTGAATCAGCGTTCCAACGTGAAGTGCGCTTACCTTCTGGCGGTTCTATCGTTATCGACCCAACAGAAGCGCTAACCTCTATCGATATCAACTCAGCTCGTGCAACAAAGGGTGGCGATATCGAAGAAACGGCACTGAACACAAACCTAGAAGCCGCTGATGAGATCGCTCGTCAATTGCGTCTACGTGACCTAGGTGGTCTGGTTGTTATTGACTTCATTGATATGACACCTGTACGCCACCAACGCGAAGTAGAAAACCGTCTGCGTGAAGCTGTTCGTTTAGATCGTGCTCGCGTCCAAATCGGCCGTATTTCTCGCTTTGGTCTACTAGAGATGTCTCGTCAACGCTTGAGCCCTTCTCTTGCAGAAGCAAGCCACCACATCTGTCCTCGTTGTACGGGCACGGGTGTTGTTCGTGACAACGAATCTCTAGCACTGTCTGTTCTTCGTCTAATTGAAGAGGAAGCATTGAAAGACAACACCGCTCAAGTTTTGGCGGTTGTCCCTGTTCCAATTGCTTCTTATCTATTGAACGAAAAGCGTCGCTCAGTAAACCACATCGAACGCAATCAAGAAGTGAAAATCACGGTTGTTCCAAACTCAGATATGGAAACACCACACTTCGAAGTAATCCGCGTGCGTGAAGGCGAAGAATTTGATCTACTTTCTTACTTACTTCCTAAGAAACTGGAAGCAATGAAAGAAGCGGAAGGCAAAGAAACAACAGAAGTTGAAATTAAGTCTAAGCGAATTGAAGAGCCTGTTCTTAAAGGTTTTGCTGCGCCGACTCAAACTGCACCAGCGCCAACTCCTGCATCTAAGCCTGCTCCAGCAGCGAAGAAGAAAGAAGTCGTACAAGAAGAAAAACCTGGGCTATTTAGCCGTCTGTTCAAAGCCTTAGGTAGCTTCCTATTTGGTGGTTCTGAAGAAGCAAAAGAAGCGCCGAAACAAGAAGAAAAGAAACCGAACCGCGATAACAAACGCAACCGACGTGATCGTAACGACCGTCGTCGTGGTAACCAACGCGATAATCGTGAGACTCGCGATAACCGTGATAACCGCGATAACCGTGATAACCGCGATAACAAGCGCCGTCGCAAGCCTCGTGATGAACAAGCGACTGAACAAAGCGATGTTCAGCAGTTAAGCAAACCACAAAACCGTAATCAAAAGCGTAAGCCAAAACCTCAACAAGCTGAGAAATCACAAGAGCAAAAAGCAAACGTAAAAGTAGCGGAAAAAGGTCTGCAGCTCGCCGCAGAAGCGCGTTCTGAAGCTAAACCAGAAGAAATCAAAGCGAAGACAAACACCAAAGCAGAGAAAGTGAAAGAGCGCCGTCAACGTCGCAAACTAAACAAATCTGTGCGCGTTAAGGACCAGCAAGCGGCTGAACAACTCGTTGAGTTGCCAGTTGAAGCTCCTGTTGAAAAGCCAGTTGAGGCAATCGCAGAAGCACAACAAGACAACCTTCAAGCAGAATCTAAACAGCGTCGCAATCGTCGTTCTCCACGTCACCTACGTGCAAGTGGTCAACGCCGTCGTCGTGGTCGCGATCGTCGCCCTAACCCATTCCGTCTACGTAAGGGTGGCGTAGCTTCTCCTGAGATGGCAATGGGTAAAGTGATGCCACGCTACATTCAAAAACCAGCGCCGAAGAAGGAAGAGCGAGTTCAAGAAGAAGCAGCAGCGACGGCAGTATCTGCAATCCAAGGTGGTTTTGCTTGTCCAGAAATGGCGATGGGTAAAATTATCATCCGTCGTGAGCACCATGCCGTCGTTGACGCGCCAGTTGTTGAATCAAAAGTTCAAGAACCTGTAGAGGCGAAAATGGAAGCTCCATTCGTTAAAGCACCAGTTGCTGAGAAAACTGAGTCTACAGTTGTTGAAACAGCACCAGTAGAGCTTATCGTTGATGCACCTGTAGCTGAAGTGACTGAAACAGTTGTAGAAACTACACTTACTCCAGAGCCAGTGGCTGAAGCGGTAGAAGAAACTGTAGAAGAAATTACAGTTAAATCACCGGCAGCAGCACCAGTATCTGAAGTTGAAGTTATCAACGTTGCCACTAAGCCACGCGCTAGCGCACCGATGACGAAAGCACCGGGTCCTCAAGAGCTTCGTGAAATTACGATTTCAGCAGCACCGTTTAAAGCCGAGCGCTACGCACCGAAAGGCGCAGGCAGCCAAGTAGCAATAAACCGTGCATCTGCAGGAATGACAAAACCAAACTTCAACTAAGTTTGTCGTCACTATAAGTAATTGAAAGGCTGCCATTTGGCAGCCTTTTTTGTTTAACGCAATGTTGAATATTATTGTTCACATTAATATCAATGACTGATCACATTTGTGGCTCATTCTCCTTATCATTCTTGAACTTAATCACACTTTTCGGTAGCATTCGTCGACTCAAGTTTTCGACACCATTCTGATGCAGCTCTTTTTCACTACAGTTTGAACTGATAGGCGTGAACATAACTTCACCTATTAGCGCTTATGCAAACACGAATATATGTCGGGAGATATTTCATTGCCAAAAGAGCCCTATATTACACATGTTCGAATTTCCTCAATTTTCTAAGCACTCAGTAAAAAACGATGTGCTATCAGGTTTAACCGTTGCGCTAGCATTGGTTCCTGAAGCCGTAGCATTTGCATTCGTTGCTGGTGTTGACCCTATGGTTGGTCTGTATGCTGCGTTCATCGTAGGCCTAATCACTTCTATCTTCGGTGGCCGTCCTGGTATGATTTCAGGCGCGACTGGTGCGATGGCCGTCGTTATGGTCTCACTGGTGGCGACTCATGGGGTTCAGTACCTATTCGCTGCCATCATGCTAGCCGGTATCCTGCAAATCGCAGCTGGTCTATTCAAGCTAGGCAAGTTCATTCGAATCGTTCCACATCCGGTAATGATTGGTTTCGTGAACGGCCTAGCAATTGTTATCTTCTTAGCTCAGCTTGGTCAATTTAAGGCACCTGATGTCAACGGTATGCTTACTTGGCTACCACAAGACCAAATGCTGCTTATGCTAGGTCTCGTTGCGCTAACAATGGCAATCATCCACTTCTTACCAAAGCTAACCACCGCAGTGCCTTCATCACTTGTTGCCATCGTAACCGTAACAGCACTTGTGGTGGGCTTAGATCTTGAAACACGTACGGTTGTAGATTTCCTACGCACAATGTCTGGTGATGAGGCTGCGACATTGGCTGGTTCTCTGCCGACTTTCTCAATTCCGGTAGTACCATTTACACTGGAAACCATTCAAATCATCCTGCCCTACGCGATAATCCTTGCAGCCATCGGTCTGATCGAATCGCTACTGACGCTAACGGTACTTGATGAGATGACCAACACTCGTGGTCAATCTAACCGTGAATGTATCGGTCAAGGTATGGCAAACATGACCTGCTCGGTATTCGGTGCCATGGGTGGTTGTGCGATGATTGGCCAATCTATGATCAACGTAAACTCAGGTGGTCGTGGCCGTCTGTCTGGTATTGTTGCCGCAAGCGCACTACTGATCTTCATCCTGTTCGCATCATCACTTATTGAAATGATCCCGCTTGCAGCGCTTGTTGGTGTGATGTTCATGGTAGTAATCGGAACATTTGAATGGGCAACGTTTAAATTGGCGCGCCGTGTACCAAAGCAAGATTTCTTTGTTATCGTTCTCGTTACAGTAGTGACGGTTCTGACTGACCTTGCCGTAGCCGTAGCGGTTGGTGTCATTGCCTCTGCTCTAATGTTTGCATGGCAGCATGCTAAGCACATCTATGCGGATACCCGCCTAAACGAAGAAGGCTCAAAAGAGTACAAGATTCACGGCCCTATTTTCTTCGGCTCGGCAGCGAACTTCCTTGAGTTGTTCAATGCGCAAGATGATCCTAAAGATATCATTGTTGACTTCGCTGATTCACGCGTAACCGACCACTCTGCTATTGAAGCGATAGAAACGCTTGCAGAACGCTACGCAACGTTAGACAAAACACTTCACCTACGTCACCTAAGCCCTGACTGCCGTAAGCTTCTCGATAAAGCGGGTAGCTTGGTAGAAATTAATGTGAAAGAAGACCCAAGCTATAAAGTTGCCACCGACATCCTAGCTGGCTAACAAACCAAAAGGGATGAGCTGAGCTCATCCCTTTTGTTCTTCAATTGTGTCGTGAAAACGACTCGCTGTTTTATATCAGCTTTTTTAGAATGGCGTCTGATGCCTCTTCAATAAGGTCTAATACCAGTTCGAAACCGTTCTCCCCCCCGTAGTATGGATCAGGGATTTCGTCGTAGCGAGAATCTCCATGACTCAGAAACAAAGACACTTTATGTCGATACTCATCCGGACAGAGATCCAATAAATCCGCTAAATTGGCTTTATCCGCCGCCAACACCATATCAAACGCGGAAAAGTCCCCAACAACCACCTTACGTGCTTTCATACCTTTGAATGAATAACCACGTAACTGACCTGCTTGCATGGCACGCGCATCCGGACGGCTTCCTACGTGATAACCAATGGTACCTGCAGATTCTACCTGTAGTGGCACTCCTAGCGCCTGTGCTTTCGATTTTAATACGGCCTCTCCCGTAGGTGAGCGACAAATGTTTCCCATACAAACAACGAGTACTTTCTTCATTTTATTCCCTGTATTCTCGATGGTTTTTCTTTACCTGCTGTTGAACTATCATAGCGAGATAATTTGCTTTACCCAAGTCAGCACACTGGCTTGTAGATAGAATTAAGGAAAGAGAATGTCTATCGAAGAGAACAAAGAGGCACGCCATAAGGCTCGCCAGCAAAAAGTAAAAGAACAAGTAGACGCAAAGATCGCCGCCGCTCAAGAAGAAAAGGGTTTATTACTCATCATTACTGGCAACGGTAAAGGTAAATCGACCTCCGGTTTTGGCACCATCGCTCGCGCACTTGGTCATGGCTTAAAATGTTCTGTTGCTCAGTTCATCAAGGGCACGTGGGATAATGGAGAGCGTAACCTGCTAGAAAACCTCGGCGTGGAATTCCAAGTCATGGCAACGGGTTTTACTTGGGAAACGCAAAATAAAACCGCCGATACAGAAGCCGCTCAACTTGTGTGGCAAGAATGTAAGCGCATGCTGAAAGACGAATCGATTGATGTGATTCTGTTTGATGAGCTGACGTATATGGTGAGCTATGGGTACATCGACTTAGAGGAAGTCGTTGAAGCACTGAATAACCGCCCGAAAATGCAATCAGTCGTGATCACCGGTCGTGCTGCTCATCGTTCATTGATTGAAATGGCAGACACCGTCTCGGAAGTGAAGAATGTAAAGCACGCCTTTGAATCCGGCGTAAAAGCACTGAAAGGGGTGGATTGGTAATCTTCTCACTGAACCAAGCATCCCTAGGTTACTTGGGTATAAAAAAGGGTTGGCTCAGTGCCAACCCTTTGCTTTGTAAAAATAAAGCGAACTCTAAAATTAGTTAAACAAGTTCTTCAACAAACTGTCTACCGCTTCTTTCGTTTTCTCATCTTTAATTTTGTCCGTTAGCTTTTCAACGCCTCGGTCTATTTCTTTCTGTGCTTTCTGTTTCAGAACATCATCAAATACTAGCTTGAATTTTGGCTCCGCCCACTTGCCGGAAACATTGATTGGAATCGTAATATCTTTCAGCTCATCGATATTTTTTCCGCCCTGCCCTTCCAGTGAACCTACAATAGACGTACTGATAGTAAAATCGACCGTTTCATTGAGGTAGTTTGCACTGCCTTTACCACGCAAACGCAATAATGGGGATTGAGCTTGAAGATTATCCGTATAAACAACGCCTTTGTTTAATCTCATTGTTGCCGTCATTGCGCTAAAGTCAGTTTTCTTGACTTCATCTGTGCCTTCTAAGCTTTGGCCTTTAAATCGCGCATAGTTTTCACGAATCAATTGAGCGACATTGATGCCATTAACTGCACCGTCTGTAAAGTTAATCGCGACCGTACCCACTAGGTTCTTCTTCATGCCTGTTGGCGTTAAGCTCTTACCGCTAACGTTCACATCGATATTACCGGTCCCTTCCAACTTATCACTGTTAGCGACATCAATTAGCAGTGGCTGAACATGGACACCTTTAATCGACTGCTTCGCGCTATAAGTTGCTGGCGATTTACGAGCATCTAACTTCGCCGTTGCGGTGATTGTGCCCTGATAAAGTTTAGAGTTGAATGACGTTAGGTCAAACACACCACGATTGATGGAGAAGTCTGCTTTGACTGCTTCCATCTTCGCATTCGCGGCTTTGAACTTATCGATCTTGATATCACCTTTCACATCCAGTACTTTTAAAGCTGATAAGTCTGGCTCACCCTCTTGGCCAACTGGCGCACTTTCGCCACCTGATGCTGACTTATCACTTGAAGGCGCTTGCTTATTCAAGCCCAAAAATTCATCTGCATCGATGTTAGGGCTGTGCAGTGCGAAACGAATTTTAGGGATATCACCTAATGTCACATCCGCTTTCCCGTCTAACACAATCGCATTTGCGGTGAGATTTTCCAGCACAAAACTCAAGTGACTCTTCGTTAAGTCGAACGATAGGTCAGAGGCCATATCCACTTTCATTGGTGATTGTGGAAGTGCAGCACCTTCAAAAGTCGATTTTAACGTCAGTTTGTTCAATTGAACCTTGCTGATCGCTTTATCAACAATCAGTTCACCACCGCCTTGCATGTCTAGCTTCATGCCGCCCGCGTCGCCTTTCAACGCATAGCTTAGGCGGTTTACTTTATCAAACTCAAACGTGTCTAAACCGATGGTCGCAGATTCAATTTTGTTTGCTTCGTCAGCGTAGGTTGCATCAAAGTTGATGTTTTTCAACGCGTAGCTTGCAAGACCTTTTGCCAATTTAAAGTCCGCTTTGCCTTGCGCGGTGAACGTTTGATCGTTCATTTCACCTTTCACACCGAAGTCAGCTGTCGTCCAGTGATCAAAAGCAAACTGTGATAGGTTTAAGGAGATATCAGAAAGCTTGGTGTCGCTGCCGGTTTGCTTATCTTGGATTTCAACATAACCGTTAGAAATAGTCACTCCTGCAAGGTTGATCGTCCAATCAGAAGCTGAGCTTTGCGTACCTTCCGTTTGTACTGAAGTTGGCTCAGTAAATTGCTCAGCTTGTTGAGATTGTGCTTTGGTCAGCGCATCAATGTTCTTGCTACCATCTTTCAGCGTTTCAAGGTAGACCTCAGCACCATCTAATGTGACGTTGCCAATTTCGAGTTGCTTGCTAAGCAGAGGCATGACCGAGACATCAACACCGACCGTGTCAACTTTGAATAGATTTGGTTGACTAAAGCCTTGCGGGTTTCTCAGTTCAGTGCGACCCAGTTCGAAGCCAATCGATGGAAAGAACTGCCAACTGATGTCCCCTTCAATCACCAACTCTAAACCCGTTTGCTTCTGTACTTGTTCCACAATTAACGGCTTAAATTGATTCGGATTGACGAAGACGGTTAGCGCTAGCACCGCAGCTAAAATAACTACAACAGGTATGGCTATAACTAAGAGCAGTTTCTTCATGTGCTTTTTCCTTGCTCGTGAGTTTTTAAATTATATACCTAAGCTCGCACTGATCATTTCACAACAGCATGAAAATTGTCCGGCTTTACTTTGCAACTGGCTAATTTAAAAACAAAAAAAAGAAGTGGCACTTAAAGTGCCACTTCTTTTCACAAAAATAAAGCAATATAGCCATCTAAAGGCTTAAGCTTTCAAAAGTCTTGCAATGTGAGCTTTCAAAACGTCAATCGCGATACGGTTTTTTCCACCACGAGGAACAATAATATCCGCGTATTGCTTAGAAGGTTCAATAAATTGCATGAACATCGGACGAACAGTCTGTTGGTATTGCTTAAGAACTGATTCCATTGTTCGACCACGCTCTTCAACATCACGCTTAACACGGCGAAGCAGACAGATATCCAAAGGCGTATCCATAAATACTGTCGCGTGCATTAGATCACGTAAACGTGGGTCCGTTAAAAGCAAAATACCTTCAAGAATGATGACCTTTTTAGGTGTCATTGCTGTGGTATTGCTTGTACGAGTATGCTCAGTGTAGCTGTACTCTGGTACTTCTACCGCTTCGCCACGTACCAATTTCTCTAAGTGTTCACAAAGTAGGTCGTGGTCTAACGCGCTCGGGTGGTCGTAGTTAGTCTTTACTCGATCTTCCATGCTTAGGTGGCTTTGGTCGTTGTAGTAGCAATCTTCCGTGATAACACCGATTTGATGATCGCCCACTTTCTCGCGAAGCTCATTGTAAATCGTGCTCGCGATCAGACTTTTTCCAGAAGCAGAAGCGCCAGCAATACCTACGATGACGCATTGATTATTATCAGACATTAGTTTGCACCCGATGATGATTTTCTAGTCACATAAATAGATAAACTGCCTGATTATAGGGAGTTCACCCCTTAGATACTAGCTGGAATTAGGGTTTAGTTATAAGTTTCTTTCTGCGTAGAGAATGAACCCTAAAGCAAACGTTGGCGTGTATGATTTTCAACCAAACCAGGGTATGCACTCAGTTCACCATTGTGAAACTGATTGTGTCTGATTTGGCTTTGCCTTGCCAATACATCGTGCCACAAACGCGATCGGCGATCTGTTTGTAGTAACCTGCATGCTCACTATCTGGACGTCTCGCCACTGTTGGTATTCCGGCGTCGATATCTTCTCGCATGGCGATATGAAGTGGGATCTGTCCAAGTAACGCTAACCCAAATTCTTGCGATATTTTCTCTGCACCACCCGTACCAAAAATGTGCTCTACGGCACCACATTGGCTACAAATGTGATAGCTCATGTTCTCAACGACGCCCACCACTGGCACATTAACTTTATGGAACATCGCCGCCCCTTTACGAGCATCGGCGAGTGCTAGATCTTGTGGCGTTGTCACTAATACCGTGCCTGTCACCGGAATCTGTTGTGACAAGGTCAGTTGAATATCCCCTGTACCTGGCGGCATATCAATAACCAAATAATCCAAATCTGGCCATTCTGTTTCGGTTAATAATTGGGCCAACGCCTTTGATGCCATTGGACCACGCCAAATCGCCGCTTCGGATTTATCCACCAAATAGCCAATAGAATGAGTATAGATGCCATGGGCAAAAATGGGTTTCATCCACTTAGCATCACGAACTTCTGGCTTCGTATCTTCTTGTCCAAGCATCATCGGTACAGACGGCCCATAGATGTCTGCATCCAACAGACCGACTTTCGCGCCAGACTGCGCGATTGCAAGAGCGAGATTGACCGCCGTGGTTGATTTTCCTACTCCACCTTTCGCTGAGCTAACTGCGATGATGTTTTTCACTCCCTTAACTGCGTTTTCGACTTGAGTTTCCAGTGCTTTCACACCAAGTTCGATATGGAACGCAAACTCAGGAACCGTGCCTGACGCTTGCTGCTCCTTAATCCAATCACTGAGTACTGCTTGGAGTTCATTACTCGCAAATGGCAACGTAATTTGAATGCCACCTTGCGCTGGAATCGCGACAATGCCGTGAATATCTGCCCAGTTTTCCACCAACTGTGGATGCTGGAATTGGTTAAGCCAATGACAAAAATCTTGTTTTGAAGTGAACTGATGCATAAGGTCTCCTTATATACTCAAGTCACCTAAATGCGCTTGGGTACAGTGCCTCTAATCGTAGCACCCTGAAGCAAGATTCAGAACCCCAAAAAAACTAAGGCAATCCATGGTTTGATACCTTGGCGTTAGAAGGCTCATGGGGTAGTATTACTCTCTATTTTTTATACCTATCAAAAAGCGATTATTAAGTATGGCAAACGATCCAAGAAAACTGCTGGTAACTTGTGCCCTTCCGTACGCTAATGGTTCGATTCACTTAGGTCACATGCTTGAGCACATTCAAGCTGACATCTGGGTTCGCTACCAACGCCTACGTGGCAACACTGTAAACTTCATCTGTGCTGACGATGCTCACGGCACACCAATCATGCTAAAAGCACAACAGATGGGTATTACACCAGAAGAGATGATCGCTGCAGTTAGTGAAGAGCATCAAAAAGACTTCGCTGGCTTTGATATTAGCTTTGATAACTACCACAGCACACACTCAGATGAGAACCGTGAGCTAGCTTCTCACATCTATCTTGAGCTGAAGAAGAACGGCTTTATCTCTAGCCGCACAATTTCTCAGCTGTTCGATCCTGAGAAAGAAATGTTCCTACCAGACCGTTTCGTAAAAGGTACTTGTCCTAAGTGTAAGTCAGAAGACCAATACGGTGACAACTGTGATAACTGTGGTGAAACGTACAGCCCAACCGAACTGATCAACCCGAAATCAGCGGTTTCTGGCGCAACGCCAATCATGAAAGACTCTGAGCACTTCTTCTTCGACCTACCTCAGTTCGAAAGCATGCTAAAAGAGTGGACACGTTCTGGTTCTCTGCAATCTGAGACAGCGAACAAAATGCAAGAGTGGTTCGAGTCTGGTCTGCAGCAATGGGATATCTCACGTGATGCGCCTTACTTCGGTTTCGAGATCCCTGGCGAGAAGAACAAATTCTTCTACGTTTGGCTAGACGCACCCGTTGGCTACATGGCTTCGTTCAAGAACCTATGTGACAAAACTGAAGGTCTAGACTTCGAAGAGTACTGGAAGAAAGACAGCTCGACAGAGCTTTACCACTTCATCGGTAAAGACATCGTTTACTTCCACTCTCTATTCTGGCCTGCAATGTTAGAAGGCTCTGGCTTCCGTAAGCCAAACAACGTATTCGTACACGGTTACGTAACGGTAAACGGCGCGAAGATGTCTAAATCTAAAGGTACGTTTGTTAAAGCAAGCACTTACCTAGACCACCTAGATCCTGAATGTCTTCGTTACTACTATGCCGCTAAGCTAAATAGCCGTATCGACGACCTAGACCTAAATCTTGAGGACTTCACGCAACGTGTCAACGCCGATGTAGTGAACAAGATCGTTAACCTAGCGTCTCGTAACGCAGGCTTCATCTCTAAGCGTTTTGACGGCAAGCTCGCTGAAAACTTTGCAGAACCTGAGCTATACAACGAATTCGTTGCAGCAGCAGAGCGTATTGCAGAGCTTTACGAAACTCGCGAGTTTGGTCGTGCTATCCGTGAAATCACGGCACTCGCAGACAAAGCAAACCAATACGTTGACGAAAAAGCACCGTGGGTCGTAGCAAAAGAAGAAGGCAAAGATCAGGAACTGCAAGAAATCTGTTCTGTCGGTATTAACCTGTTCCGCGTTCTGATGACTTACCTGAAACCAGTGATGCCTGCATTAGCTGCGCGTACTGAAGCGTTCCTTAACGGAGAGCTAACTTGGGAAAGCATCGCTGCACCACTTACTGGTCACGAGATCACTAAGTTCAAAGCGCTGTTCAACCGTATCGATCCTAAGAACATCGAAGCTATGATCGAAGCATCGAAAGAAGATGCTGCAGCAGAAATGGCAGCAAAAGAGAAAGCTGAAGCCGCATCGAACGAAACCGAGCTAAGCAAAGATCCAATCGCTGACGAGATCGAATTCGATGATTTCGCAAAAGTGGATCTACGTATCGCTAAGATCGTGTCTTGCGAATCAGTGCCAAAAGCAGACAAACTGCTGAAATTCCAACTGGATATCGGTGGTGAAATGCGCCAAGTATTCTCTGGTATCAAAGCAGCGTACCAGCCTGAAGATCTTGTCGGTAAATACACTGTTGTAGTAGCAAACTTGAAACCACGCAAGATGAAATTCGGCATGTCTGAAGGCATGATCCTAGCTGCAGGCCCTGGCGGGAAAGACCTTTGGATTCTTGAACCACACGAAGGTGCTCAACCTGGCATGCGTGTAATGTAATTCGTTATTTTACGCTTTCCAAAAAATCCCTGCCAAATATGGCGGGGATTTTTTTACGTTCACACTTTTGGGGAAACCCCGCACCAAATTTGTACGCTTAGCCCAAGGAAAATAACATAACCTACTGTTTTTTATGGCTTCTATTTCTGGCATTAAAGCTGCTCTTACTTAATTGCTAGGTCAAAAGCACTAACAAGGAGTTGGTTATGTTTGTTTTGATTTCTACTTTGATCTCCGTTGCTATTCTGGTGGGAATCTACCACTTAGCTAATAAGCGAGAAAAGCAGCAGGTTCGCAAGTACCGATTACTCATTCTATTACGGGATGTCACTTGTCTACTTCGTCGCCACCGAGCGGTGACCCACTACTCTTTCCAAGGTCAGCAAAATCATCACAATGAGATCGCTGCGATCAATCAAGAATTAAATAGCAAGCTGCATCAATTAATAGAGACTGCTCGTTTTGAAAATAAACCTATCTATCGAATGCTTCAGATAAAAATTGAGCAGTTGCTGAAACAATGGCAAGGATACTCGTTAGCTCGCAATCAATTAGAGCATGGAAAACTCATTCGCCACACCTTATTTTTGATGGATGAGGTCACTATAGCCTGGCTTGCTGTCTTGCAAAGAGATGACCTCTACGACGAATATCAGATGAATTGGCAAACGGTCATGGACAGTTTAGAGACGCTCACCCAGATGCGTATCAGCATTCAAGATATTCATACTCCAGGGGGCGCAATGAGAATAAAAAACGATGCGTCAATAATGGTCAGAAGGCTCAATCAGCTTGCAGTCATTAGTCCGTTAATCATCGGTTCACCTAAATCGACAAAATCCATACAAGTACTCACTGATCATCTGAACAGCGAAGAAGTATCACTCAATGAAGAAGCGTTATACGACATAACGTCCGAACTATCCTTGGTTATATTTAATGCTTACGAACAGATGCTTTCAGATATCATCGAAACCCTATATCTACCGTTACCCAAGCTGTCCTTAGCATAAACACGAAATAAAAAACCGCAGGCTTTCACACCTGCGGTTTCTGAAAACTAAATAAGAGAAACTTAACAGTCGTCTTCTGTAAAGTTGGTTGGCAGTTGCATTTTCATCTCATTCCAGATTTGCGCACTTTCCATTCCGTAGTGGCGAATGACGATTGGTAGCTGATCACGCTCACCGGTTTCGCACGTCTCCAGTAATTGACGATAAAACTTCAACGCGAGTTCACGAGATATCGGGTTTGAGAAGTAGTAACTACCGACACGATCGTACAGTTTTCTCAATCCATTAAAGATCAAACCGTAGATCTGGTTTCCAGAATGAAACGCTAAGCGTTGAAACAACATATAATCGTAGTAGTTAAACGTTTTAGCAATCAGAATTTCTTCGCGCTTTGCTTCGTCCTTTTCGTTGTCTTCTTTCACTGTTTGCAGAATTTTGTCTGCATAAGGTGAGCTCGCGATAAACGCTTCCCAAGACGAAGCATTAACCAAAGCTTCACAAGACTCGATAACGTTCTTAATGGTACGCTCTGAGCTCTCTTTGTTTGCTTTAAACGCATAGCGCATAAAAATAGGACTGATGTTAGTACGCGCAGCAAGTAGGTCCTCTACAATGTTGGTTGCGTTGTCGACATCCAAAGTCATCAGTGTATCCAAAATGTGCAGACCAGAGGTCTCCATAAATTGATTCACTTTTGTTGGTTTTCCGTGTTGGATTGTCAGCCATCCATCACGTGCTAGACGCTGTAATACTTCACGTAGAGTCGTACGTGTAACACCAATAAGTTCAGACAGCTCACGTTCAGCGGGTAAAATTGAGCCAGGAGGAAAACGGCCGTTCCAAATGCTCTCGATTATGTATTTTTCTGCGAATCCTGCAGGGCTCTTAGCCTTAATGACCATTCTATATTTATCCAGTATTGATTTCTAAGGGTCGATACGACTCATCATACCACTACTTAACGATTTGAGAAAATTAACGATCCATTAATGAAACGCTTTGCCAATATAGAGTTAATGCTCTATATATTAGTTCGAATTGAAATTCCGCCTATTTGGAACCAAGTTGGCAAAATCTATATTTTACCAACTCAACACAAGCTACAATCTCAAGAAAAATAGAGTTTACTCTGTCACATTTTAATACTCACCATTTGCAAAATAAAATTGTGTAAAACGATTAATATTATTTTTTAATTTATCATTTTTCGCAATTGGGTTGCGTTTGCAATTCAAAGTGCTTATTTCCCACCTTTTCATGGTATAGTAACGCCGTTTTGATCGCGTTATTACAATGAAAAACCAGTTTAGTCTGTTGCATTAAGGTTTGTTATTGACTAATAAGCGTCCGAGTGTAGAGTTGCGGTCAAAAATGAGCGGTGCTCAGGTTCAGGGGAAGTAACTTGGCAAGACTACAAAAATTCAATGAATTGTTGTTTTTCTAAGTTATTGTTTTAAAGGACTAACCAATAAGTCTAATAAACAGATGCTTGAGCACTATTTTTTAGTGTCTATTCATAATTTTGTTATAAAGAGAATTATCATGCCGATATCGCTCGGAAATGCCTTTATCAAGAATTTCCTTGGTAAAGCGCCTGATTGGTACAAAGTTGCCATTATCGCCTTTCTTATTGTTAACCCGATTGTTTTCTTCCTAATTGACCCATTTTTGGCGGGTTGGTTGCTTGTTGCTGAATTCATCTTCACACTGGCAATGGCGCTGAAATGTTATCCACTTCAGCCAGGTGGCCTGCTGGCGATTGAAGCCGTAGCAATTGGTATGACAAGTGCGGAGCAGGTAAAGCACGAGCTTGTTGCCAACATTGAAGTCTTACTATTGTTGGTATTCATGGTAGCCGGCATCTACTTCATGAAGAACCTCTTGCTATTTATCTTCACAAAAATTCTGCTTGGCATTCGTTCAAAAACTCTGCTTTCACTTGCATTCTGTTTTGCTGCTGCATTTTTGTCCGCCTTTTTAGATGCGTTGACAGTGATTGCCGTTGTGATCAGCGTAGCGGTAGGCTTTTATGCAATTTACCACAAGGTTGCTTCTGGTAACCCTATAGGCGATCACGACCACACTAAAGATGACACCATCACTGAACTGACTCGCGACGATTTAGAAAACTACCGTGCGTTTCTACGTTCATTGCTTATGCATGCGGGTGTAGGTACTGCTCTAGGTGGGGTAACCACCATGGTTGGTGAACCACAAAACTTGATCATCGCTAGCCAAGCAGGTTGGAACTTTGGTGAGTTCCTAATTCGAATGTCACCAGTAACACTGCCTGTATTCTTCTGTGGCCTACTTACTTGTGCTTTCGTTGAGAAACTTAATGTATTTGGTTACGGTGCAAAATTGCCTGATAACGTACGCAAGATCCTAATGGACTTTGACCTTGAAGAACGCACGACGCGTACTAACCAAGACGTCGCTAAACTGTGGGTACAAGGCATCATCGCTGTTTGGTTGATTACGGCATTAGCACTTCACCTGGCTGCCGTTGGGTTGATCGGTCTATCGGTTATCGTACTGGCGACAGCCTTTACTGGAATCATCGAAGAGCATTCAATGGGCAAAGCATTTGAAGAAGCTCTGCCATTTACCGCACTTCTTGCCGTATTCTTTGCTATCGTTGCAGTGATCATCGACCAGGAACTGTTTAAACCGGTTATCGATGCGGTACTTGCCGTAGAGGACAAAGGTACTCAGTTAGCGATGTTCTATGTGGCTAACGGCTTACTTTCAATGGTATCTGACAACGTATTCGTTGGTACGGTTTACATCAACGAAGTGAAAACGGCGCTAATTGAAGGTCAAATTACACGTGATCAGTTTGACTTGCTGGCAGTAGCAATCAATACAGGAACAAACCTACCATCGGTTGCAACGCCAAACGGTCAAGCGGCATTCCTATTCCTACTAACGTCAACGTTGGCTCCTCTGGTTCGTCTATCTTACGGACGCATGGTCATCATGGCGCTACCATATACGATCGTACTGGCACTCGTTGGCATGATGGGCATCATTTTCTTCCTTGAACCTGCCACTGCTTTCTTCTACGAAGCAGGTTGGATTATGCCGAGCACAGGTGATCTAACGCCCGCTTTGTCAGGCGGTCACTAAAATATAAGTTGATAAGGAAACTTATCCACGATAAAAAGCTCTGAGTAATCAGAGCTTTTTTCTATTTCAAACAGGAATAAAACCGTGACGATTTTTACAGCACTGAATCAGTTTTCAAAGAGACGCTTATCTTGGTTGCTCCTTCTTCTCGCTATCTTATTTTTTGAAGTCTGCGCCCTGTTTTTCCAACATGTGATGATGTTATCACCATGCGTGATGTGTATTTATGAGCGCGTGGCAATGATGGGAATTAGCGCAGCAGCGCTGATTGGTCTTATCGCACCTAACAATCCAATAATCCGTTGGTTGGGATTAGCGGCATGGGGAGCAAGCGCATACAAAGGCCTACAGCTAGCATTACAGCATGTGGACTATCAGTTTAACCCATCCCCGTTCGCGACTTGTGACCTGTTCGTAACTTTCCCAAGCTGGGCTCCTCTCAACCAATGGGTTCCTTGGATGTTTGAAGCCTACGGTGACTGTTCGAAGATCGTTTGGCAATTCTTAGGTCTTTCGATGCCTCAATGGTTAGTAGTGATCTTTGCTGGTAACTTGGTTGCTCTTGCGTTTATTTTGATTGCTCAGTTCTTTAGTAACAAACGTAAAAATCCAATTCAGTAAATCAGCCGTTGACGATAAAACGCCAACCAAAGAATAGCAAAAGCCGACCACTAGGTCGGCTTTTTATTTTGTATTCGGTCACTTACCGCAACACTGCTTGAACTTCTTGCCACTTTCGCAAGGACAAAGGTCGTTGCGACCGACCTCTTTAAATGGATTCAAGCTCTTTGATTTTTTGCCTACCATCAACTCATCGGCACCGAGTGCAACTTCATTAATCATCAAATCCAGCTGGTCAACCAAATCAGCTAGCGTTGGCGGTATTTCAATGCCTGCATCTCGCATCTGCTGTTGAGTCTGGTCTTCATCGATAGCCAGCATCATGGTCGTCAACAGCGCTTGCAGCATGCGTTGCAATCCATCATTAAGCTCGACGCCTTGCCACTGTTCTTCAATCATTGACCAAACCGACATAAAGCCTTCAGCAAAGTCTGCCAATTGGTCCGTACGGCTTTCCGTCAAAGCAAGAATCGAGTATTCATTGCATAAAATATAGTTATGCTGTTTGTGAATCTGCGCTTCCACCGCAGGCTGAATCGCTTTAAAACGGTCACCTAACAGTGGCTCTAACCAAGTTTCCGGAGTCAAAGGCTTCGTTGTCAGATTAGCAGCAAGTACTGCACCTTCCATAAACAGTGAAGATACCTCTAGTTGAACTTCTCTTTTCTCAATCAATGTGTATTGCATGACGTCTGGTTTCCCCTGAATTTGGCGGCATTATACCTCAGTCGATTTCAGATACCAGATTCTGAAGGCGTCACCTGTAGTTAATGACAAACTTAGTGGACATCGCTACAATCGCCCCCCTCTTTAATTATCAAACGGTATTAGGCAAGCTATGCGAGTTGTATTAGGCCCGATGGAAGGCGTTTTGGATCATTTGATGCGCCAAATCCTGACCGAAATAAACGACTATGACCTGTGTGTGACAGAATTTGTTCGAGTAGTTGACCAACTTCTGCCTGATCACGTATTTCATCGTTTATGCCCAGAACTCCTACAAGGCTCGCAAACTGTACCAGGTGTTCCCGTGCATGTTCAACTGCTTGGTCAAGACCCGAACTGGATGGCAGAGAACGCCATCAAAGCAGCCGAACTTGGTGCTCGTGGTGTTGACCTGAACTTTGGTTGCCCAGCCCGCTTGGTAAATAAAAGCAAGGGGGGTGCTGCGCTATTGCAACATCCAGCACTCATTCATAACATCGTAAAAGCGTGCCGTGATGCGGTGCCAAGTGATATCCCAGTTACGGCTAAAATCCGCTTAGGTTGGGAAAATCCTGACGACTGTTTTGAGATTGTCGATGCCATTCAATCCGCTGGTGCGAATGAGCTAACTGTCCATGCTCGTACTAAGCAAGGTGGGTATAAAGCATCTGAAATCAAGTGGGAATACATTACGCAGATCCGCGAACGCTTCAGTATCCCACTGATTGCGAATGGCGAGATTTGGAGCTACGAAGATGGTCAACGCTGTATTGAAACCACAGGTGTCGATTCTTTGATGGTATGCCGTGGTGCATTCAACATTCCTAACCTTGGCAATATAGTGAAATACAACCACCAGCCAATGCCTTGGTCAGAAGTCGTTGATTTGCTGATTTACTACTCTCAGTTTGAAATGAAAGGCGACAAAGGCTTGTATTATCCGAATCGCGTAAAACAGTGGTTCTCTTACTTACGTCAAGCGTACCCAGAAGCCAATGAACTGTTCCGTGAAATTCGCATTTTCAACAAAGCCGCACCTATTGTAGAACACATCCAACATTACCGTGATCGTCTCCATGCTAGCGTAAACTGCACGGCGTAATTGAATACATAAAAAAGGGCGATTGAATCGCCCTTTTACTGAACAGTTTTACTTAGAAACAAATTTTATTCTTACCCGTCGTTTTGGCTTGATAAAGTTTTTTGTCCGCAATTTTGAACAGTTCATCAAAATGCTCAAGCTTGCTAGATGACTTAAAGGCAACACCACCAGAAACCGTAAAACCTAGCTCGATAACCTTTGTTGAACTCAATACAATCGATTGAGACAGCCAGAGCAATATTTTTCTTGGTTATTTTGTTGCGCCAGACGGTTTGCATTCCTCGTCGGTTAAGCAACCCTGTCATGGGATCTTTTGCCGATAAATCCTCCTTACGAAATTACCGTATCAGAACTTTTCTTAAGGAGGATCACTTGGTAGGCGTCGTTCGTGTTTTGACTCGGCCTAGTTTAACAACAGACTGTCGTCAGCGAGCTCTTCCCCTCGGACTTTAGAGAACATTTCCAACAAGTCCGAGACTTCCATATTGGCTCGTGACTCTCCCGCCACATCGAGCACAATTTCGCCTTGGTGGAGCATCACGGTTCGGTCTCCACATGCTAACGCGTCTTTCATCGAGTGCGTCACCATCATCACCGTCAGGTCGAACTCATTCACTATGCGCTTGGTTAGATCGATAACAAATGCTGCCATACGAGGATCGAGTGCCGCTGTGTGCTCATCAAGCAGTAAAAGTTTACTATCTGATAAGGTCGCCATGACTAGGCTTACCGCTTGTCGTTGACCACCAGAAAGTAAACCAATACTGTCGCCTAATCGATCTTCTAAACCAAGCCCAAGAATGCTAATTCGTTCTTGGAACACTTTGCGTCGTTTAGCCGACAATGCCATCCCCCAGCCACGATGTTTACCTCGCATATAAGCCAGCGCCATGTTCTCTTCGATGGATAAATCACCACAGGTTCCTGCAAGTGGGTCTTGAAAAACACGAGCGCATTGGGTGGCTCGTTGAAACACGGTTCTTCGCGTCACATCTTGACCATCAATGATCACCTGCCCGCCAATCATCGGCGTTTCACCTGTGACCGCGCCTAGCAAGGTAGATTTACCCGCACCATTTGAACCAATCACGGTCAAAAACTGATGCTCAGGCACTACCAATGATACGCCTTTTAATGCACGATTTTCCAAAATGGTGCCTGGATTGAAAGTCACTTGAATATTGTTAAGCTCGATCATAGTGCCTCCCCGGACTCGTTTTTAGATGCCGATTGTTTCGCATCCGACACTCGTTGTCTGGCTTTCATACTCTGTTTAAGTTTGGGGACAATCAACGCCACCGCAACCAACACAGCAGTCACTAGATTAAGGTCGGATGCTTGCAAGCCAAACATACCCGAACTCAACGCAAATGCGACAGCGAGTCGGTATAAGATCGAGCCTATAATTACGGCGCATACCGCAACCCAAATCTTTCTGCCAGGAATTAAAGTCTGCCCTAAAATAACCGCAGCAAGACCAACGACAATGGTGCCAACGCCGGAGGTCACATCAGCAAAACTGTTGGTTTGAGCAAACAAAGCACCAGCAAAACCAACAAAACCGTTGGATAGCGCCAAACCAAAGTAGGTATAAAAGCCTGTACTCGCACCTTGCGCTGCCACCATTCGAGCGTTCACCCCGGTCGCTCTTAAACCCAAGCCGAAGTCGCTGTTTAGAAGACGTACAACAAACAGTGCGGAAAGTAAAATCAACACCCCCACGACCAGAGGTCGGATGTAGATAGGATCTCCTATAGCTTCAAATGGTGTTAGGATCGTCTCTTCGCCCAAAAGCGCCACGTTGGGTTTCCCCATGATGCGAATGTTGATGGAGAACGCCGCAATCATAGTAAGAATGGATGCCAGTAGATGTAAAATGCCACAACGGACGGCAAGGAAAGCCGTTACCCACCCTGTCATGCCACCAGCAATAATCGCCATACCGGTTGCAAGCCAAGGATTGATGCCCGCGATAATGGCCGTAGCCGCGACCGCAGCCCCCATAGGGAAACTGCCATCGACACTTAAGTCAGGGAAATCGAGAACACGAAACGTAAGGTAAACGCCCAAGGCAACCAAACCATAGATAAGGCCTATCTCGAGCGCACCAAAAAATGCAAATGCAGACATAACTGCTCCTTTCTGCACAAATTAGGTCGACATTATGCCGACCTAAAAACCACTCTTACTGCATGCTCGTCGCACGTTTCACTACAGAGCTTGGTAATGCAATACCAAGCTTGCTTGCCGCCTTTTCGTTTACCACTAAGTCAGACCCAGTCGCGACTTTAGCGTCTAACTTACCCGGGTCTTGCCCTTCTAAAATCGCCGCTACATAGTCAGCCGTCTGCACACCCACTTGATAATAATCAAAACCTAAACCTGCAATTGCACCTTTTTCAACGTACGACGTCGCACCACCAAATACAGGCTTCTTAGCTTGATTAGCGGCGACGATCATACCTTCAATCGCACTTGCTACTGTATTGTCTGTCGGCGCATAAATGACATCCGATTTTTCTGAAATAGCTTGCGTTGCAGATTGAACATCCGCACTTTTAAGCGCCGTTGCTTCTACCACTTGCAGCCCTTTTGCTTGAGCACTCTCTTTAAGCAACTGAACTAACGTTACAGCGTTTGCTTCACCAGGGTTATAAACAACACCAATCGTTTTAGCCGCTGGCAGAATTTCTTTAATTAAATCGACGTGTTGCGCGACAGGCGATAAATCAGACAAGCCCGTCACGTTTTTACCAGGCTGTTCCATGGATTGAATCAATTTTGCACCCACGGGATCCGTTACCGCTGTAAACACCACGGGAATGGAACGAGTCGCAGAGACCAAAGCCTGGGCTGATGGCGTCGCTATTCCTACCAACACATCAGGGTTTTCACCCACGTACTGGCGTGCGATTTGCACCGCAATAGCGGGGTTCCCTTGCGCGGTCTTATAATCAAACTCTAGGTTCTTGCCCTCTTCGTAGCCCTTGGCTTTCAAACCATCTAGTAGGCCTTGCCTTGCCGCATCGAGTGCTGGGTGCTCAACGATTTGAGAAACCGCAACCGTTGCCGTGCTAGCGAGAACAGTGGTAGGTAAAAAAGCAGTAGTAGCGGTTAATACGGCAGTAGCGAGTAAACGTTTAGTATTCATCATGACTCCTTGATGTGTCTTCATCCTTGCTGCCCGAGCGCCTTAAAAGTGCCGAAACACCCTCCAAAACCATAAGAGAACAGCTTGATTATTTGTGCATTTTTTGTGCATCTCTTTGTCATTATTACCGTGATTTTTTAGAAAAGAAAAGGCAGATTTAACATCAAGGCAACATTTGTGATCGCGCAGTCGCTATTTTTTGCGCACAACGTATGAAGTAGAAGAGGAAAAGAAAAGTGTTGGAACGAGCAAGATAAGCCGTTAAAGCCAAATAGCTTGATAAAAAATGGAGTGGCTTAACACTCACTCCATTCTCACAAGGGTTACATTTAAAAATTGACGAATTAGAGCCAACGCTCCAAAGCGCTTTTGTCTAACTGACGGAACGCGCGGTTCAAAATCACAGCCAGTTCTTTATATCTCGGTTTCGCTTTAGCAGGCTCCAGTGCGAAGCCAGTTTCAACGATCTTCTGATGCAACTCACGATACCAAGACGCTAATGTTGGTGGAAGCTTGGTATTAGAACGGCTTCCTAACCACCACATACCTTGTAGCGGCATACTGACCGCAAACAGTGCAACCACAATGGCTTGAGGTAGCGCATCGTAATTATTAAAAGCCATTTGAGTAAGTACGCTGATCGCCGCCACCGCTGGCATCACCTTAATGCCAAAACGCGTAGCCTTGATAATGCGTTGTTCGGGAAAAATGGCGTTCAGCTCTTTGCGAACCGGCCAGATCTCCATGTAAATTTGACCATCTTTCAGGCTATGGAACAATCCGACTTTATTACTCATACCACTCTCTCACTAAAAAATAGTTGAACATATCAACTGAAGGCGCAAAAAATTGATGAAAGTTAATATTCTTTCAAAATATTTTTGTTATCATTGCCCATTATCGCTATCCTTTGCAGACCCTCAATCTCATTGTTGCCGTTATTTACAATTTAAGCAACTCCGAGATGACCTATCTGCACGGATCGCTGCTTAGTGATGAATGGGTTCATCACTATTTCTTTATATGGATTTAGAACAATTTTTGACCAGGAATAGTACGCAGCCTCGCTGCTATCGTCTATTCTTGTGATTAATTTTCATCCTTAACTGATTTTTATCAGACGAATAACAGGTAGTCATACATGTCTAAGCTAGTTTTAGTTTTAAACTGTGGTAGTTCTTCTCTTAAGTTCGCTATTGTTGATGCGGAAACAGGTGCAGAGCATCTAACCGGTCTTGCTGAGTGTCTTCACCTTCCAGAAGCTCGCATCAAATGGAAATTGGATGGCAAGCACGAAGCTCAACTAGGCGCAGGCGCAGCTCACGAAGAAGCTCTAGCGTTCATGGTTGAAACTATTCTTGCTTCTAAGCCAGAGCTTAAAGCTAACCTTGGCGCTATCGGTCATCGTATCGTACACGGTGGCGAGCACTTCACTCAATCAGCTCTTATCTGTGATGAAGTTCTTAAAGGTATCAAAGACGCTGCGACTTTCGCACCGCTTCACAACCCAGCTCACCTAATCGGTATCGAAGCTGCTAAGCACAACTTCCCAGAGCTTAAGAACGTTGCAGTTTTTGACACGGCATTCCACCAAACAATGCCAGAAGAGTCTTACCTATACGCTCTTCCATACAACCTATACAAAGAGCACGGCATCCGTCGCTACGGCATGCACGGTACTTCACACCTATTCATCACTCGTGAAGTTGCTAACCTACTAGACAAGCCTGTTGAAGAAGTAAACATCATCAACTGTCACCTAGGTAACGGCGCTTCTGTATGTGCAATCAAGAACGGTAAATCTGTAGACACTTCTATGGGTCTAACTCCTCTTGAAGGCCTAGTAATGGGTACTCGTTGTGGCGATATCGACCCTGCTATCATCTTCCACCTGCACGACGCTCTAGGTTACTCTGTTGAGCAAATCAACAACATGCTAACTAAAGAGTCTGGTCTTGCTGGTCTAACTGAAGTGACTTCTGACTGTCGTTTCGTTGAAGACCACTACGGTGAGAAAGAAGAAGCAACGCGTGCAATGGATGTGTTCTGTCACCGTCTAGCTAAATACGTAGCAGGTTACACAGCTTCTATGGAAGGTCGTCTAGACGCAATCACTTTCACTGGCGGTATCGGTGAGAACTCTGGCCCTATCCGTGAAATGGTTCTTAACCGTCTAGCTATCTTCGGCATCGAAGTTGATGGTGAAGCTAACCTTAAAGCGCGTTTCGGTGGTGAAGGTACTATCACTACTGCAAACAGCCGTATCCCAGCAATGGTTATCTCTACTAACGAAGAGCTAGTTATCGCTGAAGACACTGCACGTCTAGCAGGTCTTTAATGATTAAACTGGCTAGCCGATCGGCTAGCCAGTTTTTCTTCCAAAGAATTCATTAGGGCTCAACTCCTATTCTCTGAACCTCATGGAATAAGAATTGAGCTTTTATCCCCCAATAGCTAAAGGTACTCTACGAATGTCTCGTACTATTATGCTTATCCCTGCAAGTGCTGGTGTTGGTCTAACTAGCGTAAGCATGGGTGTTCTTCGCGCAATGGAGCGCAAAGGCGTTAAGGTTTCTTTCTACAAACCAATTGCACAGCCACGTTCTGGCGGTGATCAACCTGATCTAACTTCAACTATCGTTGGCTACAACAGCGATATGAAGATCGGTCATCCATTAGCGATGTCTGTTGCTGAAAGCCTAATCGGTAACGACAACATGGACGAACTGCTAGAAACTATTGTTGAGCGTTACAACCAAATCAACAAAGATGCTGACGTAACACTTATCGAAGGTCTAGTACCGACTCGTAAGCACCCATTCGCTAACCAAGTGAACGCAGAAATCGCAGCAACACTCGGTGCGGAAATCGTTCTTGTTGCAACGCCTGGCACCGATAACCCTGCCCAGCTTAAAGAACGCATCGAAGTAGCATGTTCTAACTTCGGTGGTACTAAGAACAAGAACATCTCTGGCGTTATCATCAACAAGCTAAACGCACCTGTTGATGAAGCTGGTCGTACTCGTCCTGACCTATCTGAAATCTTTGATGATGCAGATAGCGCGAAGCAAAACGAAATGAAAGTGATGGAAATCTTCAACACTTCTCCAATTCGTGTACTAGGTTGTGTGCCATGGAGCATCGATCTAATCGCTACTCGTGCTGTTGACATGGCTCAGCACCTAAACGCTGCCATCATCAATGAAGGTGACATCGCGACTCGTCGTATTAAGAGCATCACGTTCTGTGCACGTTCTCTGCCAAACATGATTGAGCACTTCAAACCAGGTTCTCTACTTGTTACTTCAGCAGATCGCCCAGACGTTATCGTTGCAGCGGCACTTGCGGCAATGAACGGTGTTGAAATCGGCGCAGTTCTTCTGACTGGCGGTTACGATATCCCTAAAGAGATTGAAGGCCTATGTAAGCCAGCATTTGATACTGGTTTACCAATCTTCAAAGCGCAAGGAAACACTTGGCAGACTTCTCTGAACCTGCAAAGCTTCAGCCTAGAAGTGCCAGCTGACGATAAAGAGCGTATCGAGTTCATCAACGAGCATGTTGCGGGTCACATCGACGGTAACTGGATCGAGTCAATGACAGAAGGTACTGAGAAATCTCGTCGTCTAAGCCCACCAGCATTCCGTTACCAACTAACTGAGTTTGCTCGTAAAGCGGCTAAGCGTATCGTTCTTCCTGAAGGCGATGAGCCACGTACAGTGAAGGCGGCGGCTATCTGTGCTGAGCGTGGCATCGCGGAATGTGTGCTTCTAGGTAACCCTGAAGAAATCCGTCGCGTTGCAGCACAACAAGGCGTTGAGTTAGGTGCTGGTGTAACGATCATCAACTCTGATGAAGTTCGAGAAAACTACGTTGCTCGTCTAGTTGAGCTACGTGGCGCGAAAGGCATGACTGAAGTTGTTGCTCGTGAGAAGCTACAAGATTCAGTATTCCTAGGCACAATGATGCTTGAGAACGACGAAGTTGACGGTCTCGTTTCTGGTGCGGTTCACACAACAGCAAACACCATCGTTCCTCCGTTCCAAATCATCAAGACTGCACCTGATGCGTCTATCGTATCATCTGTATTCTTCATGCTATTACCTGACCAAGTACTGGTTTACGGTGACTGTGCGATCAACCCAGATCCAACGGCAGAACAGCTCGCTGAAATCGCTATCCAATCTGCAGATTCTGCTGCAGCATTCGGTATTGAACCACGTGTAGCGATGATCTCTTACTCTACTGGTGAATCTGGTAAGGGTGCAGACGTAGATAAAGTACGTGAAGCCACTAAGATTGCTCAAGAGAAACGTCCAGATCTCATCATCGACGGTCCTCTGCAGTACGATGCGGCTATCATGGAAAACGTTGCGGCTTCTAAAGCGCCAAACTCTCCAGTTGCAGGTAAAGCGACAGTATTCGTATTCCCAGACCTAAACACGGGTAACACGACTTACAAAGCGGTACAGCGTTCTGCAGATCTAGTATCTATCGGTCCAATGCTTCAGGGCATGCGTAAGCCTGTAAACGACCTATCTCGTGGTGCACTAGTAGACGATATCGTGTACACCGTTGCTCTAACTGCGATCCAGGCGGATCAAGCTGATCAAGCTCGTGAGAAAGTGGTTAACTAATAACCTCGCTTCCCAATAAATTCAAAACCCTTGCGATTGCGAGGGTTTTTTTTATTTTCGAATCAGTAAAAAGCAAAGAACAAACTGGCACCTAACAGCACACACCCAGTCATAACAGGCGCAACTTTAGACCACAACGCTTTATCTCCAATCGCCACCACCATCCCCATCTTCACAATGGTATTAACGGAAGCGGCAATCAAAATTCCCAGAGCGGCAGTAGTAACACTCAACGTCTGCGTACTTTGACGCCCGAGCGCCAATGAGATGGCATCAACATCAGTGATCCCCGACAAGGCGGCCAAAATTAATACCCCCGTGTTACCTAACCAACCTGAAAGCGCATGGGAGAGCAACATGATCACGGCGAGTACGACACCAAATAATAACGCAGATTGGAGCGCTAATGGGTTGGTCTGCTTATTGGACTGTTCCACTTTCTCGACGTCACTCTTACGCCAAATCCACCATGCGGGTAAGTACAGTGCAACCATCATCGCAATCACAATCGGCCAAAGCAGTGCCACTAATTGAGGATTAATCACCGATAAGACAATTAGTAAACGTGGAAACATCGTGCCACAGCTAAGTAAAATTCCACTCGCCAATAGCGGGCTTATATTGGCTTGCTCACGAGAGAGGTGAGAAAACTGCAGGGTTAACGCAGTAGAAGAGCTCAAGCCTGCAAAAACCGAGGTAAACAAAATACCTCGCTTCGCACCACCAATTTTAATCGCGAAATAGCCGACAAAAGAGATACTGGCAATCAATACCACCATCCACCAAATCTCATAGGGGTTGAGGGCTTTCCAAGGGCCATAGGCTTGGTTTGGAAGCAATGGCAGTAGAACAATTGAAATCAGTAGCAAACGCAAAGCGGCATCCAATTCATACTCTTGCAACCGCTGCAGGGCTTGGTGAAGTTCTTTTTTATTATCCAACACAATCGCGGTGATCACTGCTGCTGCTGCCGCAAGTACTACATCACCGAAGACAGCGAGGCTACCTAAAACAAAAGTGATGAGAAGGCTTACAACACCAGTAATACTGATGTCTTCACTCTTCTTCTGTTGGATGACAAAAGCAATACAGGCCAGCACCACAAGCGCAATCAGAGCAAACCCAAGCAATAAGGGAGAATAGCGCTCCGCGAGTATCCCAACCAATCCACCAAGTAAACCTACCAGTGAAAAAGTCCGAATCCCCGCAACACGGCTCCCTTCCACACTATTGCGCATCACCCAACCACGCTGAGTACCTACGATCGCACCGAGTAACAAAGCAATGAGCAGATTCCAAATAAGGTGCTCACCACTGACGAACTCATTGATATCCATACCCCACCTCAGTTCAAGATCGGTTGTTATATCATTAGTTTATGTTATCGGTAGGAAGAAGCTGTGATGGTGAGAAGATATTGAGAAAAAAGAAAAGCGCCACATCAATTGGCGCTTCTCAGAGGTTTCAAACTTAGATAGATTCTCGACCATGCGGCGACTCTAAATCCAAATCTGGACCTTTGGGCACAATCTGAGTTGGATTAATACCAGTGTGGCTAAAGTAATAATGACGCTTTATATGATAGAAGTCGGTTGTCTCTGCCACCCCTTCTACTTGGTACAACTCTTTCAAATAGCCCTGTATGTTTGGGTAATCGGCAATACGCTGTTTATTACACTTGAAATGGCCTACGTACACGGCATCAAAACGCACAAGCGTCGTAAACAAACGCCAATCTGCCTCAGTGATTTGATTACCTGCCAAGTAGCGATGCGTAGCCAAATGTACGTCGACTTTATCTAACGCAGCAAAGAGAGAGTCAAACGCTTCCTCGTACGCCTCTTGCGTGGTTGCAAAACCACAACGGTACACACCATTATTGATGTTCGGATAAATGTAGTCGTTCCATTCATCTATCACGCTCTGAAGTTTCCCTGGGTAGTAATCGTCATGATTGCCCGTTAGGTCGTTAAACTCAGAGTTGAACATGCGGATGATCTCTGAGGACTCATTCGACACAATCGTATTGGTCTTCTTATCCCATAGAACAGGAACGGTAACGCGACCTGTGTAATCGGACTTGGCTTGAGTGTAGATTTGGTGCATGCGGGTGTGGCCGAATAGTGGTTCTGGTAACATCTGCCAGCCTTCACTTAGCATATCTGGGCATACCACGGTAACATCGATGTGTTTTTCTAGGCCTTTGAGTTTACGGAAGATCAGTGTGCGATGCGCCCACGGACAAGCGAGTGAAACATATAAATGGTAGCGACCCGACTCAGGCTGGAACGTCGCATCGGGTTTGTTCTTTATCCAGTTGCGAAAACCTGCGTTTTCACGAACGAACTTACCACCGTTTGATTTTGTTTCGTACCATACATCGTGCCAAACACCTTCAACTAACTTACCCATGGCTGCTCCCCTGATATTCTGTTTTCAACTATATAAGTATATTAGAGATTCATGCACAGCTTAGAATCCGAGCATTTAGTCCATCTTGTTCAAGAATTTTGAATGAACCAAAGCAAACAGAAATCGCAGGCATAAAAAAAGCGCAACCCTATAAAAGGAGCCGCGCTTAAGCCCGTCACAGGCCGAATTTAATTACACCGCTACGTGCAAACAAGAGACTGCATGAATATCAGAACCTTGGATATTTGGTTTTGTCTTTGCACACTCATCCGTTGCTTGAGGACAGCGAGTACGGAATACACAACCCGATGGTGGGCTGATTGGAGAAGGCAGATCACCTTCTAACATCTGAATCTTCTTGCTGCGTTCAATTTCCGGATCTGGGATCGGAACAGCAGACATCAATGCACGTGTGTATGGGTGCTTTGGATCCGCAAACAGCGCTTCCGCTTCCCCCAGTTCAACCGCGTTACCTAGGTACATAACCAGTACACGGTCAGAGATGTGTTTCACGACTGACAAATCGTGCGCGATAAATACCAGTGAAAGACCCAACTCTTTTTGCAGCTCTTTCAGAAGGTTAACAACCTGAGCCTGAATCGATACGTCCAGTGCTGATACCGGTTCGTCACAGATGATCATCTTAGGCTTTAAAATCAGGGCACGTGCAATACCAATACGTTGACACTGACCACCAGAGAACTCGTGTGGGTAGCGGTTGATAACGTTTGGCAGTAGACCTACCTTCGCCATCATCTCTTTAACGCGGTCTTTCACTTCTTGCTTAGTCAGTTCTGGGAAGAACGTTTCTAGTGGCTCTGCGATGATGTCGCCCACTGTCATACGCGGGTTCAAAGAAGCCAAAGGATCTTGGAAAATCATTTGGATTTCTTTGCGCGTTTCACGGCGTTGCACTTCTTTCATCTTGGTGAGATCTTGTCCCATCCAAACTACTTGGCCATCCGTCGCTTCAACTAGACCGATAATGGCACGAGCGAACGTCGACTTACCACAGCCAGACTCACCTACTACCCCCAGCGTTTCACCTTCGTACAGGCGTACGTTTACGCCATCAACTGCTTTTAGGCTGGAAGGCTTTGACCACGGCCATGCGGATTTTGATGCAATACTGAAGTGAACTTTCAGATCAGATACATCCAGAATTAGTTTTTTATCTGTACTCATTTGCTCCAAGCCTCCCATTCAGAAAAACATGCACGCTGACGGCCATCACCAAATGGTGTCAGAATTGGTGCTTCACGTTTACAACGATCCATCACACGGTGGCAGCGATCTTGGTAAGGACAGCCAGGTGGTAGGCGAAGCAAGTTTGGTGGATTGCCTGGAATCGTTGGCAGAATCTCGCCTTCTGTATCCAGACGAGGGATAGCCTTCAACAGACCTTCCGCGTAAGGGTGACTTGGGTTGTAGAAGATTTCGTTCACTGTGCCGTACTCCATGGTACGACCCGCGTACATGACAAGTACTTTGTCACAAGAACCCGCTACGACACCAAGATCATGCGTGATCATGATGATTGCCGTGTTGAACTCAGATTTAAGTTCGTTCAGCAGGTCCATGATCTGCGCTTGAACCGTTACGTCCAATGCCGTCGTTGGCTCATCCGCAATAAGCAGCTTTGGACGACACAGCAGCGCCATTGCGATCATTACACGCTGACGCATACCGCCTGAGAACTCGTGTGGGTACATGGTGATACGCTTACGAGCTTCTGGGATTTTTACCGCTTCAAGCATGCGAACAGACTCTTCGAACGCTTCTGCTTTGCCCATACCTTTGTGCAGCATCAGTACTTCCATCAACTGATCACTGACTTTCATGTATGGGTTAAGAGACGTCATCGGGTCTTGGAAGATCATTGCGATCTGTTCAGCACGAACCTTGTTCAGCTCTTTTTCTGGAAGGTTAAGGATTTCTCGACCTTCAAATTTCGCGCTACCAGAGATAATACCGTTCTTAGCCAGTAGACCCATGATCGCGAATACAGTTTGTGACTTACCTGAACCAGACTCGCCTACGATACCTAGTGTCTCACCTTGATTCAGAGCGAAGTTCAAATCGTTTACTGCGGTTACGATACCATCTTGCGTGGTAAATTCGACGCGCAGATCTTTGACATCTAATAAACTCATCATTGCTTCCTTTATTCTTTCTATTTTTTAATTATCTGTCTTTTGGATCCAGCGCATCGCGCAGACCGTCACCAACGTAGTTGAAGCAGAATAGAGTCACAACCATGAATGCTGCTGGGAAAGCCAGCTGCCAGATTGCCACTTCCATTGTTTGCGAACCTTCTTGTAGAAGTGCGCCCCAACTTGTCATTGGTTCCTGTACACCAAGACCAAGGAATGAAAGGAATGATTCAGTCAGAATCATGCTTGGGATAAGTAGGGTTGAGTAAACCGCTACGATGCCCAGTACGTTTGGCACGATATGGCGAGTGATGATCTTCCACTTGCTCACACCACAAACGTGTGCCGCTTCAATAAACTCTTTACTACGTAGGCTTAGCGTTTGACCACGTACGATACGAGCCATATCTAGCCATGCGATAGCACCGATAGCGACGAAGATAAGAACGATGTTACGGCCGAAGAATGTTACTAGCACGATAACCAGGAACATGAACGGAACGGCGTATAGGATTTCAAGAATACGCATCATGATACGGTCAACTTTACCGCCAATGAAGCCAGAAGCTGCACCGTAAAGCGTACCAATCACAACCGCAACCAATGCACCCAAAACACCGACCATCAGAGAGATACGGCCGCCAATCAGCGTACGAACGTAAAGATCACGACCTAAACTGTCCGTACCAAACCAGTGATCCGCGTTTGGACCAACGTGCATCGCGTACCAATCGGTATCATCGAATGCGTAAGGAGCCATCATCGGCAAGAAGATAACCGCAAGGGTCATCAATGTAAGGATAAACAAGCTAACCATTGCCGCTTTGTTGCGCATAAAGCGGATGCGGGCATCTTGCCATAAGCTACGACCTTCAACTTCTAGGCTTTCTGCAAATTGCTCGACCGCTTGAAGATTCTCTTTTTTCGTTAACATAACCATACTTCCCTGTTAGTAGCGAATTTTCGGGTCAATCATTGCTAGCAGAATATCAACGATCGCATTGAACAGAATGAATAGGAAACCAATAAGGATGGTGACTCCCATTACTAACGAATAGTCACGGTTAAAGGCTGCATTTACGAACAGCTTACCGATGCCAGGTAGACCAAAGATGGTCTCAACAACCACCGAGCCGGTAATAATGCCGACAAACGCTGGTCCCATGTAGGACACAACTGGAAGTAGAGCTGGTTTTAATGCGTGCTTCAGGATGATGTAACGGTAACTTAGACCTTTCGCACGAGCTGTACGGATAAAGTTACTGTTCAATGTCTCAATCATTGAACCACGAGTGATACGAGCAAACGTGGCGACATAAAGCAGTGACATAGCAATCACAGGAAGCACCAAATATTGCCATGAGCCATCATGCCAACCACCCGCAGGGAATAAATTCCAGTGGAGCGAGAACAAGTAAATCAAAGCTGGTGCCAACACAAACGATGGCATTACGACCCCGAGCATCGCCGTCGACATAATGGTGTAATCAAGCCACGAGTTTTGTTTGAGCGCGGCTATAGTCCCGATCGTCACCCCCAGAATTACCGTGAAGATAAAGGCAATGAAACCCACCTTCGCCGATACGGGTAGCGCTACCGAGATTAGCTCGTTTACTGTGTAATCTAAGTATTTAAATGAAGGACCAAAGTCACCTTGGATAACGTTAGTCAAGTACGTGGTGTACTGCTCAAACACTGGCTTATCTAGGCCGTATTTAGCTTCAATGTTGGCCATAACTTCTGGCGGTAATGGACGCTCGCTCGAGAATGGGTTACCCGGTGCGAAACGCATAAGAAAGAAAGATACGGTGATCAAAACCAACATTGTTGGGATCGCCTCAAATATCCTTTTTGCGATGAATTTAAGCATAAACTCACTCTTTCAGTCTGTGACAGTTAAAAAAATTGATGATAGGCACCGCACGTCCCTTAATGGGACGTGTGGGCCTTATTCTTATAGTCTTGAAGCGACTTTAATTAGTCTGCTTTGATGTAAAGATCTTTGGTGTAGATCTTTTCTTCCGCGTTGTTAGCAGGGAAACCACCAACGTGCGGGTTTAGTAGACGAGAACGAACATACTGGTAAATAGGCGCGATAGGCATATCTTTCGCCATCAGTTGCTCAGCTTCTAGGTAGATCTTGGTACGCTCTTCTTCTGAAGTCGATTTGATCGCTTTGTCGATCAGAGCATCGTACTCTTTGTTACCCCAGTGCTGGCCACCAGTGGTGTTCGAGCTAACCATAAGGGTTAGGAATGAAGATGCTTCGTTGTAGTCGCCACACCAACCAGCACGCGCGACTTCGAAATCACCTTGGTCTTTAGTAGATAGGTAAGTTTTCCACTCTTGGTTTTCTAGCGTTACGTCTAGACCTAGAGTTTTCTTCCACATAGAACCCAGCGCTACCGCTAGTTTCTTGTGGTTCTCATCTGTGTTGTATAGAAGAGAGAACTTAAGCGGGTTGTCTTTACCGTAACCTGCTTCTGCCAATAGGCGTGCCGCCTCTTCGTTACGCTCTTTTTGCGTCATCTTACCGTAAGTTGGAAGCTCAGGGTTAAAGTGCGCTGTGATTTCAGGCGTTAGGAAGTAAGCTGGTTTTTGGCCTTGGCCAAGAATTGCATTTGCCACGATGTTACGGTCAATCGCGTAAGAAATCGCTTTACGAATGCGAACGTCGTTGAACGGCTCTTTATTAGTGTTGAATGAGTAGTAGTAAGTGCATAGGCTGCCTTCAACCGATACTGACTCAGGGTATTCTTTCTTCAGACGCTTAAAGTGCTCAGTCGGCAGTTTAGACGTGAAGTCGATTTCACCAGATAAGAAACGGTTCATTTCAGCAACGCCGTTCTCGATTGGAAGGTACGTTACTTTGTTGATAACTGTCTTATCGTTATCCCAGTATTCGTTGTTACGAACAAGCTCTAGACGCTCGTTCACAACCCAGTTGTTTACCACATAAGCGCCGTTACCTACAAAGTTTTCTGGTTTCGTCCATTGATCACCAAACTTCTCAACTGTCGCTTTGTGTACTGGTTTCATTGTTGTGTGACCAGCCATCATTACAAAGTAAGGAACCGCTGTGTCTAGTTCAACCACTAATGTGTGGTCGTCAGTCGCTTTAACACCTAGCTCGCTCTTGTCTTTCTTACCTGCAACGATGTCTTTCGCGTTTTTCATCTTGGTGTATTCCATGTACCAAGAGTATGGCGAAGCGGTTGCAGGATCGACGGCACGCTGCCAGCTGTATACGAAGTCTTGTGCTGTTACAGGATCGCCGTTAGACCATTTAGCGTCTTTACGTAGGTGGAAAGTGAAAGTTTTGTTGTCTGAGGTTTCCCAGCTCTCTGCTACACCAGGGATAGTGTCGCCGTCTGCATTTTGGTTCACTAAGCCTTCAAGAAGATCACGAATCACATGTGATTCTGGAACACCTTGAGATTTATGCGGGTCAATTGTTGCAACTTCAGTACCGTTACCACGAACGATTTCTTGTTTGTCAGCGAGTTTAGTGCCTGCTGGAACGTCAGCAGCGAAAGCGGTAGTAGAAGAGGCAGCCACTGCCAGACCAGCGCCTAAAAGAAGGGCTTTGGTGATTTTATTCTTGTACATGCGTAAAACTCCAAGTTTTTCATTAGCATCCATGACTTCTCTGCAAGGGACTGGTACGGTCAGTATTTTAGAAGTTTTTAGTGCACTTTTTGAGCACAAAATTCTAAAGCCTTACAAAGACTGCGGCACACATTAGCAACCATTGAAGTAATTTGCCACAAAGAGGTAGCAAAAAAAACAATAATTTTGTAAATAGCACGTAAAACTAGTAATAAATACCACCATAAAAGCATTAAATAGAGAAATACGGATTCGAACTCTTATTTGGCAGGTGAAACTTTCGATAAATCTAACTTCAAACCTATCAATAGCATCTTATGCTAGATACATGTAAAAAAGTTAACATTTATGACACATTGAATCTAATAAATGCTTGCATATATTCCGTTAGATATTTTTTATTGTGAACAAGATCATCGAGAGGAGAAACAAAGAAAAGATGTTGATTTTTAAGGGGAATCATGGAACAAATACAGGCATTTTTTGCCCTTAAAAAAAACCAGGCGCTATTAACACCTGGCTTTGGAAGATTGGTTAGCAGAATAAAAAACTGCCCTACTTTTCCCAACGCTGTGCCGCTTGGTGATCGGTATCACGTGATTCAATCCAGCGATTTTCACTGGTCGTGCGTTCTTTTTTCCAGAATGGCGCCTTGGTCTTTAGGAAGTCCATGATGAACTCACAAGCATCAAATGCCGCACCACGGTGTGCACTAGAGACACCAACGAAAACAATTTGATCGCCAGTATCGAGATCGCCTACACGGTGAATCACACGAATACCCAGTAATGGCCAACGAGATTCTGCTTCATTGCAGATATCAATCAGGCTTTTCTCTGTCATTCCAGGATAATGTTCCAGATGCAGTCCAATCACATTATCGCCAAGGTTCATGTCACGAACTTTACCGATAAAAGTCACCACCGCCCCCGAAGCCGTCCCTTCTGATAGACGTAGGTATTCTTGATCAACAGAGAAATCTTCTGCCTGCACAGATACGCGAGGATCCATTTTAGCCTCCCGTTACTGGCGGAAAAAATGCGACTTCATCACCCGCTTTCACTTCAGTGTCTAGCGGAACGATAGATTGATTTACCGCAGCCAGTAACTTGCCTGGCTCAAGCGCTAAGTCCCACTTGCCTTCTTTAGCCGCGCCATTCTCTACAAGATGAGCACGAATCGCTTCAACACTGTTGAACTGACCTTCTAGCTCAAGACCATCAATACCAACAAGCTCACGTGTTTGGGCAAAGAAAAGTACTTTAATCATTATTCCGCCTTGAAGTGACCCGATTTACCGCCTGTCTTCTCAAGCAGACGAACTTGACCAATAACCATGTCTTTTTGCACGGCTTTACACATATCGTAAATCGTTAGCGCCGCCACAGAAGCAGCCGTTAGCGCTTCCATCTCAACTCCGGTTTTGCCTGCCAGTTTACACACAGACTCGATACGTATTTTGTTTTCCGCTATGATCGCTTCCAATTGTACTTCAACTTTAGAAAGCAATAGTGGGTGGCAAAGTGGGATCAAATCCCATGTTTTCTTCGCCGCTTGGATACCCGCGATACGAGCAGTCGCAAACACATCACCTTTGTGGTGTTGACCAGATACGATCAGTTGCAGTGTTGCTGGCGCCATGTGTACAAATGCTTCGGCACGTGCTTCACGAACGGTTTCCGCTTTGGCAGATACGTCGACCATGTTTGCTTCGCCAGACGCATTGATATGTGTAAATTGGGTCATTGTTTTTCCTTCGCTTTTAGGAAAGGTTATACAGATAGATGTGGCATAAAGTTACAAGGGCGGTGGCTTGCATCCAACTGCTGCTTGATGATTTTCGTCCAACCTGTGCGGCATGCACCTGTAGAACCAGGCATAGCAAAGATAACCGTGTGGTTAGCAAAACCGGCAATCGCGCGAGATTGAATCGTTGAAGTACCGATCTCCTCAAAAGAAACCATACGGAATAGTTCACCAAAACCTTCCACTTCTTTGTCGAATAGAGGCTTAAGAGCTTCTGGCGTGCTGTCACGTGAAGTAAAACCCGTACCGCCAGTGATCATGATTGCTTGTACGTTTTCGTCCGCAATCCACTGAGAAACAATCGCACGGATCTTGTACATATCATCAATCACGATCTGCTTGTCTACTACGTTATGACCCGCTTCTTTCGCATGCTCAACTAAATAGCCACCCGAAGTATCGTTTTCTTCAGTACGAGTGTCAGATACCGTAAGAACGGCAATGTTTGCAGCTTGGAATTTGCTTTCAGCGTGACCCATTTGTTCACCTATTCTCTAATTTGCTTTGATACGCAAGGTATCAATTCTGGAAAAATCACTAGAAGCCACGTCAGCTCCCGGTGTAAAATCTGATTGGAATTAACCGCCGATAGACGCAAGATGAGGCGTCATACCGGTATTGCCGTCGTGCAAGAAGTGACTAACGGATTTCGTTTGCAGTTGCGCTTGAATACGCTCAATCAATTCATTCTCTTGCTCGTCACGTTCTAATAGATCACGTAATTCCACGCCATGTTCACCGAACAGACATAAATGCAGTTTACCCATAGCCGATACACGAAGTCGGTTACAGCTCTCACAGAAGTCTTTTTCATACGGCATGATCAAGCCAATTTCACCCTTGTAATCCGGATGAACGAAGACCTGTGCCGGGCCATCGTTGTGAGAGCGAACTTTAAGTAACCAACCGTTAGCGATTAATTGATTTCGGATAGCGACACCAGAGACATGGTGCTTCGCAAACAACTCATCCATTTCTCCCGTCTGCATTAATTCGATAAAACGCAATTGGATTGGACGATTTTTAATCCAGTGAAGAAAAGCAGGCAGCTCGTTGTGGTTGAGATCTTTCATCAGTACCACGTTAACTTTGACTTGTTCATAACCCACTTCAAATGCGCGCTCGATACCATTCATCACTTCCTTGAACTTATTTTCACCAGTGATTTGGTGGAACATGCGAGGGTCAAGGCTATCCACACTGACATTAATGTGTGTCAGACCAGCGTCACGCCAATCAGCAACTTGCTTCGCCATGCGGTAACCATTGGTCGTTGTTGCGACTTTTTTGATACCTGGCGTGGTTGCGACAGAGTGGATAATGTCAGTAAAGTCCTTACGCAAACTCGGCTCACCGCCTGTAATACGTACTTTTGAGGTACCACAATCGGCAAACGCTCTCACGACGCGTTTGATCTCTGGAAGCGATAAAAAAGACGAGTTTTTACTGCCCGAAGGTTTATAACCATCAGGAAGACAATAGGTACATTTGAAATTACATACATCAGTCACAGACAGACGCAAGTAATAGAACTTACGATGAAATTTGTCTTCGAATTGTTGCGCCACGGAACACCTTTCCAAACACGGGAGGCATGCTCATTTCCAATCATGCCCTTGTGACAGTATGTCACTGGCTCAAAACGCCTATCCTTCGACTTAGCATAGTGAGCTCGGAGTTATGGCAACCAGAGAGAAGCCTCTCTGATAGCTTTGCTGAGTAAAATACTTAATATTCGTAATGGAATCCAGACTTAAGCCATAAAAAAACGCTTTATAAACACAATTTACCGCTTATTAAGTACCCTTACCGCCATCATTAAGTTAAATTGTAGCCGTTTTATAGCAAATGATTAGAAGAACGTAATGAATATCTACACCGATAAGAAACTCGTCGCCGTTGGCGGTGGTCACGGTTTGGGCCGAATGTTGGCGGCCCTCAAAGATTTTTCTGGTAACGCAACTGGCATTGTCGCAACAACCGACAATGGAGGCTCTACTGGGCGTATTCGCCACTGCCAAGGTGGTATTGCGTGGGGAGACACTCGTAACTGTATTAACCAGCTCATTACTGACCCTTCGATCAGCTCCATGATGTTCGAATATCGCTTTAAGGGAGCAGGTGAACTAGACGGGCATAACCTTGGTAACTTGATGCTTACTGCGCTAGACAACCTATCGGTCCGCCCACTCGACGCCATTAACCTGATCCGCAATATGTTGAAAGTTGATGTGAATATTCTGCCAATGTCTGAGCACCCATCGGATCTGACTGCACTTTCCGTTAACGGTCAGTTAGTCACCGGTGAAACCAACATTGATGATATGGATACCGATTTACGCCGTTTGGACCTTTCTCCAGAAGTGCCCGCTACGAAAGAAGCAATAACTGCGCTCGCCGAAGCCGATGCGATTATTCTTGGTCCTGGTAGCTTTCTAACCAGCATTATGCCTCCATTACTATTACCAGAGTTGGGAAAAGCGATTGCCGCAAATCAGAGAGCAAAAGTGATTTTTGTTGCCAATCTCAGCCCTGAATACGGTCCGGCAGGTCGTATGACCATGAAGCAAAAACTGGAGTGGTGTGAACGCGCGTGCCAAGGAAGAAAAATCGATGTCGTACTTGCAGAAGAAGCCGAACCACAAGTTTTAGATAAGTGGAACGTGGTCACTGAATCTCTAGCGTCAACCAATCGCGATTGGCGCCATGACCGCGAAAAACTGAAGTTGGCGATTGAAAATCAATTACTTGCAAAATAAGCCCCCTCCTTGCATGCAAAAGCCTTTCACCAACGTGAAGGGCTTCGAATTTTTATACGCGAGGATCCGAAATGATTACGTCCACAAGCAATAAGCATCACGTGTAACGCGCAACAAATCTAACATCATCGCTATCTCTTCACAGTCTTCACCTAGTTCATCAGCTTTCGCTTTCTTATCGATATCAGTGGCTAAAGCGCATAACCGATCCGCACCAAAACTCGCAGCGCTGCTTTTCAACGCATGACTGATCTCTTTCAAATACACCAACTGTTCTGTATGGTGATTCTGAGATAAATGAACGATATAGCTATCCATTTCCCCTAGGAAAATTTCAAGCAATACCGGTACGTTATCTCTACCAATTTCGGCTGCAAGTTCGTCTATCTTTTGCTGATTTAATACGCCCATGCTCATGCGTTTTGTCTTTCCACCTTGCTATTCCAAGCTTGCAACTTACGATAAATGGTTGATGGGCTGACATCCAAATAACCAGCAGCTCGGGGAATATTTCCATCACAAGCTTGTATCGCTTGTTCAATTGCCATTTTTTCACTCATCCATAACGGCATAATATCTGAGGTCGTCATTGATTTTGGATGAACAGCACTTATCATCGATTGACTTACAAATGATTGGTTCAATGGTGGTGGCAGCATGTCCAGCGTAATTTCTTTACCGTTGTTCAACACCACAATATTACGCAACACGTTTTGTAACTGACGAACGTTACCCGGCCACTCGTAACGATTAAATTTATCGATGACATCTGGCGAGAAACGAGCAAAACTCTTCCCCTCTTCGTGAGACATGTACCCTAATAACGAATAAGCAATCTCAATCACGTCTTCCCCACGCTCACGCAATGGTGGTAAATGTAATGGAATCACATACAGGCGATAGTATAGGTCCTCACGAAAACGACCTTCTTGAACTTCCTTCCATGGGTCACGATTGGTGGCACACACAAAGCGAACATCCACACTCTTCATTTTCGAAGAGCCCACTTTTTGAAATGTACCAGTCTGGATGAAACGTAACAATTTGGTTTGCAGTTCCAAATCCATTTCACATAATTCATCCAGAAACAGAGTGCCGCCGTCGGCCAACTCAGCCGCCCCTTGGCGATCATTCGCGGCGCCCGTAAACGCACCTTTCACATGGCCAAACAACTCACTCTCTATCAGATCTTTAGGGATAGCGGCACAGTTAATGGCGATAAACGGTTTATCTCCGCGCTTGCTTGCTGCATGAATCGCTTCTGCACACACCTCTTTACCAGTGCCACTTTCACCAGTAATAAAAATACTCGCTTTACTGCTGGCCGCTGAATCAATAGTACGATAAACCTGTTGCATCGTTTGGCTACTGCCAATGAAGCCTTGATAGTTCAGGTTGCCCGGATTATCCGATTCATTTTTCATTTTTGTTGCTTTACGAATCGCATTATTTACAGTAACGCGTAGACGATCCGCTTCACAAGGTTTGATAAGGAAATCTTGCGAACCATGACGCATCGCCTCTACTGCTGTATCAATAGATCCATGAGCCGTCATGAAAATGATCGGGACGTCTGGATGACTTTCCTTGACCTCATGTAATACGTTCATGCCCGTCATGTCAGGTAAACGAAGGTCAAGCAGAATGAGATCGGGAATCCGGTGTTTTAGGCTTTCAATTGCGTCTCTACCTGTTCCAACAATGTGGATATCTATACCTAATGGCGTTAGGTAAGAGCGGTACAGTGCCGCAACGGATGCGGTATCTTCAACCATCAAAAGGTAACGTGACTTCGGACCAGATTGGTTTTGTTGCATATGCTAGCTAACTTTTTGTTGTGTTTCACACAATAATCGCATTGCGCATTGCATTTTGCAAATCCACGTAATTCATAATATGGCTACATCAACATAAGAATCTAAGTATCAAGCGTTTATAAACTGGCACAGTCGATGCTGAGCGTATATTGACCCTTCGGGTCACCTCGCCAACTGACGTTGTTCGTGAACGCAACAAGCTGTTCACAAAACAAGCCAATAGAGCTTACTCCCTATTGGCTTATTTTTTATCTACTTTGTTGGTGGAAAATACCCAAGCACATCTTAGCGCTTGGGTAAAGAGTGAGCTATTGGGTTAACTATTTGCAATAAACTGTGCACGAAGTTTCTCTATCTCATCGCGTTTTTGTGCCGCTAGTTCAAACTCAAGATCCTGAGCATGCTGGTACATGGCGGCTTCCAAACGACTGATCTCTTTTTCAAGTTGCTGGGGCGACATGACCTCGTAATTCTGAGCATCCTCTGCCACTTTTGACAATGGCACTTGCTTGTTGTTGCGCTGACGCTTGGACTTAGTGATATCACCCAGCTCCAGGATGTCTTTAATATTCCGTTTCAGCGCCTGTGGCTCAATCCCCATCTCTGCGTTATAGGCTTTTTGTTTTTCACGACGACGATCAGTTTCCTCCATTGCTTTCTTCATTGATTTGGTAATCGAATCGGCATAAAGAATTGCCTTACCACTAATGTTTCGCGCTGCACGGCCAATGGTCTGAATCAGCGAACGTTCAGAACGTAAAAAGCCCTCTTTATCCGCATCAAGAATCGCTACTAGCGAGACTTCTGGCATATCCAAACCTTCTCGTAGCAAGTTAATACCCACCAACACATCAAATTCACCCAAACGTAGATCGCGGATGATTTCTACACGTTCAACTGTATCAATATCAGAGTGGAGGTAACGCACACGAACATCATGCTCATGCAGATATTCAGTTAAATCCTCCGCCATGCGTTTAGTTAATGTAGTGACTAGAACACGCTCATCTTTCGCGGCACGAATGCGGATCTCTGACAACAAGTCATCGACCTGTGTAGTCACGGAGCGAACTTCCAGCTCAGGATCCAACAGGCCTGTCGGACGAACCACCTGATCAGCAATTTCACCCGCAGACTTTTCAAGTTCATAATTCCCCGGCGTCGCAGAAACGAATATGGTCTGTGGGGAGATTGACTCAAATTCTTCAAATTTCATTGGGCGGTTATCAAGCGCAGACGGAAGACGAAAACCAAATTCTACCAGCGTCTCTTTACGTGAACGATCCCCTTTATACATCGCGCCAATCTGCGGTACGGTCACGTGGGACTCATCAATGATAAGTAAGCCATCGTGAGGTAAATAATCAAACAGTGTCGGTGGCGGCTCACCTTCAGCACGCCCACTCAAATAACGAGAGTAGTTCTCAATGCCCGAACAAAAGCCGAGTTCGTTCATCATTTCAATATCAAATTGGGTACGCTGGCTAATCCGTTGCTCTTCCAAAAGCTTGTTGTTATCCAACAATTGCTTTTTACGCATTTCAAGTTCAACTTTGATTTTTTCGATCGCTTCAAGTACGCGATCTCGTGGAGTAACATAGTGCGTTTTGGGATAAATCGTATAACGCGGTAAATCACGCTGTTTGACCACGCCAGTCAGTGGATCGAATACGCTGATACAATCCACCTCATCATCAAACATCTCAATACGTACTGCATCTTGATCTGATTCTGCCGGGAAGATATCAATCACTTCCCCTCGAACACGGAACTGACCGCGCTCAAACGTCACGTCATTGCGCGAGTATTGTAGCTCTGCGAGACGACGTAACATATCACGCTGATCGATCACATCACCACGACGCAAATGAAGCATCATCTGCAAGTAAGCTTCTGGGTCGCCCAGACCATAGATAGCAGAAACAGAAGCAACAATAATGGCGTCTTTACGTTCTAATAGTGCTTTGGTTGCCGACAAGCGCATCTGCTCTATATGTGCATTAACCGACGCATCTTTCTCAATGAAGGTGTCGGTGGTCGGAACATAAGCTTCTGGTTGATAATAGTCGTAGTAAGAGACGAAGTACTCCACGGCGTTATTAGGAAAGAATGACTTCATTTCTCCATACAGCTGTGCAGCAAGCGTTTTGTTGGGGGCAAGCAAGATGACCGGTCGCTGAGACTCAGCAATCACATTTGCTAACGTGAACGTTTTGCCCGACCCCGTTACACCCAAAAGGGTTTGGTGAGCGAGGCCCGCATCTATCCCTTCTAGCAACTGCTTAATGGCAGCTGGTTGATCACCTGATGGCTGATAATCAGAAACCAGTTCATACACTTTACTCATACCCTTCCTCGAAACTACTGCACTTGGTCTGTATATATACACCTTTGTAGGCGAAATCTATCCCAGGCTATGTTTTATCGCCAATTGTTATGAAATTTTGCACTTTGTTGACTTTATTCTAGCCTTCTTCATGCGGCTCTGATATAGTCCTCCGCCCTAGTTGATGAATCCCCAAACTCATCACATTATAGTGTCCACACCTTTTCCCCAGAAATACCCAAAAACTATCTTTATCCCCAAAAAACTGTTTTTTATTCACTTCGAATAAATTTGACACAATTAAAATAAATCATTGTTTTAGCTAGTTATTATACACATTCATTTACCTGAAACATCAGAGTAAATAAAACAAGCTGCATAATAAGCAAGGTTACTCAGAATTCATCAACATAGTTATCCACAATTTTAGTGGATAACTATCACTAGCCCTTTACTGCCAATGAGTGCGAAAAAGTAAAGACCGAAATTCATTTTTTTCTCATCAAATTATGTTTTTTAGTATTGACACCCTAGTATCACCTCGGTAAGATTCGTCCCGCTTTCAAGCAAAGCAATTCCTCCTTAGCTCAGTTGGTAGAGCGACGGACTGTTAATCCGCAGGTCGCTGGTTCGAGCCCAGCAGGAGGAGCCAAATTCCCGATAGAGCCGTGTCATATGACACGGCTTTTTTCGTATCTAGCGGTGGCTGACTTTTCCAAGAGACGACTGCAGACCGAATTGTCACACCGTCTTACTTACTTCATTAGCTCTTCCTATCAAATACACCAAAACAATTACGTGTTAAATCAGCAGTGGTAATGGCGTTTTTCTTTGTTAACAATCATTCATCAGACTTTTCAATTTCTTATTAATTCATCCGCTCACATCACATACACGTATAATTTTCCATCGTGTGCATAAAACCACATCGTTCACTGGTTGTTATTGGTGTCACAAAACACGATAATATTGAGATCGGATTTTAAGAACGTATGAACTATGACCGAATATATTTTGTTGTTAGTCGGCACTGTGTTGGTGAACAACTTTGTACTGGTAAAGTTTTTAGGCTTGTGTCCTTTTATGGGCGTGTCTAAAAAACTGGAAACAGCCATTGGCATGGGCTTAGCGACAACTTTTGTACTAACGCTCGCGTCTGTGTGTGCATACCTAGTGGAAAGCTATGTATTGCGTCCACTAGGCATCGAATATTTACGAACCATGAGCTTTATTTTGGTGATCGCTGTTGTTGTACAGTTCACCGAAATGGTTGTGCACAAAACCAGCCCGACACTTTACCGTCTGTTGGGTATCTTCCTGCCATTGATCACCACAAACTGTGCGGTTCTGGGTGTTGCTCTGCTTAACATCAACGAGAACCACAACTTTATCGAATCGATCATTTACGGCTTTGGCGCTGCCGTTGGCTTCTCTTTCGTACTGATCCTATTTGCATCAATGCGCGAACGTATTGCGGCCGCTGATGTGCCTGTGCCTTTTAAAGGCGCGTCGATTGCGATGATCACCGCAGGCCTTATGTCTCTTGCCTTTATGGGCTTTACAGGTTTGGTGAAGTAAACGATGAGTACCATTTTAATTGCGATCATCGTTCTTGCTGCTCTTGCCGCTGTCTTCGGAGCCATCCTTGGTTTTGCATCGATTCGCTTCAAAGTCGAAGCGGATCCGATTGTCGATCAAATTGACTCTATTCTTCCGCAAACTCAGTGTGGTCAATGTGGCTACCCAGGCTGTCGTCCATACGCTGAAGCGATCGCTAACGGCGATAAAATCAATAAGTGTCCTCCTGGTGGTCAAGCAACCATTGAAAAACTGGCGGATCTGATGGGCGTTGAAGCGGAAGAATCAGCACACGATCTCGATAACAAAGTCAAAACCGTTGCTTTCATCCATGAAGACATGTGTATCGGATGTACCAAGTGTATTCAAGCGTGTCCGGTGGATGCGATTGTCGGTGGTACCAAAGCACTTCATACCGTTATCAAAGACGAGTGTACCGGTTGTGACTTGTGTGTTGCTCCTTGTCCAACTGACTGTATTGAGATGATTCCTGTGGAAACCACCACAGAGAGCTGGAAGTGGAAGCTTAACGCTATTCCAGTAGTTAACATTACGGATGCTGCCAACGCAGCGAACGTGACTGATTCAATTAAATAAGGTTTCGTATGTTGTCTTTGATTGAACAAATTCGTACTGGTTCGCTATGGGATTTCCCAGGCGGCGTGCATCCGGCAGAAAACAAAAAGCAATCCAACAAAACTGAATTGGTTCATGCCGCCATTCCGTCGGAAATCGTCCTACCTCTGAAACAACACATTGGCAAAGCGGGTAATTTATTGATTGCTGTTGGTGACACTGTGTTGAAAGGTCAACAGCTAACAGCTTCAGACAGTGGTTTCACCGTTCCTGTTCATGCACCAACTTCTGGTCAAGTGACGGCTATTGAACCACGAACCGTTGCTCACCCATCGGGTTTAAGCGAACTGTGCTCAGTGATTACGCCTGATGGTAACGATACTTGGTGTGAAAAAACGCCGGTTGCCGATTACACTCAAGAATCCGCTGATGCATTGATCGATGTGATTCGCCTTGCTGGCATTTCCGGCATGGGTGGCGCAGGCTTCCCAACGGCGAAGAAGATCCAATCGGGTATTGCGCGCACCGAAATTCTTATCGTTAACGCGGCAGAATGTGAACCTTACATCACCGCCGATGACAAACTCATGCAGGAGCATGCGGACGAACTGCTCCAAGGGATCGAGATTGTTGAGCATATCCTCAAGCCAAAACTGACCATCATCGGTATTGAAGATAACAAGCCAGCAGCAATCAAAGCACTGGAACAAGCGGCGATGAACAAAGACATCGTGATCCGCGTTATCCCAACCAAATACCCTTCAGGTGGTGAGAAGCAGCTCATCAAGATTTTGACCAATAAAGAAGTTCCAAGCGGCGCTATCCCTGCGGATATTGGCATCTTGGTCCAAAACGTTGGTTCTCTCTACTCAATTAAACGGGCAGTGATCGACGGCGAACCTATGGTGAATCGCATCGTGACTCTGACGGGTAAAACCTTCAAGCAACCGCGCAACGTTTGGGCGCTACTTGGTACGCCTGTACAAGCGCTTTTGGATGAGTTTGGCTACAAAGCAGATAAGAAACTGCAACGCCTAATCATGGGTGGTCCAATGATGGGCTTTACCCTACCCCACGCTCAGGTCCCTATCACTAAAACGACAAACTGTATTTTGGCACCGAAGCGTCGTGAGATCGCTTCTGACCAATACGAAATGGAATGTATCCGTTGTAGCCAATGTGCGGAAGCGTGTCCCGCATCGCTATTGCCGCAGCAACTTCAGTGGTACGCGAAAAGCCAAGAATACGAAAAGCTAGAAGAGCTGAACCTAAAAGACTGTATTGAATGTGGCGCGTGCGCATTTGTGTGTCCAAGCGAAATTCCACTGGTTCAATACTACCGTCAAGCGAAAGCTGAAATCCGTACTCGCGCTCAAGAAGCGGCAGCAGCTGAACGAGCTAAGCTGCGCTTTGAAGAGAAGAAAGCGCGTATGGAACGCGAAAAAGCAGAACGTGAGAATCGCTTTAAGAAAGCCGCGGATGAGCGTCGTAAAGACATGAAAGCATCTGGCGGTGACGATGCGATTGCCGCAGCGATCGCTCGTGTGAAAGCACAAAAAGAGAATGCTGAAGCGAAAACCGAGCCAACAGTGAAACCAGCGGTTGCGGCCGCGATTGCCAAAGCAAAAGCCAAACAAGCTGCTGCGGCTCAATCTGGTGCAGCCGAGCCTGATAACTCAGAAATGGCTAAACTACGCGAAGAGCGTAAACGTCTTGCTCGCGAGCGCAAAACGCAAAAAGAACAAGGCGATGGTTCTGCGGATAATGCTGATGATAAAAAATCAACAGTGGCAGCAGCGATTGCCCGTGCTAAGGCGAAGAAAGCTCAACAAGAAGATTCAACCGAATCTATCGAATCAGAAACGTCTACACAGCAAGCTGACGATCCAAAGAAAGCTGCGGTCGCTGCTGCGATTGCTCGTGCGAAAGCGCGCAAAGCTCAGCAAGAAGGCTCATCCGAACCTGTAGAAGCGGAAACACCTGCTGAGCAAACTGAAGATTCAAAGAAAGCCGCTGTTGCCGCTGCCATTGCTCGTGCCAAAGCACGTAAAGCTCAGCAAGAAGGCTCATCCGAACCTGTAGAAGCGGAAACACCTGCTGAGCAAACTGAAGATCCAAAGAAAGCCGCTGTTGCCGCTGCCATTGCTCGTGCCAAAGCACGTAAAGCTCAGCAAGAAGCACTAACAGAATCTGTAGAAACGGAAACACCTGCTGAGCAAACTGAAGATCCAAAGAAAGCCGCTGTTGCCGCTGCGATTGCTCGTGCCAAAGCGCGTAAAGCTCAGCAAGAAGCACTAACAGAATCTGTTGAAGAAGCGCCTACTAAAGAGCCAGAAGTGGATCCAAAGAAAGCCGCTGTGGCTGCTGCGATTGCTCGCGCCAAAGCACGCAAAGATCAGCAAGAAGCGCAAACAGAATCTGTAGAGGCGGAAGCACCCTCTGAAGAACCAGAAGTGGATCCAAAGAAAGCCGCTGTTGCCGCAGCCATTGCTCGCGCTAAAGCACGTAAAGCTCAGCAAGAAGCGAATAAGAACAATACTGAGGAGAACGAGTAATGTCGTTTTTTATTGCCAGTTCACCACACGCGCACAGCCGTCGCAGCACGCCTGATTTGATGAAATGGGTAGCCCTGTGTGCTATTCCTGGCTTAGTGGCTCAAACCTACTTCTTTGGTTGGGGCACCATCATTCAACTCGTATTCGCGATTGCGATCGCAGTGTCACTTGAAGCATTAGTCATGCTTGTGCGTAAGCGTTCACCAATGCGTGCACTGCGTGATAACAGTGCCATCGTGACCGCATGGCTATTAGCCGTTGCGATCCCACCATGGTCCCCTTGGTGGATCATGGTCATCGGTTTAATTTTTGCCATCGTTATTGCGAAGCACTTATACGGTGGTATTGGTCAAAACTTATTTAACCCAGCGATGGTCGCTTACGTTGTATTGCTCATCTCCTTCCCTGTCCAGATGACAAGTTGGAGCGCGCCTGTTTCATTGATGTCTGAGCACGTTACTTTTGCAGACGCGTTGTCTTTGATCTTCACTGGTTATGATTTTGATGGTTTGTCGCTGCAACAAGTTCGTGCCGGCGTGGATGGCGTGACAATGGCAACCCCATTAGATGCATTCAAAACCGGTATTCATACCGGTGCAACGCCAAGTGAGGTGCTGGCGTTACCAATGTTTGGTGGACTTGCAGGTATCGGTTGGCAATGGGTAAACCTAGCTTACTTGGTTGGTGGCCTAGTGATGATCAAGAAACACATCATCCAATGGTACATTCCTGTTGGTTTCCTAGGTAGCTTGGCACTGTTTAGCACCGTATTTAACTTGATCATGCCGGGAGAAACCGCATCACCAATCTTCCACCTACTTTCAGGTGCAACGATGTTAGGCGCGTTCTTTATCGCTACCGATCCTGTTTCAGCGTCAACGACTGTAAAAGGTCGCTTGATTTTCGGCGCTGTGATTGGTGCGTTGGTATTCATTATTCGTAGTTGGGGTGGATTCCCAGATGGCGTTGCGTTCGCTGTTCTGCTTGCCAATATGTGTGTACCGTTGATCGACTACTACACCAAACCAAGAACTTACGGTCACTGAGGTAAACATGTTAACCGCTATTAGAAAAAATGGTCTGACACTGGCGATCTTCGCCTGTGCAACAACCGGTCTTGTGGCACTGACTCAGTACCTAACAAAAGATCAAATTAAACTTCAGGAACAAAAACAATTGCTGTCGGTTCTTAACCAAGTAATTCCTGAAGAAATGCATGACAACAACCTTGTTGCGGCGTGTACTATGGTAACGGCTCCTGACCTCGGTACGGTTCGCTCAATGCCAACTTACATCGCGACCAAAAATGGTCAACCGACCGCAATGGCGATTGAGTCCATCGCCCCAGATGGCTACAACGGTGAAATCAAAATCATCACAGGTATCGACAACCAAGGGAAAATTCTGGGCACTCGTATCTTAAGCCATCAAGAAACACCAGGCTTAGGTGATAAGATTGATTTGCGCGTGACAGACTGGATCTTAAGCTTCACAGATAAGCAAGTCACCGAAGATAACTGGAATTCTTGGCGAGTACGCAAAGACGGCGGCGATTTCGATCAGTTCACTGGCGCAACCATTACCCCTCGAGCGGTAGTGAAAGCGGTCAAAAACACAGTAAACTATGTAAACAAGTCTCGTGATGAGATTTTGAATCAGCCCCTAGACTGTGCCGGAGGCAACCATGAGTGACAATAAACTGCTAATGAAAAACGGTATGTGGAGCAACAACCCTGCCCTAGTGCAACTTCTGGGTTTGTGTCCTCTACTTGCGGTTTCTTCCACCATCACTAACGCGCTCGGCTTAGGTATCGCGACTTTGTTGGTTCTCGTGGGCTCAAACGTGACGGTTTCACTGATCCGTAACTACGTACCTAAAGAAATTCGTATTCCGGTTTTCGTTATGATCATCGCAGCCTTGGTAACTTGTGTTCAACTCTTGATGAACGCTTACGCGTACGGCTTGTACCTATCATTAGGTATCTTCATTCCACTGATCGTGACCAACTGTATTATCATCGGCCGAGCAGAAGCTTACGCGTCTAAGAATGATCCACTGCCAGCAGCGCTAGATGGTTTCTGGATGGGCCTTGGTATGACAACCGTATTGGTTGTACTTGGTGCCATGCGTGAACTTGTCGGTAACGGTACGCTGTTTGATGGTGCAGACCTACTCTTAGGCGACTGGGCTGCCGCACTGCGTATTCAAGTTTTCCACTTCGATAGCAGCTTCTTATTGGCATTGTTGCCACCGGGTGCTTTCATTGGCGTCGGGCTTTTGATTGCGTTGAAAAACGTTATCGACAGCTCAATTCAGGCACGTCAGCCAAAAGAAGAAAAACCAGCCATTGAGCGCGCTCGCGTCACTAACGCATAATATAAGAATCCTAAAATCAAGGCTCTACCACTCGTAGGGCCTTTTTCATAAACCGCAAAGACGGGTTTGGAAGTCAGCAATGAACAAAGTCAAAAGAATTGAAATTCTCGAACGACTACGAGAAAACAATCCCAATCCTCAGACGGAGCTTAACTGGAGCACACCGTTTGAATTACTCATAGCCGTCCTGCTTTCAGCGCAGGCAACGGATGTCAGCGTAAACAAAGCAACAGACAAGCTCTACCCCGTTGCCAATACGCCACAAAGCATTCTTAACTTGGGTGTGGATGGCTTAAAGGAATACATCAAAACCATCGGTCTGTTTAATTCAAAAGCAGAAAACACCATTAAAACTTGTAAAATCTTGCTAGAGAAACACAACGGTGAGGTACCAGAAGATCGTGCCGCACTAGAAGCCTTACCAGGTGTGGGTCGTAAAACCGCAAACGTGGTACTGAATACCGCATTCGGATGGCCAACCATCGCGGTAGATACGCACATCTACCGTGTTTCTAACCGTACAAAGTTTGCGATGGGTAAAACCGTCGACGACGTTGAAGAAAAACTTCTTAAAGTGGTGCCAAAAGAGTTTAAGCTTGATGTACACCACTGGCTGATCCTTCATGGTCGCTACACCTGTGTGGCAAGAAAACCACGCTGCGGTAGCTGCATTATTGAAGATCTATGTGAATTTAAAGAAAAAGTGTATCCAGACGAATAACCTCTTCTGAAACAATAGCTAGGAGCAAAAAATGTCAAACGGTCGAATTCTTCACACCATGCTGCGCGTGGGTGATCTAGACAAATCCATCAAGTTCTACACTGAAGTCATGGGCATGCAGCTACTTCGTACTAACGAAAACAAAGAGTACAAATACACACTCGCGTTTCTTGGCTACGGTGACGAGTCTCAAGGCTCAGTGATCGAACTCACGTACAACTGGGGAACCACGGCGTATGACCTAGGTTCTGCATTTGGTCATATTGCGATTGGCGTCGATAACATCTACTCGACTTGTGACACGATCAAAGCGGCAGGTGGTAACGTAACTCGTGAACCAGGTCCTGTCAAAGGCGGGACAACTCACATCGCCTTTGTTAAAGACCCAGATGGTTACATGATTGAGCTAATTCAGAACAAGCAAGCTTCTTCGGGCCTAGAAGGCTAGGTACTTCCTCTCCTCTGAAACAGGCCATTTTATTGTAGGCAGGTCTGATACCTGCCTTTTGTTTATCAATCAATCCTCTCAGATTAAACCTGAGAGCGCCCAAGCGAAATCACCACTCGTCGGTTCTTATCTTTGCCAATTGGTGAACCGTTATCCGCTATTGGTCTGCGCTTGCCATATCCTTGCACTTGAATACGATCTTCAGGCAAACCTAACGACTCAAAATAAGTTCGAAGCGACTCCGCTCTTCGCTCTGACAAACTTTGACTTGCACTCTTACTGTCAGTGGAATCGGTGTAAGTCGCCACTAACACCAAATCAATGTCTTGATTATGGCGAACGTAATCAGCAATTTGGGATAAGCGCTTCTTTGACGCTTTTGTCAATTGATCACTTTGTCGTTCATAATGCAGAATCGTAAATGCAATATCTTCAAAGCTGTATTTCAGTAGATTCGCAATGCAGTCACTAAATGCATTGAACTTACTCTGAAACAGTACCGATGAAAGTGCCACTTCTATTCGTTGATCGCGACTCTGCCAATCTTGATAACTGAACGTTGGGTAACGTCCCTTTTCTAATTCAGATAAAATACCCCAAGCGGTTTGACCGCCAACGTAGCCATCAAACTGCTTGAAGAACTTAAGATTAGTAATACGATCAGCATTATCACCTGGGCGCCAAGGTGGTGGCATAGACACCAAACTGACATCACGGGTCTCTCCCATCGGGCGACGCATTTTCAACTCAAAATCCAAATTGATCTTCTTATTTGCACGAGATAAAAATACCGCGTCACCAAAACTTGGGATTGGGTGTACAAGTTGACACTCAAGCGGCGTGTTTACCACCATTTCCCATTGTGACTGCTGCGGCATCGCGACATAACGCTTACTCATTGTCGCAAAACTGCTTGCACTAAGTAATGACAGTATGACACCGCTGGTTATTAGCCATTTATTCATCTAGGTACTATCTCTCAAACGGCAGTCAATTGCCGCTATTCTGAATCAATTAAAAACAAGCGAACAGATGCAAAAAACCCGCCAACATACCGATTTCATCATGATTAATAGCCTTAGATACACCCAAGTAACCTCGAAATGCTTGGTTATAAAGATATGGCAAGCGTGTAAAATGGTAGATAACATCACAGGAATAGCAGGAGACCATTGCCTTCTTTTGGTCATAACAGTAATTGGCAAATAGCAATACAGAATTCAATTTTTCTCCTACATTGCAGTTTTTCTCATCGTCAGAATCTGCAATAATGCAGCCTTCGTCACACTAAAATAAGCCAACATGACAATAGAAAATGAAGCTCTAACCTTGAAAAAACGTTTTCGTGGTTATTTCCCAGTGGTAGTTGATGTTGAGACCGCAGGTTTCAATGCTCAAACTGACGCACTTTTAGAAATCTGCGCAGTAACACTTCGCATGGATGAAGACGGTGTTCTACATCCGGCCTCCACCATTCATTTTCATATCGAACCTTTCGAAGGCGCGAATTTAGAAAAAGAAGCGCTGGAATTCAATGGCATCCGTGACCCATTCAGCCCACTTCGTGGTGCCGTTTCTGAACAAGAAGCACTGAAAGAAATTTATAAGTTGATCCGTAAAGAGCAAAAAACGGCAGATTGCTCTCGTGCAATCATGGTTGCTCATAATGCCGCGTTCGACTTAAGCTTTGTTAATGCCGCAAACGAGCGTTGCAAACTAAAAAGAATCCCTTTCCATCCATTTGCCACTTTTGACACCGCAACGTTAAGTGGACTAGCTTATGGCCAAACCGTTCTCGCTAAAGCTTGTAAAACCGCTGAGATGGAATTCGATAATCGTGAAGCGCACTCAGCACTTTACGATACACAAAAGACAGCAGAGTTATTCTGTGGCATTGTCAATAAATGGAAGGCCCTAGGCGGTTGGCCGCTTGTTGACGAAAAATAATAAATAAACACAACATATTGGGAAAAGTATGAATCCTGTCGTTATATCTGTGTGCGTCATGTTGGTATTAGCATTGATGCGCGTAAACGTGGTGGTCGCCCTCACGTTTAGTGCCATTATTGGTGGCCTTGTTGCTGGAATGAGCCTTGGGGACACCGTTGCTGCATTTGAAAGTGGCCTTGGTGGTGGTGCGACGATTGCACTAAGCTACGCAATGCTCGGTGCATTTGCCGTTGCGATATCCAAATCTGGTATCACCGACTTACTGGCTAAGGACGTTATCAAACGCATAAATGGTAAAGACAGTTCGACATCGACCACTGGTTTGAAATACGCAGTATTGGTGGCGCTAGTATTAGTCACCATGTCCTCTCAGAACGTAATTCCTGTCCACATCGCCTTTATTCCCATTTTGATCCCGCCTCTTCTTGGTGTCTTCGCCAAGCTCAAGCTTGACCGTCGTCTGATCGCTTGTGTACTGACGTTTGGTTTGATCACACCGTATATGGTTCTACCCGTCGGCTTTGGCGGTATATTTTTGAACAATATCTTGCTAAAAAACCTGCATGAAAATGGTTTGGAGAGCGTGGTCGCGAGCCAAGTTCCTACGGCTATGTTATTGCCTGGCTTAGGTATGCTATTTGGCTTATTCATGGCAATTTTCTTTAGCTACCGCAAGCCTAGAGAATACAAAGAAAATGAATTGACTGTTGTACATGAAACGGAACACGCCATTAACAAGCAACACATTATTGTTGCGGCGATCGGTATTATCGCGGCTCTTAGTGTTCAGCTTTACACTGGCTCAATGATCATCGGTGCACTAGCTGGGTTCATGGTGTTTACGTTTGGTGGTGTGATTGCGTGGAAAGAAACGCATGACGTGTTCACTAAAGGTGTTCACATGATGGCGATGATCGGCTTCATCATGATTGCGGCGGCGGGTTTTGCTGCAGTAATGAAGCAAACCGGAGGCGTAGAAACGCTCGTTCAATCGCTATCAACTAGTATTGGTGACAATAAACCGCTTGCTGCACTGCTTATGCTTGTCGTTGGTCTATTGGTCACAATGGGTATCGGTTCGTCGTTCTCAACCATTCCAATCCTAGCCACTATCTATGTCCCACTTGCATTGGCGTTTGGCTTCTCACCGATGGCAACGATTTCGCTAGTCGGTACTGCTGCGGCACTGGGTGATGCAGGCTCTCCAGCTTCTGACTCAACATTAGGCCCAACATCAGGCCTAAATGCAGATGGCCAACACGAGCATATTTGGGAAACGGTTGTGCCAACCTTTATCCACTACAACATTCCACTGATCATCTTCGGTTGGATTGCCGCAATGGTGCTTTAGTATTGCCTATACATTGATGCACTTAGTTACGAAAAAGCCGCTGAATTCAGCGGCTTTTTGTTATCTTGTAACCCTCCCTGGATTAGTGGCACTCTAACTTAGAGTTTTTCCTATTCTCACACCTTGCTAAATACTCCCAGG